>NZ_CP032482.1:1901979-2218976 GCF_003600645.1 Yersinia rochesterensis
CAATTATTGTACCATAGGCCTGTAACCCCTCTTTCTTAAACATTTCTATAATTGATATACCCACCACAGGGTCTTCTTTTATTTTATTTCCAGCAAAATTTGAAAAATTTATCATGCCAAACATCCTTTTAGTCTGCAGAGTAAAAAATGGCCTGAACATTTGATGGTAACCGCTATTTAATAATTAAATAATCACGACTTAAGTATAAAGACAAGATGAGTAATTTATTATTTAATTAATAATTAAAATATAATCCTAATACTAAAAGGTGAATTGAATGAATGAAAATCTATACGACGCTCTCAAATTATTAATACATTTTTTTGCGCTAAGCTCTGAACCTTGGGGGGCAAAAGATAATCAATCAAAGTTTATTTATGCAAATGATAAATACAAATCCTTATTGGCGTTACTAAAAAAAATTTTCGTTGAAGGGCGATTTGATGGAGAACTCCCAGCGCCTACTGCTGAGTTTCAAACAGATTTTCAACAGCATGACCGCAAAGTAGAGCTATTGCAAGACCGTATAACATCAATTGAAATACATGCTTTTGATGGTCAATCATATTTTCAAGCTTGGTTTTTTGATAAGTATCCTTTAATAGATAAAGATGGTGTTTCACAAGGAACGATTTTCCATGGAAGACCGGTCGATAATCTATTGCTGAAGAATTTGTATAAAATAAAAATCCCAACCTCAGGGCGCTCCTTTTCCTCATCCAATGCAGGCCAATCTGTAATTTGTTGTGCTGTTGGGCCCCATTCTTCTAAATGTGTAATAATAAAACCATGCTTAATCAAAATATTAATATAATTTCCTAAGGTTCTATGCTGTTTGATAACCCTCTTAGCCAACCAATCTGTTACCCGTTTCCCTTCAGCCTGATAGCCATTTACTGGCCACTCCGGAGCACCATCCAATCCATCAATTGAACGACTAAGTTTGGCGTAACCTGAAAAAACGTCCTGATTATCATAAATATTTTGCGTCATTTATATTATTCCATAAAAAATATCTAGTTAAGCAAAAGGCGTGCTTTCAGCTAACAGCCAGCTGTTATAAGAGAATAATAGGAATCTGAATACCCCTAAATCAATGATAGATAAGGCTTACATTATCCCATTAGTAAAAGAAATACACAGTCTATTACCTTATTGCCCGCCCAAATTTTATAAAGTGAGCCATACTATGAGATAACGGTAAAATGGAGTATCAAGCCTATGAAAAACCCCACTATTTTTCAGTTCTTTCATTGGTATTATCCTGACGGAGGTAAGCTATGGCAGGAGGTCGCTGAGCAAGCAGAGCATATTAGTCAACTTGGGATTAATTATGTTTGGCTTCCTCCAGCCTATAAAGGAGCCTCGGGTGGATATTCTGTCGGATATGATACCTATGACTTATTTGATTTAGGTGAATTTGATCAGAAGGGGACTCAGGCGACAAAATACGGAAATAAAGAGGAGCTTGTGAATGCAATTAATCGCTTAAAGGAAGTGGATATCAAAATCCTTTTTGATGTTGTATTCAATCATAAAATGGGTGCTGATGAAAAAGAAGCGGTAAGTGTCCATAACGTCAATATTGAAAACCGTACTGACATTGACGATGAGGTTATCGATACCCAGGCTTATACCCGATTTACTTTTCCGGGCCGTAATGAAATATATTCCTCCTTTATTTGGGATAAGCAGTGCATTAATGGCGTTGACCATATTGAAGATCCGGCAGGTGAAGGTATTTTTAAGATTATAAATGATTATAGCAATGAAGGTTGGGGAACCGAAGTTGACGATGAGTTAGGTAATTTTGATTATCTAATGGGAGCCGATATTGATTTTCGTAACCCCGCAGTAATAGAGGAGCTAAAGTATTGGGGGGAATGGTTGTTAGAAACACTACCCATTGATGGTTTCCGTTTGGATGCAGTAAAGCATATTCCTGCATGGTTCTTTAAACAATGGATTCAGCACGTACAAAATAAAGCGGATCATGATTTGCTGATTATCGCGGAATATTGGTCTCCTGATATTACAAAGTTACAACAATATCTGGAACGGGTGGAAGGTTTGGCAATGCTGTTTGATGTCGCTTTACACCACAAGTTTCACGAAGCCTCAAATCAAGGTGAGGATTTTGATCTTACACCAGTGTTCAGTGGGACATTAATTGAAGCCGATCCAATGCATACCATCACTATAGTGGCAAATCATGACACTCAACCACTCCAATCGCTAGAAGCGCCAGTCGAGCCTTGGTTTAAACCGCTAGCATACGCATTAATTTTAATTCGTGAGCAGGGGATACCATGCGTATTTTATCCTGATTTATTTGGTACTAGCTATGAAGATACTGGGGATGATGGCGGGACTTATCAAATAGAAATGCCAATCATTGCGGAGTTAGATAAATTAATTCAAGCTAGAAAGCGCTTCGCACATGGTGCACAAAGTGACTATTTTGATGATAAGAATTGTATTGCTTTTGTGCGAGCTGGCACAGAGGAAGACCCCGGCTGTGTTGTTATTCTTTCTAATGGTGCGGAAAATAAGAAAGTAATCACGCTTGGGGAAGACTTAGCTAATAAAGAGTTTGCTGATTTTTTAGGTAATCATCCGGCTATTATTACTACAGATGATTCTGGTGAGGCGGTATTCCCAGTAAGTGGGGGGAGTGTGAGCCTTTGGGTACAAAAAGAGTTTTTGCAATAATATGATGTGAGTTAACCTTGTATACCCCAAAAACGTTAGGTGATTAATCATGGTCTTCGTCATTATTTGGTTTGTTGTTGCAGGACTAAGCGAGTATTTGGTCTGGGGTTATCCTCTGTTGGCGGTATCATTAGCACTATTTTTTGTGGTGCTTGGTGGCTACTGGATTTACAAAATCAGAAAAATTCAGGTCAGTGATGAGCCGTCTGATGAGGTGAGATCAAAGTCAATCAGTAATTTAAACCTGACTTTTTCTGTAATAATGCTGGCTATTCATGCCCTTGTTTTGTTGCTATTACGCTGATTAGACGAGGTTTATAACATAGCCGCCGTTAACTGTGCCACTGACTCCAGGCTGATATGAGTATCCAGGCTGCAATAATCCAACATAAAACAGCGGCACTTAACGCAATGGATAAACGTAGGTGGTCAAGAAAAAAATAAAGTGATATCAGATAGATAAAGTAAGGAATAATTGCCCATAAGCCAAAAATAATTGTTACACGCAATGCTTCGATGCTACGTTCACTGCCGACAATATAATGCGCAAGAAGCGCAAACGTTGGAAACAATGGGATCAAGCCCGCAATATAGTAATTACGTGTTTTCGATAATATTCCAATTAACACCACAACGCTGGCACCGATTAATGCTTTAAGTAATAGGCTCATCATTGTCTCGAACGACCATAAAATAAGCTGCCGATAGAGTATATTTCGATGAAAGAAAAAGAATTTTCTATATCGGCAGCATGACTGCATAGGGATATTACAGGCTGTCACTTGCTGCTATTGACGATAGCCGCTTTTAATTTGAGCCAGTGTATTGGCGAAAACTTCAGCTTGAGCAGTGTCTTCGATATCGGCAATGGAACGTTCGATATTTAAGATTACTTTCCCCGCATCGGCTTGGCCGATCGCTTTTAGCAGCAGGGTTACAGTAGCTTTCAAACATGCAACTTCATTGGCTAAAGTTTCTGGATCAGCAGAAGTGGTAAAGTCTGGATTACTCATTTTTTTTCCTGAAGTAGTCGCTTGCTTGTGGACAAGATGGATGCAGGTAGACCCGCACGACAGTGAACATAAGCGGCATTATTAAACAGTTATCGTATTATATCATAAACTGATGATTAGCTTTGATAACATGTGCGCAATCTTCAATGAGCGCCACAAGCCAAGAGAGTATTTATGCTGATGCTGTGGCCAATCTATGTCTCTATTCGTGCTGGATGGATTAACTTAATTAAGTTCATAATGTCCATATTTTCTTATAATGGGTAAATTGTGTTAAAAATCACGCATTTTCATAGTGAATAAAAGATCAATAATAAATAAAAAAATAAGAATAATTCCTATACTTAAAAATAGAACAAAATTATCTGATTGTTAGTTGTATCAATATGTTGTGTTTGCTGGCATAAAAATAACTTTTCTGAGGGTGAAAATTATTTTTTTATGAACGAATAGATAACCACAAGAAAAATCTTAAAAAAACTTTTCTTTTTTATCTTGTCATTAATTGATACATCTGAAATTTTATGTACATAGTAAAAATGTTGATGAAAACAATATCTGTCAAACGATATAGATATGAATTTGCAATTATTCTGTATTCATTCTTTGCCCGAAAACAAGTAATATCATTACTGTAAGTAAAGCGTGATTAGGTTACTCCCTTATTTTTGGAGAATTTTCTTTGATTAGCGTTCTTCTTGTTGATGACCACGAACTGGTGCGCGCAGGGATACGACGCATTCTTGAAGACATCAAGGGTATCAAAGTAGCGGATGAGATGCAGTGTGGTGAAGATGCGGTAAAATGGTGCCGCAGCCATATTGTTGATATCGTATTGATGGATATGAATATGCCCGGCATCGGCGGGTTGGAGGCTACACGTAAAATTTTACGCTTCTCTCCGGATACTAAAGTTATCATGTTGACTATTCATACTGAGAATCCATTACCCGCGAAAGTTATGCAGGCGGGTGCCTGTGGGTACTTAAGTAAAGGTGCGGCACCTCAGGATGTAGTGACTGCTATCCGTGCTGTTCATTCGGGGCAACGTTACATAGCCTCAGATATTGCACAGCAAATGGCGTTGGGGCAGTTGGAACCCTCGACGGAAACACCTTTTAGTTGTTTATCTGAGCGTGAGTTACAAATTATGCTCATGATAACGAAAGGCCAGAAGGTGAATGAGATATCGGAACAACTTCATCTGAGCCCAAAAACGGTGAACAGTTACCGTTACCGGATGTTTAGTAAGCTTAATATTAGTGGTGACGTTGAATTGACCCACTTGGCTATCCGCCATGGGCTGTTTAACGCGGAGACGTTATCAAATAGTGACTGATTGTTTTGATTCTAAAGAGTTTTTGAAAACTGTCACCAGCCAACCTGGTGTTTACCGCATGTATGATAAGGCGGGAACAGTTATTTATGTCGGCAAAGCGAAAGATCTCAAGAAGCGCCTGACCAGCTATTTCCGTGCTCAGGTTGCGAGCCGTAAAACGGAAACCTTAGTTAAGAATATTGCCCAGATTGATGTAACCGTCACTCATACGGAGACGGAAGCGCTCTTACTTGAGCATAATTACATCAAACTTTATCAGCCCCGTTACAATGTGTTGTTGCGGGATGATAAATCGTATCCACTTATTTTCCTCAGTGCAGATAAGCATCCTCGTCTGGCGATTCATCGTGGTGCAAAGCATGAGAAAGGGGAATATTTTGGGCCATTTCCAAATTCCTATGCCGTTCGCGAAACTTTAGCATTATTACAAAAGCTTTTTCCTGTTAGACAATGTGAAAACAGTGTTTATCGCAATCGCTCGCGGCCTTGTCTGCAATACCAAATTGGCCGTTGTTCTGGGCCCTGTGTTACCGGATTAGTGACTGAAGAAGAGTATCAGCGCCAGGTCGATTATGTGCGTTTGTTCCTCTCAGGCAAAGACCAACAAGTATTGACGCAATTGATTTCACGCATGGAAGATGCCAGTCGATTGCTTCATTTTGAAGATGCGGCGCGTATTCGTGACCAAATACAAGCGGTACGGCGCGTTACGGAGCAGCAGTTTGTTTCCGGCGACAGTGAAGATCTCGATGTCATCGGGGTAGCGTTTGATGCTGGATTAGCTTGTGTACATGTGTTGTTTATTCGGCAGGGAAAGATTCTGGGAAGCCGAAGTTATTTCCCCAAGGTTCCTGCTGGAACTGAATTGAGTGAAGTTGTTCAGACATTCGTCGGGCAGTTTTACTTACAAGGAAGCCAAGGGCGTACGCTCCCAGGTGAAATTTTGTTAGATTTCACCCTTGAGGAAAAGGATCTGTTGGCATCCTCTCTTTCTGAACTGGCGGGAAGAAAAATTCAGATCCAAAGTCGTCCTCGTGGTGATCGAGCTCGTTACCTCAAGCTTGCTCGGACGAATGCTTCAACAGCACTGGTGACACGGTTATCGCAGCAATCAACTATCCATCAACGAATGAAAGAGTTGGCTAAGATTCTCAATCTTGATGAGATAAATCGGATGGAATGTTTTGATATCAGCCATACGATGGGAGAGCAGACGGTAGCATCTTGTGTGGTATTTGACGCAAATGGTCCTGTACGTTCGGAATATAGGCGCTACAATATTAGTGGTATCACGCCGGGTGATGATTATGCGGCTATGTCTCAAGTGCTGAAACGCCGATACGGCAAAGCATTAGATGATAAAAAGATCCCCGACGTTATCTTTATTGACGGTGGTAAAGGTCAGTTATCCCAAGCTTTTGACGTTTTTGCTTCACTAAATGTTACGTGGGACAAGCAAAAACCGCTATTAGTTGGGGTTGCTAAAGGAAGTGACCGAAAAGCAGGGCTAGAAACATTGTTTCTGGCAGCTGAAGGGGAGGGCTTTTCATTGCCGCCAGACTCTCCTGCATTACATTTAATTCAACATATTCGTGACGATTCTCACAATCATGCAATAACTGGGCATAGGCAGCGTCGTTCAAAAGTAAAAAATACTAGTGCATTAGAAATGATAGAGGGAGTTGGCCCTAAACGGCGGCAAATACTGCTGAAGTATATGGGGGGACTGCAACCTTTACTTAATGCTAGCGTCGAGGAAATTGCAAAAGTGCCGAGTATTTCACAAGCATTGGCAGAAAAAATCTACAATGCATTGAAACACTGAAGCTAATGTTGCACCATACTCATAATATCCACACCAGCCAGATAGTTATCGTAGCATTATGCAATTGAATATACCGACTTGGCTTACCCTGTTTCGTGTTGTACTCATCCCATTCTTCGTTTTGGCGTTTTACCTGCCATTCGTATGGGCTCCGATGGTTTGTGCCATCATTTTCGTGTTTGCAGCAGCAACCGATTGGTTCGATGGCTTTTTAGCCCGCCGCTGGAAGCAAACAACCCGTTTTGGGGCTTTTCTTGACCCTGTTGCGGATAAAGTTATGGTGGCCATCGCATTAGTGTTGGTTGCTGAATATTACCATGTCTGGTGGATTACTTTGCCGGCAGCGACCATGATTGCCCGTGAAATTATCATTTCCTCTCTCCGGGAATGGATGGCTGAAATTGGTAAACGCAGCAGTGTTGCGGTTTCATGGATTGGTAAGGTAAAAACAACTGCTCAAATGGGCTCATTAGTTGGGTTACTTTGGCGTCCTGACCACAATATTGAGCTTGCGAGCTTTGTTCTACTCTACATTGCCGCGGTACTGACATTTTGGTCAATGTTTCAATATTTAAACGCTGCCTGGAAAGATTTGCTCGAACCTTGATCGAAGCGCCGGAAAAAGCAGCAAACGAACGAATTAGTCAGATAATTTTATTGACTCATCGCGTCAGGTAAGTAGAATGCATCGCATCAGACGGCAGCAACCAAATGTCGAAAGATAGCAAAAAAATCAGTAAGTTCTGATGTTGCGGGAATAGCTCAGTTGGTAGAGCACGACCTTGCCAAGGTCGGGGTCGCGAGTTCGAGTCTCGTTTCCCGCTCCAAATTAGTAGGTTGGCTATAAGCGAACCTCAGCAGTAAGGCAAAGAAGAATAAGGCGCGTTGGCAGAGTGGCCATGCTACGGATTGCAAATCCGTCTACCTCGGTTCGACTCCGGGACGCGCCTCCAGTTTTCCAGAGCCCGGGTGGTGAAATCGGTAGACACAAGGGATTTAAAATCCCTCGGCTTATGGCTGTGCGGGTTCAAGTCCCGCCCCGGGCACCATGGAAAATAGTATAAGTAAAACAAAGTAGTATGAGTATGTCGTTAACCGCCGTGAGGCGGTTTTTTTGTGCCTGAGATTTGGCAAGTGGCAGCAAAATGGCAGCAGGGTGGCAGCATCGTTTTTTTGCTGCCATAAAAAATCCCGCAAAAGCGGGATGAGAGCAGGGCAGATAAATTTATTTCCAGCCGTCAGAACATAACAACCTGGCCGCCGGTTTGTGGGTGGGGTAACACAGGGTTAATCTCGCCGGGTTTTGATATTGAACGCATAAAACTTTCCATCGTCACAAAGGTATGACCGCAATTCACATTAATGCACTGGTGATAGCGCTTTTTGGTTTCGATGGTGATTTGGCTGCTGCTGCGGGTATGGGCTGCGCTGTGGCATAAAGGGCAATTGAACATGATCCGGACTCCAGTATCATCCCAACTAGGGTCGGTGTTAATGATAATTATGCGTGATTATTGATTAAAAATTATCATTCCATATCCAGATCATCTATTTTCACTTCAAGCTCGAGCGCGGTGGTAAAACCACTGTCACTCACTGAATGGGTCACAGTGACCAGCGTCCAATCAGCTTCATCAATCTGTTTTTTGAATCCAATCACTTTAACCGGTACTTCTGGGTAGAGATCTGCGCGCCCTTTCGCAAGTTGGATAGAGAATTTCGCCGCGCCCCGTTGCAGCCGTTCCCAATTCGATTTGGCCGCTCGCTGTGCATTGTGTTTGCTGGCGTAAGTGGTGCGTAATGTCAGCACATTTTCATCGGTGCCAATCAAGTATTCGCCCTGTTTCTCTTCTGGTTGTTTGGGCTTGGTGGGGCTGGTCGTCTTACGTTTGCGCTTACGTTTTACTTTTACCTCTGGTTTTTCGGTGGTGCGGGTATTAAGCCAGTTTGCTACCCCGCCGGATAGAGTAATTGACTCCTCGTCCGGCCCTAAAAATTGGCTACTTGGTCGCTTGCCAATACGCGCATTGGACGGGTGACGCCATGCCATTTGATGCTGAAAATCTTGATAGGGGACGGTTTGCAGCATAAATATAAACATCCCGAATGCCATCATCATGCAAGCGACATTTATTGGCAATCAGTGTGGTGGCGGGTATGCCTTTTCCTTGAGACCGAGAACTTCTGGCGTGATTATGAATTAATGAAGTCAAAAGGAGGGACTTTCTGTTAAGGTCCTCGCAAAGAAGCCTATGGCATGGTGGTCGTATTTGAAGATATATACGGTAATCGCTGGGATCTCTACCAAAAATAGCAATTACACATCGATGGCAGGTATAATTTTATGATAAAGATTATCTCGGTGAGAAATCAGCTAGAATATAAAGATAAAGCTATTCATTACTTTCAAAGTAAGTGGGCCACGGATGAAACCAAAATGCTTTATCAAGATTGTATTACTCAATGTATTGGTGCAAAAAATCCGTTACCGCAATGGTATTTAATGGAGTTCAATTCTGAGATTATTGGTGGTGTCGGCCTGATTACTAATGATTTCATCAGTCGTATGGACTTGTACCCTTGGCTGTGTGCTCTCTATATTGAAGAACACTTTCGCGGCCATACTTATGGTGCGCTGCTAATAAAACACCTGGCTGAAGAGACCAAACAATTAGGTTTCGACGAATTACATTTATGTACTGACCATATTGGTTTCTATGAAAAATATGGATTTACCTTTACCGGAGTGGGTTATCACCCATGGGGTGAGTTTTCACGAATTTACTCTCTGTCACTGATTTAATCGGGGCCGGGCAGAGTGAAAGAAAGTTACTATAGATGTAAATAAGTTTACGTCTCACTTTTCAGCAGATGCTTGATATAAACTTTTACCCTGTCCGTATTAAACTCAGTCCGTGGTTTATTTATCACCCCACAGACTGAGTATCAGTCTCTAGCTAGCTGATTTTTGCTGATGTAACTCAGCGGGCTGTACTATTTTTGCTTTACCCTCTTTGAGGGGGATATCAATGGGATCTTCGGCAACTTCGCGGGCGCGTTTACGCAAACTAAACCAACCAATGACCAATAATATAGCGACCACCGGTAAAGCTGCAATGGTCCAGGTGCCATTCGGATAGTCGAACGCCATCATCACTAATACACCTGCCAGGAAGAATAATGTTAACCAGGAGGTCACGGGAGCGCCGGGCATTTTGAAGGCGACAGGTTTAGCTGTTCCTTTTTTAATTGCCTGACGTAATTTCATCTGACACACAATGATGAATGCCCATGAGCTAATAATCCCTAATGATGCAATATTCAAAACAATTTCAAATACTTGTGAGGGAACAAGATAATTGAGTAATACTCCGAAGACATAGATGCCGACAGTGACCAGAATCCCGGCATAAGGAACAGATTGGGGACTCATTTTCGACATGAATTTCGGTGCGGATCCCCCCATCGACAATGAGCGCAGAATACGTCCTGTAGAGTAGAGACCGGAGTTTAGGCTGGAAAGGGCGGCAGATAGCACCACAATATTCATAATTGTTCCAATGTATGGAACGCCTAAGTTACTGAAAAATGTTACGAAAGGGCTTTGTCCCGCCTGATAGGCATTCCACGGCAGCAAGCATACCAGTAGCACTACGGAGCCGACATAAAACAGACCAATGCGTAAAATCACACTATTGATAGCTTTGGGCAGCATTTTTTCCGGGTCTTTACATTCCCCGGCGGCAGTACCAATTAACTCGATACCGGCAAAAGCAAATATAACACCTTGAACTAATATCAGTGCGGGGAGTAATCCGTGCGGGAAAAATCCGCCATTATCAGTAATCAGATGCATACCTGACGGGTGCCCGCCAACACTTTGGCCAGTACCGAGAAACACCACGCCCACGATCAGAAATATGGAAATGGCGGCGACTTTGATCAATGCAAACCAGAACTCCATTTCTGCAAACCATTTCACGCCAATCATATTCATGGTAGCGACAATTGAAAGTGCGCCTAATGCAAATAACCATTGGGGCACATCAGAAAAAGTTCCCCAATAATGCATATAGAGAGCAACGGCGGTGATATCGACTATCCCGGTCATTGCCCAGTTTAGAAAATACATCCATCCAGCAACATATGAGGCTTTTTCGCCGAGAAACTCACGGGCATAAGAAACAAAGCTGCCACTGGAGGGGCGGTGTAAAATCAGTTCACCAAGTGCTCTGAGAATGAAAAAAGAGAAAATACCACAGACCAAATAAACCAAGGCTAATGCTGGGCCAGCCATTTGCAAGCGAGCACCGGTGCCCAAAAATAAGCCAGTACCAATAGAACCACCGATCGCTATCATTTGTATATGACGTCGGCCCATACTTTTGTGATAGCCCGTATCATGAGAATCTAACCAGCGTTTTCTCGCCGCGTGATGGGTTTCTGCAGAGTGTTTTCCTGACATCATAGACATTCCCTATTTTCCTGTCTGTTGTGCAATCATCGTGAATGTATTACTGCAACCGATTGCTAAAGGTTAATGCATAAATAGCGTCTTAGCGCCTTCACTTGTTATGGTATATATCATTACTATTGAATTATGGGAGGGCATGCTATCGTTTCTGTCGTGATGAGGCAAAATAATATTCACATATAAATTATTTTTTTTATTGTATTACCGAAGTCAGTAATTGAATGGCTAATTTTAATTTATAATTACACAAAATGCTTTCATATAAATACATTCTCTATGAGTATTGATTAAATTCAGAGTGGTTCGCAACTGTCTGTTGTATAAGTGAATGTGGCGAGTTTGGTTTTTTAGTTATAAAACTATTTAGTATTTTTTATGCGAATTATTTTTAGACTTATTTTATATTTTGTAATTATTTTTCATCATTGAATTGCACTTTTCTTAACTTGGTAGGGGGTTCTTTGATATTCTTTAAATTTATTATTTATTTTTTCATAAAAGATTGTTAACCATAGTATTCACATGATAATTGAATTGTATTTAACAAATTAGGCCAATAACAAGTTAAACCCTGATGTTGAGTGAGAGGATATTGAGTTAGATTGGATAAGCACAATGATTGATGAACAGCTATCGAGGTTGCTCGCAGGTTTGCTATACATTAAACTGTGTTTTTTATTTTTGTCATCAATGGAAGACTGAATGCTAATTTCCACATATAAAATATTAATTTGCTTATTATCAACTAAGAATCATAACAAAAAAAACTGAAAATCTTCAAATTATTTAATTACAAAACACCGAGTTAAGTTAATTAAAATAAACCTGTAGTGCTGTTAACAAATACAGTAAGTATATGTCTGTTTACTATTCTTTCATTCTGGTTTGGGTGGTATTTTTAGGCGGTGCATTCGTATCCTACATTTTTTATTGATATCGTTAATAGTTTTACGTGCCAGGTTTGCCAAATTTTTGAATGAGTTAGGCGATATTTTTACCTCTATTTTCTTCGGTGTCACCCAACATTAGGTCCAAAATGAAAAAAATACATCAGGATATTACTCTCACCCCTGTCGAAGGTGTTGATATGGCGGATAAGTCCGCTATCAAAAAATTATTTATCAGCTTAAACCAGATGAATATCAATACCATGCCAATGGCATTATTTATGACCATTTCGGCCATTGTGTTTATTTCGGCTTATTCCAGCTATCTACCCAAGAATATGATTGGTGGTTTGGCGGTTATTATGACGATGGGCTTTGTATTATCTCATATTGGTCGCCATATACCGGTCTTAAAAGATATTGGTGGCCCGGCTATTTTGTGTCTCATGGTGCCGTCAGTGTTGGTTTACTTCGGTGCTTTCCAAATCAATACACTAGATACGGTCCACTTGTTGATGAAGGAGGCGAATTTACTCTATTTCGTCATCGCTAGTCTGGTGGTTGGCAGTATTCTTGGTATGAATCGCGTGGTGCTTATTCAAGGAATGACGCGAATGTTTGTTCCATTGGTGGTGGGAACCCTAACTGCCGTCGCCACCGGTTTGCTGGTGGGTAAGTTATTCGGTTTTACCCTTTATCACACATTCTTCTTTATTATCGTGCCGATTATCGGTGGGGGGATTGGGGAGGGTATCTTGCCTTTATCATTGGCTTATTCAGCCATTCTTGGGCAGAGTCCTGATATTTATGTCGCGCAGTTGGCCCCGGCTGCGGTAATGGGTAACATTTTTGCCATTATTTGTGCGGGAGTGTTGGCCCGTATTGGTATCTGGCGTAAGGATTTGAATGGCGAGGGAATGTTAATTCGTTCAGCACAGGACAATGCGATATTCACTTCGCAAGAAGGGCCAAAACAAGCTGACTTCCAGTTGATGGGCGGCGGATTATTGATGACCTGCGCTTTCTTTATTGTGGGCGGATTATTTGAAAAAATCGTGCATATTCCCGGCCCGGTACTGATGATTTTGATTGCCGTGATGTGTAAATATGCGCAAGTTATTCCGACCAAAATGGAGCAGGGCGCGCACAGTTGGTACAAATTTGTCTCTACTACATTGGTTTGGCCCCTGATGATTGGCCTGGGGATGCTGTATGTTCCGCTAGAAAGTGTTGTCGCGGTGTTCTCCATTGGCTATGTCGTGGTGTGCGGCTCTGTTGTTTTATCAATGGCTGCGGTCAGTTTCATTATCGCCCCTTATCTAAATATGTATCCAGTAGAAGCTTCCATCGTGACCAGTTGTCATAGTGGATTAGGGGGGACGGGGGATGTTGCGATATTGTCGGCATCTAACCGCATGTCATTGATGCCTTTTGCCCAGATAGCAACCCGCATCGGCGGTGCATCCACCGTGATTGGCGCTACCTTGTTGTTAGGTTGGATAATGTAAATGATTTTTGTGTGAATGATATAACCAACGGTATTTCTTATTGGATACCGTTGGTTATTAAGTTTTAGCGCCCATACTATTGGCAATACTGTTTCAATACCTCCTGCTGGCTGGGCATGAGTTTATAAAGATAAACTGGGCGGCCTGTTGCACCATACAGAACTTTAGTGCTTAGAACTTCAGTATCAGATAGGTAAATCAAATACTTACGGCAAGATACTCGTGAGATTCCAATAGCGTTCGCCATCTGTTCAGTCGAAAATTCGCCATCTTGCACTTCTTGAATCCATTCACAAACAGTGCGTAGTGTTTGTGCTGTGAGTCCTTTGGGTAATTTTTTTCGCTCGGCAGGGGCGGCATTACTCCGCCGTAGTAAGGAGTCGACATCCTCTTGGGCACAATATTCGCGTTGCCCTAGCAAACTCTGTTTTTCACGATAAGTCGACAGGGCTTCTTCAAAGCGCGAAAATTGGAATGGCTTAATTAAATAATCAACAACCCCATATTGCAGCGCTTTTTTGATGGTATTCACATCAGTGGCGGATGAAATAACAATAACATCGGTATGTTCACTAAATTCACGTAGGACGGGTAATAAATCTAATCCATTGTCTTGGCGCATGAAAACGTCTAATAGCACCAAGTCAATGGGGTGCTCTGCTGCCATTAAATGATCCCGGGCTTGCTGCAAACTGGATACTGACCCACAACAGTTGAAACCTGCCACTTGGTTCAGATAACACTTGTTCAGCTCAGCGACCATTGCGTCATCATCCACTATTAATACATTAATCATGATTTACCGCGCTGTTGTTTGAAATATTGTCACTAGAAGTCGTGTTATTCAAGGTGATATCGTAGGGAAGACTGATAAAGAATTGTGTAAAAACGCCCGCTTCAGAATCAAATTCAATATTGCCGCCAATACTTTCTAAACTCTGCCGAACCAGGCTTAAACCTATGCCGTGTTCATTCCCTTTGGTGGAAAAACCATTATCAAAAATACTGTCTTGTAACTCTGCTGCAATACCTGGCCCATCATCACTGACAACACAATGTACCCGGCCATGTTGATAATGGAAGCTGACATTAATTTCCCGTTGAGACTGGTCACCAATGGCTTCCATGGCATTCTCAATCAGATTGCCTAAAACTGTAATTAAGGTCGTCGTTATTTGTTCATTATCAATATCCGGTAACAGGCTATCGTCGCTGATGGATAATGTAATGCCCAAATCGCGCGCTCGATTGATTTTGCCCAGTAAAAATCCCGCAATCACGGGGGATTTTATCTTGCGCAGTAGGGAACCAATTTCCGCCTGATAATTATTGGATGTTTTAACAATATAATCTTCAAGTTGTTGATAATACTTCATATGCAATAAGCCCAAAATAACGTGGAGTTTATTCATAAACTCGTGCGATTGTGCTCGTAATGCATCGGCATAATGCACCATACCGGTCAGGCGCTGCATCAATTGGCTGACTTCAGTTTTATCGCGGAAAGTGGCGATGGCACCAATAATATCGCCTTTCACGACCACCGGAACGGTATTGGTCAGCAATATACTGCCATTAAAGTTTATTTCCTCATCACGGCGGGCAATACCGGTTTCCTGAACTTGCTGTAAATACAAACGCACAGGCCAATATTTGCTGGCATTACTGAGTAGTAAATTCTCCATTGGCCCACTTTGTTTAAATAAACGCTTGGCTTCGTGATTAACCACAGTAATACGTGAATTAGCATCAACAGCGATAACGCCTTCTTTAATCGATTGCAGCATCGCGTTGCGCTGTTCAAATAAGTTAGATATTTCGTATGGCTCGAAACCCAACATGATTTTTTTCAGTGTTTTCACTAAAAGCCAGGTGCCGAGTGAGCCAATAAGTGCCCCAAATAATATGGTCCACGGGATAGTCCAGCGGGTTTCACTAACAACCGAATCAATACTGGTAAGAGAAATCCCAATGGCCACCACGCCTATTTGTTTCCCGTGAGGCTCATAGACAGGAATAAAAATACGCAACGCTCTTTCCAGTACACCCCGGTTTATCGCGCTATTTTCTTTGCCCTGTAGCGCAGGTTGCAAATCATTGCCGATAAAATGTTGTCCGATCATCTCAGGATTAGGATGTGAATAACGAATGCCATTCATATCAGTCACAACAATAAATAGCAGGTCATTAGCCTGTTGAACTTCGCGGGTATAAGCCTGAATTTGTCGTCCTGCTTCAGGATTAGTTAATCCATTAATGATGGTCGGTGAAAATGATAAGGCCCGAGCGACAGCTACCGCTTTGTTTTGCAAACCATCTTGTGCCATCTGGCTGAGCTGAATGAAGAATAGCGAGTGAACCACCAATAGCACAGAAATAATAACTCCTGAAACCATGAGAGTGATCGACGTACTGAGTCGTAACGGCACTTTTTGCTTTCCAGCCGTTGTTGCGTTATTCATGTCATGCTCCAGAGACACCGGCTTGCGTAATCTTCAGACGTCTAAATTGATGACCGGGGTACGGTATAAATAGTTGCAAAAAAAACAGTATGCAAACGAAATCACCTGATAGTTTACGCTGTTTATTTATTAGGGTGCTAAGACTTAGAATTACTTTAGCTACATAACGATTTATATAGTTATCAAATTTACCCCCTCGAGAGATTATTCACTCAGTGTATGAGGGGGGGGGGAGACTATTTGTAATTAATCAGATTGGCGCGGAACTTGGGTGATAATCAATTCAATCTCTTTGGCCGCTAGTTCATCCTGGGCTGTCGATGACAGGCTGGCATCAGTGATAACTACATCAAAATCGGTGAGAGGTAATGCCAAATAGGTGGATATCTTGCCGTATTTTGATGCATCAGTCAGTAGCACGCGCTTGCTACTCACCTCACTGACCGCCCGTTTGACCACCACTTTGTCTTCGCTCGGTGTCGATATGCCACGCGGCCCCCAGCAGGATGCTGAAATAAAAGCGATGTCGATGGAGAGGTTTCGCAGTGAGCGGGCGGCCGCATCACCGACACAAGAACGGTTCTCTCGGCACAATGTGCCACCAGAATGGATCATTTTGCATTGGCAGGATTCAATCAGAAAATTGGCAATAACAAAGTCATTAGTGACCACCAATAAATCATCTCTGGCCTCTAACTGCCGAGCTAATGCTAGTGTGGTGGTTCCAGCATCGAGATAAATACAACTATTGCGCGGAATATGCAGCGCTGCCGCCATCCCTATAGCATTTTTCTGGCTGCTGTACATCTGCGTTTTATCTTGATGGGAGGGTTCAGCCGTCAGCCGTTCAGTTGATCTCACCCCGCCGGAAACAGCTAATACCGCACCCTGTTCTTCCAGTTTTTGTACGTCGCGCCGAATAGTCATGTGCGATACGCCTAACCGCTCAGTCAGTTCAGTAATGCTGACTACCCCGCGTTCGGCAACCAGTGCCAGTATCTGTTGGTGACGTTCAACGGGTATCACGTTCGCTCCTTATTCAGTTATTTCGCTACAGGGAAAGTGGTAATTAATGTGATTATACGCCAGCAGTTAGAGAATATTTCTCATATTTTAACGCTAACAATCACTAATTTATTCATTTCATTCCTTATTGTGGTAATAACTGAGCCAGTGATTGCGTTAATTATTGTGATTTTTAGACTCGCGGTGTTGATTTGTGTGATTTTTCTCACAATAAATCAGGTTTTATTTGCTATTATTAACATAATAAATCAAATTATCACCAAAATTAACAATCAAAATATGACTTATACAGCAACATCAATATGTGTCATTGGGTCTGGCTTGATAAAAAATAGGAGAGTATCGGATGCGATTAGGGGTTATTGCAGATGATTTCACCGGTGCTACTGATATCGCCAGTTTTCTGGTAGAGAATGGCATGTCGACGGTGCAAATCAATGGCATACCTGAGGTAGATTATCAGGTGCAAGCAGATGCGATTGTGGTGAGTCTAAAATCGCGCTCTTGCCCAGCCGAAGAGGCTGTAGCGGATTCACTGGCGGCTTTGGCGTGGTTACAAACTCAGGGCTGCCAACAATTCTATTTTAAATATTGCTCGACGTTTGATAGTACTGCGCAAGGTAATATTGGCCCGGTCACCGACGCATTAATGGATGCTCTCGATCAGCAATACACCATTATTTGCCCAGCTCTGCCCGTGAATGGCCGCACGGTATATCAGGGATACTTATTTGTTATGGGGCAATTATTGTCTGAGTCCGGGATGCGCAATCATCCGGTGACACCAATGACCGACAGCAACCTGTTGCGCATGATGGATGCACAAGCCCGGGGGCGTAGTGGTTTAATCAACAATACAGTGATGGATCAAGGCGTTGACGCAGTAAAATCACAGTTGCGGAGCCTGAAAGAGGATGGCGTGCGCTATGTGGTGCTAGACACCTTAAACGAGACTCACTTGCTAATACAGGCTGAAGCGGTACGCGACATGGTGTTGGTGACCGGAGGCTCGGGTTTGGCAATCGGCCTGGCCCGGCAATGGATGAAAGGTATTGAACATCACTCACCGGCGACGTTAGCTGGGGCTCCACAAGGTAAACTGTGTGTCATTTTATCCGGTTCTTGTTCGGCGATGACCAATCGGCAGGTTGCTCGATATATTCAACAGGCACCTAGCCAATCAATTGATATTGCCCGTTGCCTGAATGACCCTGAATCTTATGCTAAAACATTATCTGCTTGGGTGATGGATAATATCTCAGCGCCATTGGCTCCTTTATTATATGCCACTTCTGAACCTGAGGTTTTGCAGCAAACCCAGCGGCAGTGGGGGGCGGCGGCCAGTAGTGAAGCGGTTGAACATCTGTTCGGAACATTGGCACGTCTTTTACAGCAGCAGGGGATCCAACGTTTCATTGTGGCGGGGGGCGAAACGTCGGGTATGGTCGCGCAATCGCTGGGTATTCGGGCTTTCCATATTGGGCCGGCCATCTCCCCAGGGGTTCCCTGGGTAAAATCTACCGATCACGCCATTTCACTGGCGTTGAAGTCGGGTAATTTTGGCGATGAAAACTTTTTTGTCAGAGCACAAACGGAGTTCGCAGTATGAATGAGCAGCAGGCTCGGGAAGATATGGTCAAGTTGGGCGCCTCTTTTTTCCAGCGAGGCTACGCCACCGGTTCCGCCGGAAATCTGTCATTAAAGCTGGCTGAAGGTATATTATTAGCCACCCCGACCGGTTCCTGTTTAGGTGAGCTGAATGCAGAGCGGTTATCAAAAGTTAGTTTGGAGGGTGAGTGGATCTCTGGTGATAAGCCCTCAAAAGAAATTAGTTTTCATCGGGCCATTTATCTCAATAATCCTGCGTGTGGTGCCATCGTCCATTTGCATTCTCTTTATCTAACGGCACTTTCTTGTCTGCAAGGGCTGGATGAGCACAATGCTATTAAGCCTTTTACACCTTATGTGGTGATGCGAGTCGGTGATGTTCCTGTGGTGCCATATTACCGTCCTGGAGATAGTCGGTTAGGCGAGGCGTTAGCAAAGTTGGCCCCGCAATATCGTGCTTTTTTATTAGCTAATCATGGCCCGGTGGTGGTGGGGGAAAGTTTGCGCGAGGCGGCGGATAATATGGAAGAGTTAGAGGAAACTGCGCGTCTGATATTTACCCTGAGCGACCGGCCTATTCGTTATCTGACCGATAATGAAGTTGCCGAATTAAGGAATTAGCCATGCCTAAATTTGCCGCTAATTTATCCATGATGTTTACCGAAGTCCCTTTCCTTGAACGTTTTAAGGCTGCTAAAGATGCTGGTTTTTCTGCCGTAGAGTTTTTATTTCCCTACGATTATCCAGCCGCACAATTGGCGGAAAAACTGAAAGACCAGGGGTTGCAACAGGTGCTGTTTAATACCTCACCCGGCGATATTCGTACCGGTGAGTGGGGGCTGGCCGCACTGCCGGGGCGAGAAAAGGATGCCCGTCGTGATATTGATTTAGCATTGGAGTATGCGCGGGTGCTGGGCTGTCCGTCTGTCCACGTTATGGCCGGCGTGGTGCCTGTGAATGCGGCTCGGGAAGATTATCAGCAGGTTTTTGTTGAAAATATTCGTTATGCCGCAGACCGGTTTGCCGAACATGATATTAATGTCATGATTGAAGCATTGAACCCAAATATAAAACCTCATTACCTTTTCTCTAGCCAGTATGAAGTGCTGGATTGGGTTAATCTCATCGACCGCCCCAATGTGTTTATGCAGTTAGATTTATTCCATGCACAAATAGTAGATGGTAATCTCAGCCATTTAATTACCTCGTTGGCGGGGCGTTATGGTCATATTCAGATTGCATCAGTACCAAATCGTCATGAACCAGATGAAGGTGAGATTAATTACGCTTACTTATTCGGGCTACTTGATGAGATTAACTATAATGGTTGGGTCGGTTGCGAGTATCATCCCCGTATGGGTACAGTAGCAGGGTTAGATTGGATAAAACCCTACCAGTCATAAATAGTTAATTGTTGGTCAGACTCGAGTGTCGAAATACACTGAATGGCGATATTCGCGGCTCTTTATCGATAATAATTGACTAATATTTCAAATTAATGCCACTTGACATATTAATCTGCTGTTTTCAATTAGATAATCCCCGTTAAAAAACCACCTTCCTTATCTTTATTGTCATGATATTGCAATGGTTCTGATTTTTTTTCTCTCGATAAGTATAATCACATTATTCAAAACAACTGATATACAGCTTTCTTAAGCTAGGATATCTTATTGTGAGAATTTTATGATTTATTGATAAAGCTAAGGATCAATGAAGCAAAAAATCATTATTACTATTTCATATAAAATAAAACGTAGAGGTATTTCTGTCGCTTAAAATAAGCCATAAAGGTAAGAGAAAGGCAGAAAATAAACAGGCGGTAAACGGGAGATCACGACATGCCTACAGATGATAGTAAAAATGGAATTATCGACTATGTATCAACCGGGCATCTACCGGACCCAGACACTGTAGTTAAATTAGTGCAAGAAGCTCACAAGCGGTTTGGTACTGATACTGATGGTGTGGTTTCTGCGGTTTATCCCGCATTAGAACGCATTCCTCCCAATCTCTTTGGTGTATGCATGGTCGGCACTAACGGTAAAGTACATTCAGCCGGCGATGTCGATTATGAATTTACCATCATGAGTGTCTCCAAACCTTTTGTTTTTGCTTTGGTCTGTCAGGCCATTGGGGCGAAAGTTGCACGCGAAAAACTCGGCGTTAACAGTACAGGTATGGCATTTAACTCAGTGACTGCCATTGAGCGGGCACCCGATGGACGCACTAATCCAATGGTTAACTCTGGTGCTATCGCCACCACCAGCCTGGTACCGGGCGCGACCAGTGATGAGCAGTGGAAATTCATTTATGACGGTTTATGCCGCTTTGCTGGCCGTGAACTGACCTTGAATGAAGAAGTGTATCAATCAGCGTGCGAAACCAATTTCCGCAACCGTGGCATTGCTAATGTGTTGGAAGGCTATGGCCGCCTGGGGTGTGATCCGCTCATCGCCACAGATTTATATACCCGCCAATGTTCACTCAATGTCAGTGCCCGAGATTTAGCTGTCATGGGCGCGACCCTGGCTGACGGGGGCGTCAACCCACTGACTCGCGAGCGGGTTGTAGATAATGATGTCTGCCATTACGCATTAGCGGTAATGGTAACCGCTGGGTTGTACGAAACATCTGGGGACTGGCTTTATGACATTGGCCTTCCTGGGAAAAGTGGTATTGGTGGCGGAATTGTGACGGTGTCACCTGGTAAAGGTGGCTTGGGGACTTTTGCACCGTTACTGGATGGCGCGGGTAACAGCATTAAAGGGCAACTGGCAGCCCGGTTCTTATCACGTAGTCTTGGGATGGACATGTTTGTTTCTGAGCCTTACACCGAAAAAAGTTGAGCCGTGAGAGTCAGGTATAGCCCAAAAACCGGTTAATTTAATGTGAAAGTGTTTTGTGAAACCGGATTTAGCTTAAAAAATATTGTTTTTCAAAAGGATAGAAATATTTATGGCGAGTCAATCAACTCACCGCGCAGGCGCGGAAGTTAAGGAATCTTGGGTGCCGATGATAACCATCGCATTAGCCCAAATTCTGATGTCATTTAACGTAGCCTCCCTGCCGGTAGCGTTGGGTGGGATGGTAAAAAGCTTTAATGTGCCACCGACGACGATTGCAACCGCAATCGTGATGTACTCACTGTCTGTTGCCGGTTTCGTTATGTTGGGTGCCAAACTCAACCAGCGCTTCGGGCCATTGATCGTATTCCGCAGCACGGTATTGTTATTTGGTATGGCGCAGGTCATGATGACATTCAGCCCGAATGTAACCGTGATGATTAGCGCCCAGGCATTAAGTGGCCTGGCAGGTGCAGCGTTGGTGCCCGCTTTGGTGGCTTTGATTGCTGAAAACTATCGTGGTACGCAACAGGCTACGGCACTAGGTGCTTTAGGTTCTGCTCGTGCGGGTGCCGGTGTAGCGGCATTCATGATCGGCGGCGTTCTGGGAACCTATATTGGCTGGCGTCCGGCGTTCGGTATTTTGATTGTGTTATCTGCAATCATCTTTGTGTTGAGTTTCCGTTTGAAATCAGACCAAGGTCGCCCGGAAGTGGGCATCGATATATTCGGTGTGATTCTGGCGGCATCGGCGATTATTTTGCTGTCGTTTGGTTTTAACAACCTGAACCGCTGGGGCTTTGGCCTGGTTCGTGATGGTGCGCCATTTGATTTGCTGGGCTTCTCACCGGCACCCTTTATGATTGTGCTGGGTATTGTCCTGGGTCAAGCATTTGTGGTCTGGACCCGCCGCCGCCAGGAACAAGGGGAAACTCCTTTGCTGGCACTGGAAGTGCTTAGCTCACCGACGGAGAAAGCGGCGGTATTCGCTATGTTCGCCGTGGTGGCGCTGGAAGCTATGCTGAACTTCTCGGTTCCGTTGTATATTCAGATAGTGCAGGGCAGTACGCCGATGGCAACCGCCATTGCCATGATGCCATTTAACTTGTCAGTGTTCTTCTCCGCGATGTTGATTGTTCGTTTCTACAAAAAATTGACACCACGCAAAATCGGCCGTTATGGTTTCATCACCTGTACTATTGCTCTGTTATGGCTGGCATTTGTGGTGCGCAATAATTGGAGTGAGTTCGCTGTACTGTTTGGTTTGGTGGTGTTTGGCCTTGCTCAAGGTGCTTTGGTAACTTTACTGTTCAACGTATTGGTCAGTGCTTCACCGAAAGAACTGGCGGGCGATGTCGGTTCACTGCGTGGCACCACTAACAACTTGGCAAACGCCATTGGTACCGCAGTAGCGGGTGCCTTGTTGGTCGGTTTGCTCAGTGCCAACGTGATGCGCGGTGTGGCTGAAACCCCGATCCTGACACCAGAAATTCAGGCGCAAGTGAATATGGACAGCATCAACTTCGTCAGCAATGACCGCCTGCAAGGCGTGTTAGCGCAAACCACTGCAACACCTGAACAGATCGCTGAAGCTGTGCGAGTCAATGAAGAAGCTCGTCTTCGTTCGCTGAAGTTTGGCTTATTGATTATGGCGTTGTTATCACTGTTGGCTATCTTCCCTGCGGGTCGCTTACCTAATTATCTGCCAGGAGAATTACCTGCGGACAATCTGGCTAAAAAAGACGCTAAATAAGGGTTGATAAAGTAAAATAGCAGGCAGTAAAAAAGACTGCCTGTCTGCTGTGAACTGACAGTGTGTTGTGAATACAGCCGCTGTCAGTTTTTTATTAGCCTTATCCAAAATGCTCACTAGACAGCATCACTTTCCGATGGCTGTATCGTCAGCGTTTTTTGTGCTGGCCCCGGTTCTAAGGGCAAAGACAATCCATGAACCCAATATTCATGACCTGCCAGAAACCACGGGCTAGTGGGGTGCCCACTTTGGCCGCCAGGCAGGGTTAATGTTCCTTTTGATGCATCACCCGGATAGGCAACAAGGCGACATGAAGCACCAAAATCAGGGCGGCAAACATGGGGCAGATTGTGATCGCCAGAAAGTTCATCATCAGGCGCGGCCAGAAACAACCTTAATGCGGGGATGTTTTTGGCGAATGGGTGCATGATAGCGGCCTTATTTGCTTTCCCCCAAGTCGCTGCAAATAATTGACCTTCTTGAGCCACCAGCGCGGCTAACACGGTATCCAGTTGGCTAACAATAAAGTCATCCCAACCAGTAAACCCATGAGGCACCCATTTTGTATGCTGTGCTGAATGAATTAAGGCCATGACGGTTTCGTCCCACCGAGTATTGGCCGTCAAATAATTTGCCGATGGCCACTGTGCTTCTAACTGGTTATCTAACTTACCGAATAGATTTTTATAAATCATATCCCGCCACACAGATAGGATACGATATCCGACAGAGGAGATATCTGCGCTCCCCTCCCATTGATATATTAAATCAAGAGCCTGACGACGGAGTGGCTGATTAATTAGAAAATTATCCGTTATTAATGGCACGAGAACTTTCCGCCAGGCAATAAATAGATTGGCGGTATTATCTAACTGTATTGCTCGCATATCATCAGCGTTTAGCTTGGTTTCTTCAATAAGACGCTGCTTAATTTCCCATGCTCGCACACCAATATCGGTACCGCCATCACCAATATTGTCATAGTCTGAACTGAAGCTTTGGCGGTTGTTGGCATTCCACAAAAGCCCTGATGGGGGATTAATAATTCGAGGGTGTTGTGCGGCGGGCAGAGCATCATCTTTCCATTGGTTATTTTCATCAACGGGAAATGTATTGACGTCACCTTTTATATTACGGTCAGGTAATGTTCCGACCAGTGCCCAGCCAATATTACCATTCTTATCAGCAACAAACATATTTAGCGCGGGCATACCAGAGTTTGTCGCGATATCAATGGCCTGAGAAGCCGTAAAGGCTTGGTTAATCGTTAGAAAGTGTAGATCAATAGCATTGGGTAATTGCATTGCCCATCGCATTGCCATATTACCTTGTGCGGTTGATATCACCGGGCCATAAGGGCTAACGTGGATATCAATTTTAATATCCTTACCTCGTTTAACTTTAATACATTCTGTTTTTACCGGCCAGTGTGACAAAGGTTCGGGCGTTTTTACCCAATCCAGCGTATCTGCATAGGAATGTGTAAAGCCCCAAGATATATGCTCATTGCAGCCAATGATAATGACCGGTACACCCGGTAATGTCAGGCCAGATAATGCGAATGTTTCCTTTTTATCCTGTGACGAATAGTTTAGTGATGCACGATACCAGGTATTCGGTAACATCAGCGACAGGTGCATATCATTTGCCAGTATTGCTTGCCCGTTTTTACTGTGTTTGGCATCAACCGCAAAACTATTACTCCCATAAAATGGGGCTTGGGAGGGTAGTGTTCGCACATTTTCATGGCCCTCTCCCCACCAATCTGGTGGTGTTTCTGCAATCGGAGGCGATGGGGGGACTTGCCCAGAAAGAGGTGTATCCCAAGAGGAGCTATCAGGTAGTAGAAACGTTTTCTGGGCTAGATTGGTATGCGTATCAATCCACCCTCGGGCATAAACTCGGCCCATTTGTTTCTGTTGCAGTTCCAAAGACAACGCATAAAGGACTAATAAAGAATCTTCCTCTTTCCATTGGGTGGCTTCAGTCATTAAAACAACATATTCAAATGAAACTATTATTTTAGACTTTAAGCCGTCATTAACACCTTGGGTATATTTCGCTAATATATTTTTCTCCTCTATTGGCAAGCCTGTTAGTGTGTTTATTGCCTGTGAGCGTAATAACCAACGGCGATTTTGGATGTCGATTTCAATGACTTCTTTTTCATCGCCTAATAGTTCGGCTAGTTCACCGGCTGCAAGGCGCCGTAATAAATCCATCTGGAAAAAACGCTCTTGTGCATGGATATAGCCCAGGCTGTAGCTGACATCCTCTATATTATCCCCAGTAATACTCGGGATGCCTAATTTATCCCATTCGATAGACACCGGTTTAGATAATATGGATGATGTGATGCTTCCTTCTGTTGTCGGCAAGCTGTGAAGGAAAACCTCATTCTCCTCAATTGAACACGAAGATGTTTTTAATTTAGCAAAAAAGTCATTATCAATAATTAATGAGTCAATAAGTTTATTTAGCATATTTAAAAGATAAATTCTAGGTGATTATTTTAAATGGTCATAAAAGTAAAATAATACCCTTTCATTATCGCCTCCATCCGTTACAGGCTTATTTTGGTCAATTCCATGGTCAGTATTCATAGCTATTATTGAATACTGGGTGAGTAAGTCTCATTGATAACTATCTTTACTGTGTAAAAATAAAGCAATTTATTGTGGCAGATTTTGTTCTATTGTCGTTAATCAAAAAGAAAATAAAATATATAAAAGGAGAAACAAGAATACTGATACGCGAGACGCAACACGGTGAGCAAGGCAGCTTGAGGGGGGAAGGCGCTTACGCGCCAAGTCTGCTGGGAACTTATTGTACCGAGATGAGTATCGTGATTGAAGGAAACTGCAAATGATGCATAAATTCGCGTAAAATCAGCAAACGTGCGGCAAATTCATTATCTGCGGGTATCCCCTCAGAGGCTGCCGGTCTGCCCATCATAACCGCAGCCAGCCGGTCAAACATCCGCTCAACAGACTCTAGGGACATCACTATTTCTGCTTGCATGGGTAAACCCGCAAGTTGTGCAATTTCGACCATATAATGGTCGGTAGTAATCAATCGTGAGGTTTTATTTACAGCAGAACTGATTCTAATGACTTCATCTTCAACCACCATAATGGCGGTTTCCATCTCATCTGCCGTGGGGGGATTATGTTTGAAATAGTTCAACGCAACATGATTCGAGCCAACAGTAAGAAGCTGTTCAGAGAAAATCATGTCAGAATCATCGATGATCACCGTTGTCGATTGATGACCAATAGTTAGCAGCGTTATTAAACAATTGCCACCGATAGTGGCGCGAATATGTTCATATTCCGTTTGAATGTTATTCATCACTAAACCGCCTTGTTCATTGCCATTACTCTTTCTTATCTTGCGGGATACGCCGCATTTATTAAACAAAAATTCAAAAGACTAAATATTTTTTGATACGGATCAAGACACATTTCTGTTGTTTAGTGTTAATGTTAATAAATCTCATTATCAACCTCATGTGCGTCACTCATTATGCGAATTTGGCACAAATTTTTCCTGCTTTGCTGCTGTTGGTGGCTATCCAGTTCTATGGCGTGGGCGACACCAGATTATCAGCATTGGGTCAATGATATCCAATCCCGCCTTGATAAAACCTCTCAGTTGTACCAACAACAGAATAATGATGAGGCTCGCACCACGGTGCAAATGGCGTATTTTGAAGTGTTTGAGAATTTGGAAGGGCCGATTCGTATCAATATTTCGGCGCAGAAAAGTTATCAAATGGAAGCCGCTTTTGGTGAAATCCGGCGCATGATCGGTGAGGGGAAACCACAAGCCGAGGTTGATAATAAAATTAACTGGCTGAAAGGTGAGTTAATCGCCGTGCTGCCAGTCCTGACAGATGGGCATAAACTTACTGCCGAACAGCAACATGCCGCATATGAAAATAGCGATATTGCGCTCTACTGGCAGCAGAGTTTTAAGATTATTGATGACTTATTGGCGCAGGCTATCAGTGAATACCAAGAGGGTAAATTTACTGCTGCCAGCCAAAGTGTGCAACAAGCGCACTATCAGGGGTTTAAAAACTCTGAAATGGAGATGTCGGTGCGCGGGAATCGCTCAGCGCAACAAGCAGCAGCAATTAATCAACAATTCACAGCTCTCATCGATTTAACCAGCAAACCGGACCAAATAACTGAAGTTGCTTACCGTGTCACTGGGCTACTTCAGACCATTGAAGATACATTGCCGGGTTTACCGACGACGCGCGAACAGCAACAAGTTAGCGCCGATCAGCCTGCTATAGGGCAATCTTCACCATCAAATGCTAACCCCGATGGGCAGGTGAATGCCGACTGGGCGGCTGTTTCGAGCAAAATAAATCAGGCGATTACCAATGCCATCAATCAATACCAGAATGGGCAAACCACGCCAGCAATGATGGCCATTCAGGATACTTATTTTGATTTATTTGAAGCCAGCGGCATGGAGAATAAAGTTGGCTCGCGCGATGCTGCATTTAAATCCACATTAGAAGGTCATTTCACCCGTTTAGTCAGTTTGATAAAAGCTGGCCAGCCAGTTGAACAGTTACAAACAGAAGCTGCCGCCTTGCAAAAAGACTTGGGCAGTGCGGTCGAAATGCTCGGAGGCGGGGATGAAACTGATTGGAGTCTGTTCATTTACAGCCTGCTTATTATTGTCCGCGAAGGGCTGGAAGCCTTGCTGATTGTGGCCGCTATCATCGCCTATCTGATCAAAAACGATCATCACGATAAATTGCCACTGATTCGCCAATCTGTCGTGGTGGCCTTAATTGCCAGTGTGTTAACTGCCTTTGTCTTCCAGTGGCTATTTGCCAATTCAGGGCAAAGCCGTGAATTACTGGAAGGTTTCACCATGATGATTGCCGTGGTGATGCTGTTCTCAATGAGTTATTGGTTGCTATCAAAGACGGAAGCACACCAATGGAAAGCTTACTTGGAGGGGAAATTCTCCAAGTCACTCAGCAGTGGATCAATGATAGGGCTATGGCTGACCAGTTTCTTGGCGGTATATCGCGAAGGCGCTGAAACTGTCCTGTTCTATCTGGCTTTAATGGGTGATGCCAGTACAACCAGCGGCCATTTATCGATTTTGGCCGGTTTTGGGGTTGGCTGCGTTATCTTGCTGCTGGCTTATCTGGTGATGCGTTTTACTGTCGTCAAATTGCCGCTAAAACCTTTCTTTATGTTTACTGGCGGCTTTATGTATCTGATGGCATTTGTGTTCGCCGGCAAGAGTGTTCTTGAATTGATTGAAGGTAAATTATTTGAGCCAACACTGCTACCAGGCGTGCCAGAAATTAGTTGGTTGGGGATTTATCCCTATCTGGAGACCTTGATTCCGCAAGGAATACTGCTGATTGCCGCACTGGTTGCGCTGTGTGTCATGCAGCGGCGTGGTCGCGCTATTTCGGCAAATAATATCGCAACATAGTGGCCCGGCATGATGCCGGTATGAATAACGAAATGTACTTATCATTTAATACCTGAGGGTGTGCTACATGACTATGAAGAAAACGATTATTGCCAGCAGCATCATGGCCAGCATTTTTGCAGCCCCGGCTGCCTTCGCCTTTAAAGAGTACCCAGCGGGTGAACCTATCAAAATTAATGATATGGAAATTGCTGCGGTTTACTTACAGCCGATTGATATGGAACCTCGCGGCATGGGCTTGCCAGCAGCGAAAGCCGATATCCATTTAGAAGCAGATATTCATGCTACTGAAGGTAATAAGAACGGTTTCGGCGCTGGTGAATGGATGCCGTACCTGACTATCGCATACACCTTAGTGAATACGGATACAGGCGCTAAACAAGAAGGCACCTTTATGCCAATGGTAGCCAGTGATGGCCCACACTATGGCGCTAACATCAAAATGATGGGCGTAGGCAATTACAAAGTTACCTATCATATTAGCGAGCCATCCAAAGCAGGTTTGCATCGCCATACCGATAGCGAAACCGGTGTCGGCCGCTGGTGGAAACCCTTTGACGTGAGCTACGACTTTAAATACACCGGTCTGAATTGATAACAACAACCGCGATGGCCGAAACAGTTATCGCGGTTTTTCTTCATATTGAACAGTCAGTTAAGGGTGTTATCAGTTTCCTGTAAAGTTGAGCAGTGATAACTGGCAGGTGTTGTGATTCCTCCAAGGTGTGCTAATGAGTTACTTTTTTGTTTCCGTATTACAAGCTTTTTTACCCGTGGCGTTGTTACTGGGGCTAAGTTGGGCGGTTAGGCCCGCGCCTGCAATAAATCGGGTCGTATGGATAACAATACTCATGGTGGTTTTGGGAATGTGGGCCGGTGCCCATTACCCTAAATCGCAACAATTGCAGTTAGCTCTGGCAGGGGGGCAACTCCTCGCATTGCTATTATTCTTATTAAGCCAATTTACTCCTCGCCGCTCATTAGGCTATTGCTGGCAAGCTTTGTTGGTATTGGGTGCCGCCTTTAATTGGGGAAATAACCCCAATCTGGGTGCCTTTACCAATACTCACGTGATCAATACCGATTTGCTGCTCAATTTGGCAGCCATTGTGGTGGCATTCACTTGGGTAATATTCTGTGCGGTATTATTGCTGATGATGATTAGGCAGTTGCCGCGTGGCCGCTGGCCATTGTTAATGCTTTTAACACTCTTGCTGATTTTGCCACTCAGTGGCGATGCAATCCTGTTATTGATGAAGTTACAGGTGTTGCCGTTAACCAAATCACTACTCAGTTATGTTGCTTTAGTCACCAATGGACATGCCTGGTTGAGCTACCTGTGTGCGCTATTGTTGGCGATAACAACTCTGTGTTATTTAATGCCGTTGCGCCGCGCCAGTAGAGTGGTGGCCGGAAACTCAGAACCCATTGCCCATCGCAAGGCACTGGCAGGTTATCGTAACGTACGCAGAATCTTTATTTTCGCCTTGTTAGCCTGGATTGTGGTTGCAGGTGCCCAATTTTACTGGGATAAAGTCGCCTCTCAACCACCTCAATTATCTGAAGCTTTGCCCGTCACACTCGCCGCCGATGGGCTAGTGCATATTCCCGTCGAGCAAGTGCGGGATGGTAAATTACACCGTTTTGTCTGGGTGGCTGATGATGGTAAAGCTGTTCGCTTCTTTATTATCAACCGCTATCCAGACCGTTTGCGCCTGAGTGTGGTTTTTGACGCCTGCTTGTTATGCGGTGATCAGGGCTATGTGATGGAGGGCAATCAGGTCATTTGTGTTGCTTGTGCGGTGCATATTTTCATTCCGTCTATTGGTAAAGCCGGAGGATGCAACCCGATCCCGCTGGAAGATTGGAAAAGTGATGATAAAGAGTTGGTTATTCCCAAAGCTTCTCTTGAGGCGGGCGTTAATTATTTCACGACTGTGATTACCTTAGATGTAATTGATCCGGTTGACAAAACTCACCTGACTAACCAAAAGGCCGAGTTCAAATACAGCTATGGGGATAAAACCTACTTCTTCTCGTCGGAGGCCAATTACAATCGTTTCCGCGCACATCCTGAGCAATTTGTCACCCCAGTTATCGGTGCTGAAGACAATGACTCGCAGGAGAACCCATAATTATGCTGTGGCGAATGCTCAAGCAGTCTTGGTTCAGAAATGTCCGGCGTAAATCACTGGCCGTATTTACGGTGTTTCTGGCCGCCGGGCTTATCTCTTCACTGTTGGCGGTGTCGATAGACATTGGCGATAAAATGTCCCGTGAACTGAAATCCTATGGCGCCAACATTCTGATTGAACCCGCCGGTCAAGTGGCATTGCCCTCACTGTTTGGTGAGAAAAGTAACCCGCTCACAGGGCAGGATTTTCTGGATCAGGCCGAATTACCCAATATTAAAGACATTTTTTGGCGTAATAACATTGTCGGTTTTGCCCCATTGCTGAGTGGGGAAACTGAGGTCAATGGTCAGGATATTTCGCTATTAGGCACTTATTTTAATCAGCCGGTTGATGTGCCTGATGAAGAGGACTATCACACCGGCCAGCAAATTATCAGCCCCTATTGGCAGGTTACTGGTGACTGGCCACAAGAGCCGGTTAAACCTGATGCCCAAGAGGTACAGGCTTTATTGGGTAAGCAGCTCGCACAGCAAACAGGTTGGAAAATTGGTGATGAGTTAAATCTCAACGGTGCTTCTGGCCCGCTGAAAGTGAAAATAAGTGGTGTGCTAAGCAGTGGGGGTGAAGAGGAGGGGCGGCTCGTGTTGCCGCTGGCCGCCGTGCAATCACTACTTGGATTGCCGGGGAAAGTTCAGGCTATCAGGGTCTCGGCCCTGACGGTGCCGGAGAATGAGTTATCGCGTAAAGCGCGCGAAAATCTTGAAGCCCTCAATGCCGAAGAATATGACTTATGGTATTGCACGGCCTATGTTTCTTCCATTGCACACCAATTAGAAGAGGCAATATCTGGCTCCGTGGTGCGGCCTATCTGGCAAGTCGCCGCGTCAGAGGGATTGGTGATTGAAAAAATACAGCTATTGTTGGTGGTGGTCACATTGGCAGCCCTGATTGCTGCCGCCATGGGGATAGCGTCACTGATGACCAGCACGATTATGGAGCGGGCTAAAGAAATTGGTTTGATGAAAGCCTTGGGCGCTCGGCAATGGCAAATTTTGATGCTGTTTTATCTTGAAGCAGCAATCAGCGGCTTGATTGGCGGCTTGGCAGGGTGTGTGGCCGGGTGGGGGTTGGCAAAAACCATCGGTCTGATGCTGTTTGGCGCCCCACTGAGTTTTGCCTGGATGGTGGTGCCTTGCGTATTGGTTATCTCCGTTTTGATTGCCGTGATTGGGACGTGGTTCCCCGCCCGGCGCATTGCTCGTCTTTATCCGGTGGAGGTGCTCTATGGCCGTTAATCCTCGGGTTACACAGCATAAAGGGCTGGATGGCATGTTCTGGCGCTTAGTGTTACGGGCGCTGCGTCTGCGCATGCAGCGGGTCAGTGTTGTATTCGCAGCATTGACCGTCGGCGCGGCGATTGTCACCGCAATGTCAGCAGTTTATTTCGATATTAATGCCAAAATGAGTCAGGAATTGCGCACGTTTGGTGCGAATTTCTACATCGGCCCAGGGAACGGCAACGCGTTTGAACAAGGGCAGTTTCAGCCTATTATTGATGCTGCGCCGAAAGGGCTTATCAATGCCTCCAGCCCCTATATTTATGGGATGGCACGCACTGAGCTGGAAAAAGTCGTGCTGATGGGCGTGTGGTTTGAATCTTTGCAGCAGTTAGTCCCTTATTGGCAAGTGACGGGTAACTGGATTGGTGTCAGTTTTGATGATCGTAATGCCATGATTGGCGTCAAACTGGCTGAGCGTTTGCACGTCAAAGTCGGCGATACCATCACGTTGGTCAATGGGAGTGAACGGCAGCGTTTACAAGTTAAAGGTATTGTAGAAGCCGGTGATGCCACCGATAACATGTTGATTATCAATCTGGAACTGGCGCAGAAATGGCTGAATCAACCGGGGCGTATCAGTAATGCATTGCTGAGTGTCAGCAATGATGTGGGCCAGGTCGAAACCTTTGCCAGCCATCTTCGCGAGCAATATCCGAGTCTTGAAATTAGGCCAATTCGTAAGGTTTCCGCCTCTGAAGGGCAGGTTCTCGATAAGATAAAAGGGCTGATGGGGCTGGTCTCAGTGGTTATCCTCATTCTGTCATCGCTGTGCGTCAACACCACGTTAATGGCAATAGTAGGTGAACGTTCGAAAGAGTTCGCGTTACAAAAAGCGCTGGGTGCCAGTGGCGGCGATATTATTCGCCAGATGTTGACTGAAACATTGATAATCTCGCTGGCGGCGGCCATTTGTGGCGCGTTGCTAGGTTATGTGCTGGCGCAGGTATTGGGGCAAACCGTCTTCAACGCGGCAATTGCTTTGCGCGCACCGGTATTGCCGCTAACGTTGATATTGTCATTGTTAGTGGCCGCAGTGGCGGCAATTGTTCCCACTCGACGAGCTATTCATATTGAACCGGCTAAAGTCCTGAAAGGAGAGTAGCAAATGACATCGCCACACACATGGGTGCAACCTAAACACACCACGGATGCGGTTATTGAAACTCGGCATTTATACAAACGTTTTGGGCAGGTGACGGCGCTGGAAGACATCAACATCCGCATTAATCGTGGCGAATTTGTAGCGATTATGGGGGCATCGGGTTCAGGTAAAACCACGTTAATGAATATCTTAACTTGCCTCGATACCGTAAGTGAGGGGCAGGTATTGCTTGATGGCATTGATGCCGCGGGTCTTGATGAAGAAGGGCGCAGGAAATTTCGCGCAGATAAAATTGGGTTGGTTTTCCAGCAATTCCACCTTATTCCTTATCTGACTGCGCTGGAGAACATTATGTTGGCGCAGCATTATCACAGTGTGGTGGATGAAACTGCTGCTCGACAAGTATTGGAACAGGTAGGGATGACGCCACGTATGGGCCATTTACCTAGCCAGCTTTCTGGCGGTGAGCAGCAGCGGGTATGTATCGCGCGCGCACTGGTCAATCAGCCGCCCATTATTTTTGCTGATGAACCTACCGGTAACCTTGATGAGGAGAATGAACAGCGGGTATTAGATTTGCTCAATCATATTCATCAACAAGGCAGAACCATTGTTATGGTCACTCACAATCCGGATTTAGGGTGTGTTGCTGATCGGATCATCCGGCTCCAGCACGGTAAGTATCTTAAGGAGGAGAGTCGGCATCATGTGGCGTAATCAAATCAAAACAGTGAGTTTATGCGCTTTACTGTTGCTGCTGAGTGCTTGTAAGCAAGAAGAAGTGGCTGTGGGAGAGGCGGCACCTCCATTGGCCGCTTATGACCTGCAAGGTAAACCCGTGGCACTCGAACAATGGAAAGGCAAACAGGTTTACCTCAACTTTTGGTCAGCAAGCTGTGGTGGCTGTCTGGCTGAAATGACCACTTTGGATAAACTGAGCCAACAATATCAACAGGATATCGTGGTGGTGGCGATTAATACTGATTCCGAACAGGTAGATATTGGCTCGGTATTGGCGCAGCGTAATATCAGTTATCCCGTTATTCGCGATCAACTGGGTATCACCCAGGAGCGCTATCAGGTCATTGGCACGCCAACCTCTTTTATGATTGACCGCAACGGCAAAGTCACTGAGTTACATCAGGGCGCACGTAACGAAAAAGATCTGGCCACATTGTTCCAACATTGGGCAACGGGAACAAGATGAAAATCTTACTGCTGGCTGCATGCATCCTGGTGTTTAGCGCCACCTCTCAGGCCGCGACTGACGGTGAACATATCTATAAACAAACCTGTTCAAGTTGTCATGGGCGTTTGGCGGATCGAAAAGGGCTGGATAAAGCGCCGCCATTAATATCGCTATCCCGTGATGAAATCGTCGATGGCCTGACTGCACGACGTGACGGCAAAATTGTCGGCAGGGGCAATAAGGCCAAAGCACATCTGACTGACGTTGATATACAAAAATTGGCAGACCATATAGAGAGCTTAAAAGGGGCTAAATCTAAAATTCCGTGATGTGAAATACTCACTATTTTAATGATTTCATTGATTAAATAAACTAAATCCCTACTGTATTCTTATCTGTTTGGACGACTTCATTTAATAGAATTTATGCTGTACTATATGTTGCATATAAAATGCATCTTTAAATTATCTGAGGAATAACAGCATGGAAAATACATCAGCCTTGCTTTGCTATAAAGAATTACCGGTCTGGGACAGTGCTGGCGTACCCGCGATGTTTCGTGAAAAACACAATACTAAAGCCGGGACGTGGGCCAAGCTGACTCTCCTGAGTGGAGAGATGGACTTTTTAATCCTTGATGAAGCGGGTAACACCCTGGAAAGGCACTCATTTTCTTGTGAACATCAACCCCCGTTTATTGAGCCACAAGTCTGGCACCGTATTGCCGCCTGTTCAGATGATCTGCAATGCCAACTCAGTTTTTATTGCACGCCGGAAGATTTTTATCATAAGAAATACAATTTAACCCCGACACATTCCGAAGTGATTGAGGCGGTAAAAACAGTCAAACCTGGTAAAGCACTTGATTTAGGCTGTGGCTCCGGACGCAATTCATTGTATCTGAATTTATTAGGTTTTGATGTGGCCGCTGTGGATAAAAATGGTGAAAGTATCAGCCGGTTACAACAAATCATTGAGCAGGAAGAACGACAAAATATAGCGGCCAGCACTTATAATATCAATGAAGCCAGTCTGGATAATCGCTACGATTTTATTCTCTCGACAGTGGTATTGATGTTCCTACAACCAGAGAGAATCCCGCATATTATCAATAATATGCAAGAGTGTACCTTACCCGGTGGTTACAACCTGATTATCTCGGCCATGTCGACTGATGACTTCCCTTGTACTGTGCCTTTCTCTTTCACCTTAAAGTCGGGTGAGTTAAGTCATTACTATAAAGATTGGGACATCATTAAATACAACGAAGATGTCGGACAGCTACATAAGACCGATGAGCAAGGTAACCGGATAAAATTGCGCTTTGCGACCATGTTGGCGCGAAAAAACTAATTACGCGGTACGGAATTTATGCAGTACGAAATAGTAACTGCCTCGTGATATTTAGCGGGGCGGTAACTTGGGTTCATCGCGTAAACGACCGACGATATAATCAATAAATACGCGAAGTTTGGGGGGTAAATAGCGCGTTGGTGGGTAAAGTAACCATAAGCCGCCGCTATATGAGCTGATAAAACGCCACTCGGGTAATACCTGCACTACCAGCCCCTGTTGTAGGGCGGTTCTGGCCGTAAAATAGGGCAAACTGCCAATACCAAGATGCTGCAATACTGCATCCAGTCTGACGCCAGTGTGGTTCGCCGCATAACGGCCTTTGGCTGCGACTGTGACAGCTTTAGTCCCTTGGCGGAATTTCCAGCGCGCATCCCCCGGTGTTTCACCCAGATAAATACAACTATGTTTAGCTAAATCATGGGGATGCAGTGGCACTCCGTGAGCGGCAAGATATTCAGGTGTTGCACACAGTAAATGTTCAATGTCCATTAATTGCCGCCCGATCATTCCTGATGGTGGCTGGTCGGTGATTCGAATTGCCAAATCCACATTTTCATCAATCAAATCGACATAGCGGTCATCTAATATTAGCTGCACATCTATTTTGCTGTAGTGACGCAAAAATTCGGGCATATGGGGGTGAACCACAAAACGGCCTACTGCTTTTGGCACACTGATGCGGATAAGCCCTTCCGGCTCCTGATTGTATTGACCACTGACCTCCATTACCGAGTTGGCGGCGCTGAGCATTGCGTTGCAGCGTTTAAAAACCTCCTCGCCACTTTCACTCAAGCGCAATTTACGGGTGGTTCGTTGCAATAAACGGGTTGCCAGCGCTTTCTCGAGCCGGCTGACACTGCGGCTAATTGCCGAAGGTGAAACCCCTAATTGGCGGGCGACAGCTGAAAAACTGCCGGTTTCGACCACTTTAACAAAAATGGCCATTTCACTGAGCAATGCTAGCGGAAAATTTGTGCTCACAGCGCAACAGTCCTTTGAGTATGTGACGGATTATCACGCCAGACTGACATCAATATAATAATAATGGAAATGATAAAAGGATAATGATGATGACAACCTGTCTATTTTTTGAAAGCGATACACTGACTATGGATGTTGATGTACTGAGCTGCACATCTGATGGCGAGGAGTTTGCCGTGATATTGCCGGCCACGATTTTCCACCCGCAAGGCGGTGGGCAACCTTCAGATACAGGTTATATTGGCGATAATAATGTATTGCGGGTTGTTCTACAGCAGGGGCAATTAATTCATTACCTGGCGCAGCCCATTGCTCCGGGAACCTATCGCGCTGTTGTGGACAGTGAACGCCGTCTGTTAAATACTCGCCTGCATTCAGCAGGGCATCTGATTGGCAATATTGGTGAAAGTTATGGTTGGCTTCCGGTGAAAGCGCACCACTGGCCAGGGGAAAGCAAAGTGTCATTTAAACGGTCACAAAACCCACAACTGATTGATATTGATGCTATTCAGGCGACTTTGGAGCAATTTATCCAGCAAGATTTACCGCGACATATTTCTGTACAGGGTGATTTCCGCGAAGTTAGTTTTGGTGAACTGCCGGCTTATGCTTGTGGCGGTACTCACGTGAGTTCTTCGGGCGCGTTGGGTAAGGTCACTGTGCAGTCAATTTCGGAGAAGAAAGGCATTCTGTCGGTGAGTTATCGGATTGATTGATCACTAATTATCAATGACAAAATCCATTTCTGTTATGACCAAAATGGAGTGGTATTTTAGCATTTAATGCTGTTGAGAATTATTAATTAACTTTATTGATAATCATTATCACTGAATGTAATAATATCATCTCTATGAGTCCCGTGGAGTATGGATTGTGTCGAATACAGCTGAGGTAATTTATCCTTCAACAACGGCGATTTCTGATGAAATTGCCAGTTTGTTTGCCCGTACGTTCGTGCACTTCTCCGAATCTTTTTATGTCAATGCAATTGAAATACCTGAAGAAAGTGTGTTATTGGAACAGTGGGCGGCAGAAAATAACTTACCCATATTGATGCAAAACTATGAAAAGTATTACTACGACGGTACCGAGCTTAATCCGCATTATAAAGCGCTGCACTCATTATGGGGGCAATGGTATTTCGGTCTGGTGATCCCACCGATGATCTTGATGTTACTGGCATTACCCAGAGTAATAGATATCCGCCCTGAAAGAGTTCGGGTTAAATTTCATACCACAGGGCGGCCCGAAATTATCTACTATCAGCATGGTTGGTTAGATGGCCGTAGTTGGCTAGATAACCATAATAGGCTAGATAAATCACCGTCATCTTTACTGGAGCGGCTCTATTTATTACTCGATCATCATATTATTCCTGTTATGGCGAAAATAGAGCGCCAGCCAAAAGCTAATATCCGGCTGATATGGAATAACGTAGGTTATTTGATGTTTTGGTATCTACGCGAATTTGCGAATAAGCTGGGGCCTATTGAGGGCTATGACACTATTATTGAAAACTTTTTTCTCACTTCAAGCTTACCGGATGGACGAGACAATCCCCTCTATCGCACTGTTATTCCAAGAAATGGTGATATGGAACGCCGCACTTGTTGCCAACGGAATAAACTGCCGGGTGTCGGCAGTTGTCATGATTGCCCGTTAGAATCTCGCTCATAACCGGTATATGATTCAGCTTACAGATAAAGTAAGCCTTGAAGGACATTCCGGTGAATAAAGAAAAAATTGCCCATTTAGATGCGGTCAGCCGTAAAGCCCGTGTAGTCATGGAGCGCGAAGGGCTTGACGCTCTGGTGGTCACCGTCTGTGATAATTTCTATTACCTGACTGGTTTCGCCAGTTTCTTTATGTATACCTTCCGGCACACGGGTGCAGCTGTCGCCATTATGTTTCGTGATGAAAGCATTCCGTCTCATATCATCATAAATGAGTTTGAAGCCGCCAGCACCCACTTTGATATGCCCAACATGGTGCTGAAAACCTTCCCGGTATGGGTTGATGTTGATGACCCGCGGAACCCACTTAATCATCAGAGAAAGCGCGAACGACCTATTGGCCCACCAGTAGAAGCTGTTTTTGGTTTAGTGAAAGAGGCCCTTGCGAGTGCTGGCGTGCTGGATAAAACCATTGCAATTGAATTACAGGCTATGTCTAACGGCGGTAAAAATGTGTTAGATAAAGTCGCTCCGGGGCTAAAGTGGGTTGATTCAACGCCGCTGTTCAATGAAATCCGAATGGTTAAAAGCCCGTGGGAGATTAAATACCTGCGTAAAAGTGCTGAAATTACTGAGTTCGGTATCGCCAGTGCCGCTAAACATATCCGTGTGGGTTGTACGGCAGCAGAATTGACCGCTGCATTTAAAGCTGCTGTCATGACCTTCCCCGAGACCAATTTCTCTCGCTTTAATCTTATTTCTGTCGGCGTTAATTTCTCACCTAAAATGTTTGCTGATGAGACCCCAGCAAAGCTCGGGGATTTAATTAAGTTTGATTGCGGGGTAGATGTGGCGGGTTATGGTGCGGATCTTGCCAGAACATTTGTGCTGGGGGAGCCGGATGAGCTTACGCAGCAGATATACAACACAATAAGAGCCGGGCACGAACATATGCTATCAATGGTGGCACCGGGCGTTAAGTTAAAAGATGTATTTGACACCACCATGGCTGTTATTAAAACCTCCGGTTTGCCCCATTATAACCGCGGTCATCTTGGCCATGGCGATGGTGTATTTTTGGGGCTGGAAGAAGCGCCTTTTGTCAGCCCATTGGCAACGGAAACATTTCTCCCTGGGATGGTGCTAAGTCTCGAAACACCTTATTACGGCATCGGTATTGGCTCGATTATGCTGGAAGATATGATCCTCATTACCAATAACGGTTTTGAATTTTTAAGCAAATCAAATCGCGATTTGTGTCGTTGTAATTAATTTTTGCACCGCGCCTCATTTTATCTGAATTAAACTCATTTTTAAAACAGACCCTTTTATCTTTTAACTGGGTCTATTCTCAATTCTGATTACAGCATGGTTTAAAATATATAAAAAAGAAAATTATCATACGAAATATAGAGTTAAAGTTTATTTTTATTTAATCTCCCGATGATAGAGGCTGTTAATTTCATTAGGGAATAACGCTATTCTATTTATTATTATAACATAGGTTATAATTTCTCTTGCTTATGACTTTATCACTCTATGGGTATGAAAATATAATTAATTTTGTATAAAATCAATAAGATAAATACAAATTCTCGCCAAAAATGGTCTGGAGATCGCTTTTTGTCATCTTTTTTGCAGAACACTATGTCGCAGGATTCCCTTAGTAAAAATATTTAGTCTTTAAATTTTGCCTTTTTACAGGATATTTATCTAAGAATAATCCTAAATCAATCAGAATTAACGCCCGCACTACATTTTCGCCTCTATTAATCGCTGGAATAACAATGTTCTATAATAATTCGACAATAGTATTTCCTTTCAACTATCCTATGTAACATGTTGTAATACATTCTAAGGACTTCATTTCATCATAATTCCATAATGAAAAATGGATGTTCATGAAGTAGCTTTTCTTGAAAATCAAACAAGTTGCTGGCTTAAGGGTTATATAATGTATAACGCATTTACGACACTGCTGCGCCCGTTGCACCGGCACAGAATGACTTTATTAGCGCTATTAATTTCCGGTCTTTCTGTTAATCCCGTATTGGCAGATACACAGTATGATTCATTAATCATCAAAGCCAGAGCTGGGGATACCGCACCGGTCCTTGATTATTTACAGAAAGAATCTAAAGCAGGGCCACTTAATAGTGGTCAAGTTGACGACTGGCTGCAAATTGCGGGATGGGCTGGGCGTGACCAGGAAGTCATTGATGTTTACGAAAGATATTATTCTTCAATAAATCTCTCCTCACGTGGCCTGGCTTCTGCGGCGCGTGCTTATCGTAATGAAAAACGTTGGGATCAAGCTTTGGCACTGTGGCAAAGCAGCTTAAAGAAAGACCCCACTAACCCCGACCTTATCACTGGCATGATCATGACACAGGCGGATTCTGGTCGTGGTGGCGCGGCTTTACAACAGGCAAAAGAGTTAGCTGACCGCAACCCCTCGGCGCAAAACTATATGACTCTGGCTTATCTGAACCGAGCCACCGATCGCAATTATGACGCATTACAGGCCTCCAGTGAGGCGGTGCGATTAGCGCCAGAATCTGAGGAAGTATTAAAAAGTCACCTCGAGATTTTGCAAAGAAACCGTATTGCCGACCCAGCATTACAGCTTGCTAAAGAGAACCCAAAACTGGTTACGGCCGAGCAGTATCGACAGCTTGAAAGAGATGCGGCGGCTGAACAAGTTCGTATGGCCGTGCTACCGACCCGCAGTGAAACAGAACGTTTTTATATCGCGGATCAGGCTTTGGCAGATTATCAGGATTTATTAGCCCGTTGGAGCAAAGAGCCTGAGGCGCAGGACGATTATCAGCGGGCGCGAATTGATAGGCTCGGTGCATTATTGGTTCGCCACCATACCGAAGAACTGATTAAAGAATATGAAAGCATGGAAGCTGAGGGCTACAAAATGCCTGATTATGCCCGCCGTTGGGCAGCTTCTGCTTATATTGATCGCCGGATGCCGGAAAAAGCTGCACCAATTCTCACCAGTTTGTATTACGCCGACGGTAAAACATTCCGCAACAGTGATGACCTGCTGGATGCTGATGATCTCTATTACGCTTTGAATGAAAGTGAGCAGTTGGATAAGGCTCATCAATTTGCCAAGAACTACAGCGAACAAACTCCTTATCAGGTGGGGGTGTATGGTCTGCCGGGCAAAGAACCCAATGATGATTGGATGGAAGGTCAGACCTTGCTGGTTCAATCGCTGGTGGCCCTTAATGACCTGCCGGCAGCCCAGAAAAAACTGGAGACCCTCTCCAGCACGGCTCCTGCTAACCAAAATTTACGCATTGCTTTAGCCAGCGTTTATCTGGCCAGAGATTTGCCGCGTAAATCGGAACAAGAGTTGAAGGCAGTCGAGTCGCTAGCACCACGCAGCCTGATTCTGGAACGGGCGCAAGCTGAAACGGCGATGGATCTGCAAGAGTGGCATCAGATGGAATTATTGACTGACGATGTGATTGCGCGCTCTCCGGAAGATGTGCCGTCGCAAGAATTAGACCGCCAACGCAAAGTTCATAATATGTATGAACTGCGGGTGACCGGTAACCGCGTCATCTCCTCTGGAAGCCCCATCACGGGTGACAAAGATTACGGCCTTGAGGCGATTTTATATAGCCCACCTATTGCCGAAAACTGGCGCGTGTTTGGCGGCGGGAGCTTTGATAATGCTCAATTTGAAGAAGGTAAGGGTATCAATCGTGCGACCCGATTAGGGGGCGAGTGGACTTCCCGTGACCACTGGGCTGAAGCTGAAATGAATAATCAGAATTATGGTTTTGGCAATAAAACCGGATTCCGTTTATCAACCTGGTATGAGTTTAATGACCATTGGCGGGTGGGTGGTCAGCTCGAAAGATTGGCGAAAGATACGCCGCTGCGGGCGATGAAAAACAATATCACCGCCAACAGTGCCTCTGCATTTGTGTTGTGGAAAAACGATGAACGCCGTGATGTTGAATTTAATATCACCCCGTCTGATTTCTCTGACGGTAACAATCGGTGGGAATACGAATTGAATGGGCGTCAGCGTATCTGGAGCGGCCCTTACCTGACGGCCGATTTCAATTTAGGGTTGGCAGCTAGCACCAATACCAAAGAAGACGTGATTTATTACAATCCAAAACGTGATTTCACTTATGTACCCGCGGTGACCTTAAATCACATTATGTACCGCCATTATAAAACTATCTGGAGCCAGCAAGTGCAACTGGGTGTCGGTGGCTACTGGGAGAAAAACTACGGCAATGGCCTGGTTACCACGGCAAGTTATGGCCAGCGTGTGCAATGGAATGATGTTGTCGATACCGGATTGGCCCTAACCTACGATAAGCGCCCTTATGATGGGGTCCGTGAGCATGACCTCTCACTCGCTTTCGATTTGAATTACCGTTTCTAAGGGAAATCGCTATGGCGAAGATACAATTTTTTATTCGGATATTGGTTGTTGGATTAGTGACGTTGCTGGCGTCGGTCTGTTATGCAGAAAAACCCGTATTTGTCCCACCGGCCGAGCGCGCATTACCGCTGAGTGAAAGACCGTGGCAGAAGAATACGTTTGTGGTCATTGCTTACCATGATGTTGAAGATGATTCGGCAGATCAGCGCTATTTATCGGTAAGAAGCAGTGCACTAAGTGAACAACTCGCTTGGCTAAAAGACAATCGCTACCACGTCGTCTCTGTTGACCAAATTCTGGCGGCCAGGAATGGGGGAACCCCGTTACCAAACAAAGCCGTATTACTGACTTTTGATGATGGTTATAGCAGTTTTTACAATCGGGTTTACCCGCTATTAGAGGCGAATAAATTGCCTGCGATATTGGCCCCTGTGGGGACATGGATTGATACCCCGGCCAATAAAAAGGTAGATTTTGGTGGTTTAAGCACGGATAGGGACCGTTTCCTGACCTGGAAGCAGATCAGTGAAATGGCCAAGTCCAATCTGATTGAAATCGGTGCGCATACCTATGCCTCGCATTATGGCGTGATAGCGAACCCGCAAGGGAATACCGAGCCTGCTGCCGCTAACCTGATATATGACCCGAAGACGAAAAAGTATGAAACTGAAGCTGCATTTAAGCAGCGGATGGAAAAAGACATTTCATTGATAACTGAGCGAATTATTAAAGCAACCGGCAAACAGCCACGGGTTTGGGTCTGGCCGTACGGCGCACCAAACGGCACTGTTTTGAATATCTTGCGCCAGCACGGTTACCAAATGGCGATGACTCTGGAACCGGGTATTGGCAACGTCAATGACTTGATGAATATCCCACGTATTTTGATCAGTAATAATCCGTCATTGAAAGATTTTGCTCAGTTAGTCACCTCGGTTCAGGAAAAGGACATCATGCGGGTAGCGCATGTTGATTTGGATTATCTCTATGATCCTGACCCAGTACAGGAAAGAGAAAACCTTGATAAATTAGTCCAGAGGATCTCTGATTTACGTGTGACCACGGTATTTTTACAAGCATTTTCCGACCCGAAAGGGGATGGCAATATTCGGCAGGTCTACTTCCCTAACCGCTGGATACCGATGCGTCAGGACTTGTTTAACCGCGTAGCATGGCAGTTAGCTTCACGTCCGGATGTTGATGTCTATGCCTGGATGCCCGTACTGGCCTTTGATATGGACCCATCTTTACCGCGGATTAAACGTATTGATCCGAAAACCGGTAAAACCAGTATCGATCCAGACCAATATCGCCGCTTATCGCCGTTCAACCCAGAAGTCCGGCAGCGCATTATCGATATTTATCGCGATTTAGCCTATAGCGCACCTATCGACGGCATTCTTTATCACGACGATGCAGTCATGTCTGATTTTGAAGATGCGTCGCCGGATGCGATCACTGCCTACCAAAAAGCGGGCTTCCCCGGCTCGATTGCTGAGATACGCAAGGACCCAGAAATGATGGCGCGCTGGACTCGTTATAAAAGTCGATATTTGGTTGATTTTACCAATGAGTTGACCCGTCAGGTACGTGATATTCGCGGCCCGCAAGTCAAATCAGCCCGCAATATATTCGCGATGCCGATTTTAGAACCGGAAAGCGAAGCATGGTTTGCACAGAATCTTGATGATTTCCTGGCGAACTATGATTGGGTTGCCCCGATGGCCATGCCGTTAATGGAGAAAGTGCCGTTATCAGAATCTAATGAGTGGTTATCTCAGCTGGTCAATAAAGTTGCTCAGCGGCCGGGGGCACTCAATAAAACCGTATTTGAACTGCAATCAAAGGACTGGACCAAACCTGAGGGCAACAATGCCATCAGCGGCCCGATACTGGCGGGATGGATGCGCCAGTTGCAGTTAAATGGCGCGCAAAATTTTGGTTACTATCCGGATAACTTTATCACTGGCGAACCACCGCTAAAAGATGTCCGCCCTGTGCTATCTTCTGCCTGGTACCCTTTATATGATCGATAGAATTATTGCATTACTCATCCTATGCCTGGTGCTGAGTATCCCTGCGGGCATGATCTTGCTCTTTACTGGCGACGTGCTGTTGAATTTTGTCTTCTTCTATCCACTCTTTATGTCCGGTATTTGGATAACGGGGGGGGTCTATTTCTGGTTCCGTCGAGAAAGACATTGGGCGTGGGGCGATGATGTTCCCCCTCCAGAGCTGAAAGGCAACCCACTGGTATCTATTCTCATTCCTTGCTTTAACGAAGGGGAGAATGCACGGGAAACCATTCACGCGGCATTGGCACAGAGTTATACCAACATTGAAGTCATTGCTATCAATGATGGTTCCAGCGATGACACGGCACAAGTGCTGGATGCCATGTTGGTCGAAGACCCTCGTCTGCGCGTCATTCACCTGGCCCATAATCAGGGCAAAGCTATTGCCTTAAGGATGGGAACGGCAGCCGCACGCAGTGAGTATCTGGTGTGTATTGATGGCGACGCCTTGCTGGATAAGCATGCGGTGCCTTATCTGGTTGCACCGATGATTGCCAACCCACGGACTGGCGCGGTGACGGGGAACCCGCGTATCCGCACGCGCTCAACTTTGATTGGCCGTGTTCAAGTGGGGGAATTCTCTTCTATCATTGGGTTGATTAAGCGGACTCAACGCGTTTATGGGCAAGTTTTCACTGTTTCCGGTGTGGTAGCGGCTTTTCGCCGTAGAGCATTGGCAGATGTGGGCTACTGGAGCCCAGATATGATAACCGAAGACATTGATATCAGTTGGAAACTCCAGATAAGGCATTGGTCAGTGTTCTTTGAACCCCGTGGTTTGTGCTGGATTTTAATGCCAGAAACCTTAGGTGGCTTGTGGAAACAACGGCTGCGCTGGGCACAGGGTGGGGCGGAGGTTTTCCTGAAGAATATGTTCAAGTTGTGGCGCTGGCGTAATCGCCGGATGTGGATCTTGTTCTTGGAATATTCACTGTCAATCACTTGGGCCTTTACTTACCTGTTCAGCATCATCCTGTTCCTGCTGGGGATGGTGATAACATTGCCGCCGGGAATCCATGTGCAAACGATCTTCCCGCCCGCGTTTACCGGGATGGTATTGGCGCTGACTTGTCTATTGCAGTTTGCTATCAGTTTGGTGATTGAACGGCGCTATGAACCTAAATTGGGCAGTTCACTGTTTTGGATCATCTGGTATCCGATGGTTTACTGGATGCTGAGCTTGTTCACCACCGTGGTTTCGTTCCCAAAAGTCATGCTGAATACCAAACGTAAACGTGCGCGCTGGATAAGCCCAGACCGCGGCATCGGGAGGGTTAAACCATGAGCACACTTCTGATTCATACTGAACAGCGGCTCATCCCGCGCTTGATTGACATTATTATTACGGCATTAGCTTGGTTTGGTTTTATCTTCCTGTTTGTGAAGGGCTTTCTGGATATGGTCCATGAAGCGCCAAATATGGGGCCGGTTCCGTTCAGAATGTATATTCTGGCCGGTTTGACGACATTAGCCTTATATGCAGCTATTGCAGCATTTAATGCCGTAGTACTAATTGTTTGGGCCAAATATAACCAAGTGCGTTTTCAAGTTGAGCGCCGTGGGCATCGGCCTCATTTGGATGATGAAGAACTGGCGAATAGCATGGAAATGTCGAGTGAGATTATTGCGCAATTAAAAGCAGGCTCTTGTCTCACATTGTATAACGATGAACACGGGCAACTGTTGGAAGTCAAAGAAGGGTTACAACTTCCCGAAGTTGCACCGGTGGTTAATTTACGCCGAGGCTAAGGGCTATTTTTCTCTGAATACCTGATTGCTAACTTATATCGGGTATTCAGAATTTATTTTATGTTATTCCCCCAAGTTGGCTCCATAAAACTCCGCTTTCATTTACTCCTTTGTCTTATATATTGCTATGATTTACCAGACATTATGGCGGTGATAACCTTTTGATATTCTTCTGACAGTGACGTGATAACCGGAGCATACAGTGAATCAAAATCATTTCGGACAAATTATTGGCGCAGAGTTGCCGCACTGGCAATCCGCACTGCGACCTCAACCAGACGATTTACCGGGGAATTTTTGCCATTTGGTTCCCGTTGACTCAGATAAACATGAAATATCTTTGTATCAGGCTTATCACATGGCCGCCGATACGAGTGATTGGACCTATTTTTATTGTGAACGGCCAGAAAGTGAAGCGGATTTTCAGCAATATCTGCAAACATTAATTAATGCTAAAGATGCTTTCCACTATACGGTAGTCGAGGCGCAATCTGCTGTGGCTTTGGGGACGGTTGGCCTACAGCGAATTGATGAAAAAAATGGTGTAATTGAGATTGGTTCAGTGAATTGGTCGCCGCGTTTAAAACGTCATTCAGCCGGTACCGAAGCTATCTATTTACTCTTACATTATGTATTCGACAAATTAGGTTATCGCCGTTGTGAGTGGAAATGTGATTCATTGAATGGGCCTTCAAATGCTGCTGCAATAAGATTTGGTTTTCAGTATGAGGGGCAATTTCGGCAGGCGATTGTGACCAAAGGGCGTAATAGAGATACCAATTGGTACGCCATCACTGACCGCGAATGGCCACTCATTAAGCAAGCATTTAATGATTGGCTGGCGAGAGATAACTTTGATAATGAAGGCAAGCAAAAAACACGTTTACAGGATTTACGAATTAGCCGCTGATGACCACCAAATTAATTAAGATTAACGCTATCTTATTGTCTAGTTAGGTTATTTTTAATTATCGCCTTTGCTTAAAAAATAAACAAAAAAGCAAGGGCGAAATAACAAAGCCGGTTTAATGCCGGGAACTAAAAGTGAGTTAATAGTATCGCGTGATATAAAAAGTAATTAGAGTAAAAAATGAGCAGATGGGAATGTTATATTTTTTTACATTTTGCTATCGCGAATTTTACGAGTGTCATTATACTGTAATCATCTGGCGGTATTTTTCACACGGTGCATTGTTTAAGCTGATTATAGTTTAGGCTGTTGTTTATCACTGCGGGGATCGCTAATGGTAGAGTCCATGATTGGGCTGTTAAGACAAAATCAAAGTTTCAATCAAGCGACTCGTTGTTACGAGGGCTTACTCTCCGACTCTAAAATTCCAGTATTTTTGTCATCCTCGTTTCCAGTATCAACATCACGTTATCACTCCCTTGCGATATTGTTTTCATCCGGCTTATTAGGCTGGGGGCTAACTTTATTCGCATTTTCATTGGCTATTATTGGCTGCAAAGGAAGCCAAAACCTCATCTGAATGTGAAACATCATCGCGCGGGCAATTTTTGCTCGGCGGTAGTTGAATCAAACTGAAAGGTGCCACTATGGGAAGACAGAAAGCAGTGATCAAAGCTCGTCGTGAAGCTAAACGTGTTATTAGACGTGATTCACGTAGCCATCGCCAACGTGAGGAAGAAAACGTGACATCGTTAGTGCAAATGGGCGGTGTTGAATCAATAGGTATGGCGCGGGATAGCCGTGATACCTCCGTTATTCAGGCGCGTACGGAAGCTCAAGGTCATTACTTATCAGCCATAGAAAGTAAACTACTCATCTTCGCCACCGGTGAAGCGGGGTGTGGTAAAACCTTTATCAGCGCGGCCAAGGCCGCTGAAGCATTAATTCATAAAGAAGTTGATCGGATAATTGTGACGCGACCTGTACTACAGGCAGATGAAGACTTGGGCTTCTTGCCCGGTGATATTTCTGAGAAATTCGCGCCTTACTTCCGCCCGGTGTATGACATTCTGCTGCGCCGACTCGGATCTTCTTTCATGCAATATTGTTTACGGCCGGAAATCGGTAAAGTCGAAATTGCGCCTTTTGCGTATATGCGCGGGCGTACCTTTGAGAATGCGGTGGTGATCCTCGATGAGGCGCAAAACGTGACCGCCAGCCAAATGAAAATGTTTCTTACCCGCCTAGGTGAAAATGTCACTGTTATCGTGAATGGTGATATCACTCAGTGCGACCTGCCGCGTGGGGTGAAATCAGGTCTTAGCGACGCACTGGAGCGTTTTGCTGAGGATGAAATGATTGGCATTATTCGCTTTGATAAACAGGACTGTGTCCGCTCTGCACTCTGCCAACATACCTTGAATGCCTATTCATAACTCAAGATTATGAATGGATGACCCGATAAAAAAGGGCAAGCGCCACAAACGCTTGCCCTTTACTTATCCCTTTTCGGGGATATCTACAAAGAATGGCTGCTACAGCATGATAGTCATCATATAAGCGGCAAACAGCGCCAAATGCGCAGTGCCGTTGAGCACGTTGGTTCTACCAGTAGAGAATGAGATTTGCGACAGAATCAAGACACTGACCATGACCACGATATGTGGCGCTTCCAGGCCAAAGTTCAACTCTTGCCCCGTCAGTACGGCAATTAAAGTTACCGCCGGCACGGTCAGTGAAATGGTGGCCAGCACCGAACCGAAGAACAGATTCATTGCTCGCTGAACCTGATTCGCCAACACCGCTTTTAATGCTCCCAACCCTTCCGGTGACAGGATAAGTAAGGCAATCAGGAAACCGGTAAATTTCGCGGGTGCGTTTAACTCGGTCAACAGCGCTTCCAATGGGTTAGCATCAAATTTGGTAACCGCGATAACCGCAACTAAATGAACTAACAGCCAAACTGTGTGCCACAGGCTACTGTGAGAAGACGGTTTACCGTGGTGAGGGTCATCACCATCATCTTCATGTTCGTAGACAAACAAACTTTGGTGGGTTTTGGTTTGAATCAGCAGGAAAACACCATACATCGCCGCTGAAATTGCCGCGACAACCAGTGATTGTGCCACACTAAAACTGCCATCTGGCAAAGTGCTGGGTAATACCAACACAATGATAGCTAACGGGAAGATAGCCATCAGATACTGTTTAATGCCGACTAAATTGACATGCTGGGTAGCAAATTTACGCCCACCGAGCAGCAAGGACACCCCGACCAATCCCCCGACAACAATCATGATGATGGAATAGAGTGTGTCGCGCATCAATGCGGGTGCAGCATCGCCTGTTGCCATCATCGCCGAGATCAAACTGACCTCCAACACCACCACGGATAGGCTGAGGATCAATGAACCATAAGGTTCGCCCAAACGGTGTGCCAGAACGTCAGCATGACGAACGACACTGAAAGCACTACTCAGAATACCGACCAGTGCAATCAGGTTGATCACGATAATGGCAGCAAAATTGCTGGTATCTCCCCAAATATTAAGAATAACCAGCGCAAAAATAGGCAGGAGAAGGGAATATTCGTGATGGCGAGATTTAGATCGGCCAGGATCATTTTGCGACTTCATTTCGAACACGCTCCTAATAACTTTACTGCGCTAAATGGGCATTAGAGCCATTTAACGATAATTAAGTGCCGTATTGCAGGCTAAGTAGCTTTAAGACTAACAAATAACAGGGAATTGTCGCAGGAAATTTACAAGGTTTTAACGGGAAAAGACAAAAAAGAATCAGTAAAATGGACACGACAAAGTAATGTCCATTGATTCTACAGATATTAATGAGATCTAGTCGTCAATATTGTCCATCACTTCATGGCGTTTGTGATGATAATCCTCTTCATTCAAACCCTCACGCCAATAAGGGACGGCATAGAGTTGCTGGCGGTCACAGCTTTTTTCACGGCGCAGGTAACGGCGCAACTGCACCACCATCCGGTCTTCACCGGCCAGCCAAAATGTCGCTTCTTCCATCGGCAAATCCAGTGCGCAGAATTGGGTGACAACATCATCGGTTTTCTCGGTACCGCCAATAATCCAACTAAGTTCAACACCCGCCGGTTTCACCAGATTAAGCACATCTTGCGGAGTATCGACACGAATAATGGCATGCCCTTGCGCATTGGCGGGTAATGTTTCCAACAATGCGGCGATGGCGGGCAGTGAAGAAGAATCTCCAACCAGATAACTGTATGTTGCCGCAGGTAGCATGGTTTCAGGCCCGCCAGGATTCGTTATCCCTATCCAATCACCCACTTTGGCATGACGAGCAAAATCTACCGCTGGGCCGCTATGGTCATGAATGGCGAATTCAATGTCTATTTCACAAGTTTCAGGACGGATGGCGCGAACAGAATAGGTTCGAACAATGGGGCGTACATCTGCTGCGGGCCATTGTGGGCCATTCTCGCCAAGAACCGGTAATTCCGGCTGTGTTTGATGGGCTAATGGTAGGAAGACTTTCAGATGCGCCCCAGCACAATCAACTGGGTAGTTATGCAATGTTGGGCTGTGGAAAGTGATTCTACGCAAATGTTGGGAAGTGTCTGCCACCTTTCTTACCTGCACCAAGCGCGGAGGGGTTGGACGATATTTAGGGGGGGCTGAGGTTGCTGTGGTTGATTTTTGGGTCACAGTCTTTCCTTCTGATTTTATGGTGTTTTATAAGGGATGAATTATACCATTAATAAATCTTAATGATAATTATTTGCATGAAAGTAATTTTTATAAAGACAAGTTGCATAAGAACAATATAAGAAACATGAAAAGCGGCATTGATCGCGGCGGGAGCAGGGCAAGGTGCTATATTAAAAAGTTATTTATTATAGCCGATTTTGTTTTTGAGCATTTGGCTGAGTCAAATTTGCCATGTTCTATAAATTTTTATTTTTTGAAAAATAAGGCTATTTCTCAATTTCACGTCTAAAGACACCTTTTTAGGAATGCCATTCACTTTGCTTAGTACAAAAAAACATAAGCAACGGTTTTTTTGTATTTGTTTGTCACCCATATCCCCCGTAAATCTAATGCTACCCCTCGGACGTGAAGTTGCCGCAGCATTATTGGTGACCTTCACTCACCGCCTATCTGTAACGCGGGGTTCTTTGGGTATATCAAACAGAATGAAATGAAAGGGGCTTAGTATGAATTTCCAACAGCTTAAAATTATTCGGGAATCAGCCCGTTGCAATTACAATCTGACCGAAGTGGCAAACACACTATTTACTTCGCAGTCCGGTGTCAGCCGGCATATCCGCGAGTTGGAAGAAGAATTAGGCATTGAGATATTCATCCGACGAGGAAAGCGGCTATTGGGGATGACTGAGCCGGGCAAAGAGTTACTGACCGTCGCGGAGCGCATGTTAAATGATGCTAATCAAATCCGCCGTCTGGCAGATGTATTTAGCAATAATGATAGTGGGCAGCTACATATAGCGACTACACATACTCAAGCGCGTTATAGCTTACCGCGAGTGATTAAAGAGTTTCGCTTGTTGTATCCGCAGGTCAAGTTGGTGATTAGCCAAGGAAACCCGCAAGAAATTACCGCGATGTTGCAATCCGGCGAGGCCGATATCGGCATTGCCACTGAATTATTGATGAGTGATGAATCTGTCGCGGCATTTCCTTATTATCGCTGGCACCACGCGATTGTGGTGCCAGAAAATCACCCATTAACACAAGAATCGAACATTACTCTGGAAACCTTGAGTACCTTGCCATTAATTACTTACCGGCAAGGAATAACTGGCCGTTTCCGTCTGGATAATGCCTTTAAAAATGCAGGATTAACCCCCGATATTGCCCTCAGCGCACAAGATTCTGATGTCATTAAAACCTATGTCGAACTGGGCATGGGCGTAGGTATTTTGGCGGATATGTCTTATGAAGCACATCGCGACAAAGGTCTGGTACGGCTCAATGCTGAGCATCTGTTTGATGCCAATACAGTATGGTTGGGGTTAAAACGGGGGCAGTTACAACGTAACTTTATCTGGTTCTTTATCCAACTCTGCAATCCAACACTTTCCCTACATGACATTAAAGAGAAAGTGTTGGCGGAAGCAGTAGATGAAGTGGTGCTTGATTACGAAATTTAGCTTATCAGTAAAATGGCCTGATGATTCTGACAAAATCGTCAGTCAAGGTCATCATTGTCCGGGGTAAATTGCACCCGTACCTCTGTCCCACCTGATTCCCGTTGGCGAATATCACAATGCCCATTCAGGCTGGCGGCTCTATCATGCATAATCATCAGGCCGTAATGATTTGGCCGCTTACTGGCTTGACCAATCCCACGGCCATTGTCGATGATTGACATGACGATATCACCTTGCTCGACCATGACGTTGACTGCGGCCTCACTGGCGCGGGCATGCTTATAAATATTATTCAGTGCTTCCCGCGCGATATTGACCATATGAATGGCTTGATGGTTAGGAACTGCATCTGGCGGTAAGTTGAAATCGAGTGTAATAGGCAAGTTGGCGCGCTCGCTGAATTCATTGACCAATGTTTGAAGTGCGGCCTGTAATGTCGCGGCATTGAGTTTCAAGCGGAAGGTGGTCAGCAACTCACGTAGTTGGCGGTAGGCAGTATTAAGTTCATCGCGCATTTGCTTAATCAATAACTTACTGGGTTCTGGCAAGTCCGGAACCTGAATTTGCAAACAGCTAATTTGTATTTTCAAACAGGAAAGTGACTGAGCGATGGAGTCATGCAGTTCGCGGGCAATGGCGGAACGCTCTTCCATAAGCAGTAATTGCTGCTGGTGTCTGGCCTGACTTTCCAGTGCCAATGTGCTGGTCAATTGCTCGACTAACATATTTACTAATTGTTGCTGATCTGAATTGAGCGGGTTCTCTGAAGGAATCTTTGCCAGTAATAAGCCATATTGACCCAACTTATCGGACAAACTCCAACTAAGAGATTCCCGTGATGCCGCACGATCCGCAACAATAGATGAACCGCTAATAGTTAATTGAGTCGGGCGATTTTGCGGCGGCAAATATTCACCATCCAAAGCATCAGTCAGTTGTGAGCGGTAAAGGTGATTTTCATACAGACAAATTTGTACATTTTCCAGCGGTGTCAGGGTTTGTAATTGCTCAATCACTGGCACCAAACGTTCACTGAGTGGCTGATGGGTATGCAACTGGCGACTACTATGATAAAGGAAAGCCAACACTTGGTTTTTCTGTTGTAAATCAGCCGTTTTCTGGACGACACGTTGCTCCAAATCACTATAAATTAATGAAAGCTCCTGCGACATGCGGTTTAATGCGGTTCCCAGCATCCCCATTTCGTCTCGCTGATAGGGTTGAGTGAAGCGCTTGCTGAAATCACCGCGGCCAATTGCGTTCGCCATCGAGATCAATTGCAGCCATGGGTGCAATAAACGGCGGCGGAGATAATAAATAGTGGCGATCATCAGCCCCAGAGTCAGCACAATGAAAACCAACTGAATCATAGTCACCAGCAATAGGCGCTGCTCGGTTTTATGGTCGATAGCGAGTACCAATGCATCCAGTTGGCGGACAAAATCGGCCACACTGGTAGCGACATCATCGGGCTGCTTAGCTCGTAGCAGTTGTGGTTTTAAGGTCGTTTGCCAGTAACGTTCAATTTGCTGGTATTGGCTAGTTAAGCCCTCCCGTTGGAGTGAAAGCTGTAAATCACTGCTGGTTTTATCTTGCTCCAGTGCCGCCAGATAGGGTAAATCCCCCTTATCTAGCGGCACCATGGAAAGCAGCCGATAACTTTGCATGCGCAGGGAACCTGCTTTATTGATTGCATGCGCATTACCTTGAATGCTTTGAGCCATCCATGACGAAATTGTCATACCCGCCAACCCCAACATGCCTAGTAGTATCATCAGTAAGGCAATCTGATTAACTAATGGAATTAGGTAACGTTTCATAAAGTGGCATTCCTTTAACCTGTAAGCGTGGCAGCCTTGCCGTGTTTAATCCCGCAATATTAGCGTTAGTGGGATTTCATACCGGCGGCTGTCATCATCATACGGAACAGCATGGAAACTGCCAATAAAGCCAGCACACTGCCGCACCAGATAAGTAGCATCCAACCGATTCTCTTCCACCACGGGGATTTTACTGGCTCAAGTGGTTGGGAAGATGATTGTGAGTTCATCATTCAGTGATAACCCTGTTCGTGATTGATTTTTCCCCTGAACACATAGTAGCTCCAGAAAGTATAAACCAGAATGATTGGGATAATAAACAGTGCGCCGACCAGCATGAATCCCAAGCTCTGTGGTGGGGCGGCTGCTTGCCATAAGGTAATTGATGGCGGAATAAGATAAGGCCAAATGCTGATACCTAATCCGCTGTAGCCCAAAAACACTAACAACAAAGTCAGCAGGAATGGGGCATAATGCCCGCCATGTTTGACGGCGCGCAGTAAAGACCCGCTTGCCAATAGCACCAATAATGGGACGGGCAGGAACCAGAAAAGATTAGGTAAGCTGAACCAACGCGCCGCAATTTGTGGGTGGCTCAGGGGTGTCCACACGCTGATAATGATAATAATGAGTAGCATCATCAATGTCAGTGGCCTTGCCAGTTTTTGCATTACTTGCTGCACATGACCGTCGGTTTTCATGATGAGCCAGGTACAGCCAAGCAGAGCATACGCAATGACCAGACCCAAGCCGCAGAACAGTGCAAAAGGGGTAAACCAATCAAATGGCCCGCCACTGTAGCTGCGCCCGGTGACTGGGAAGCCGTGAATAAATGCCCCGACTACCATGCCCTGAGTGAAAGTGGCAATCAGCGAGCCGCCAATAAAGGCTTTATCCCAGATATGCTGTTTTTCCTGGCTGGCTTTAAAACGAAACTCAAATGCAACACCACGGAAAATGAGCCCCAGCAGCATTAAAGTCAGCGGAATAGCCAGTGCATCAAGAATAACCGCGTAAGCCAGTGGGAAAGCCCCCAGTAGCGCCGCACCACCCAGCACCAGCCAGGTTTCGTTGCCATCCCAGACTGGGGCGACGCTGTTCATCATTAAGTCCCGATCCCGGCTGTTTTTAACCAGCGGGAACAGGATGCCAATCCCTAAATCAAAGCCATCCATCACCACGTACATCATGGTGCTAAAGACAATAATGACAAACCAAATCAGTGGAAGATCAATGCCCATCATGAGCTCCTATTTGGGTTATTGTCGGACGTCAATAAATCGCCATCAGCATTAAGCGGTTCACGAATTGCTGACAGAGGGCGAGCTGGCGTGGCGTGTTGACCGGGGCCACCTTTATCTTGTTGATGACCTTCATGCGCTTTTGGTCCTTTGCGGATGAGCCGCATCATATAGGCGTAACCGACACCAAAGACTGAGCCATACACCAGGATAAATATCAGCAAGCTGATGCTCATATGTATCTCACCATGGGATGAAACTGCATCACTGGTGCGCTGTAAACCATAGACAATCCACGGCTGGCGGCCCACTTCGGTGGTAAACCAGCCCGCCAGAATAGCAATCAACCCCGATGGCCCCATCCACAATACAAAATAAAGGAAGGGACGCGACTGATACAGACCACCGCGCCAACGGAGCCACAAACTCCAAAAACCGGCCAAAATCATTAACATGCCTAACCCGACCATAATGCGGAAAGACCAAAAAACAATGGTTGAGTTCGGGCGATCTTCCGGTGGGAAAGATTTCAGCGCTGGGATCTGTTTTTCCAAGCTGTGAGTCAGAATAAGACTCCCTAAATAGGGGATTTTCAGCGCGAAATGGGTTTTCTCTTGCTTCATGTCCGGCCAGCCAAACAGGATAAGCGGCGTAGGTTCACCGGGTTTATTTTCCCAGTGCCCCTCAATGGCTGCAATTTTAGCCGGTTGATATTCCAGTGTATTTAGGCCATGGGCATCACCAATAACGGCTTGCAGTGGGGCGATAATCAAGGCCATCCACATTGCCATCGACAACATTTTCCGCATCGCGGGGGTATCGCGTTTGCGCAGTAAATGCCAGGCGGCAGAAGCACCGACAAAGAATGCTGAGGCCAGAAAAGCGGCGGTCGACATGTGCAGCAAGCGGTAGGGGAAAGAGGGGTTGAATATCACTTTTAGCCAGTCAACCGGCACCACTTGTCCATTAATCACTTCAAAGCCTTGGGGCGTTTGCATCCAGCTATTGGAAGCCAATATCCAGAAGGTCGACATGAGGGTGCCCAATGCCACCATGCAGGTGGCAAAGAAATGCAAACCGGGGCCAACACGATGCCAGCCAAACAACATCACACCAAGGAAACCGGCTTCGAGGAAGAAGGCTGTCAGGACTTCATAAGTCAGCAGCGGGCCGGTGATGCTGCCTGCAAATTCAGAGAAAAAGCTCCAGTTAGTGCCAAACTGGTAGGCCATCACCAGACCAGACACGACCCCCATACCAAAGTTGACGGCAAAGATTTTTGACCAGAAATGGTAAAGATCGCGGTAATCCTCATTTTTGGTTTTTAGCCATAAACCTTCGAGCACCGCTAGAAAGCTGGCCAGCCCAATAGTGATCGCTGGGAAGATGATATGGAACGAAATGGTGAAAGCGAATTGGATCCTGGCCAACTCGAGAGCGGTTAAGCCAAACATAGCGACCTCGCTGTAAACATGGTACTGCCTCATCAATCTAGAAAATAAATCGCGCCATATTGATTATTCGGGAGAGCTGCAACGGGCGATTATTTCGGGTGTAAACTTGGCAGTTAGTTAACCATAAGTTAAAGTGGCTATAATAGTGACAATTAATTCAATCTTACCTATAACAGTTGGTCTATGACGCGATATGAACAGTTAGCGCAACAAATTCGGGCGCAAATACAATCCAAGGTCTGGCAAGCGGGCGACAAACTGCCTTCATTGCGAGAAAGTTGTAAGCAATCGGGGTTAAGCTTAATGACCGTGGTGCAGTCTTATCAGTTATTGGAAAGTCAGGGCTGGATCGTGGCGCGCCCGCAATCGGGATATTATGTTGCTTCGCGTCCGACCCAATTGCCTCAGCCACAGCGCGGCAAAAAACTGCATCTGGATGAGCAGGTAGACATTAATACCTTTATTTTTGATGTGCTACAGGCGGGGAAAGATCCCGCCATAATACCTTTGGGTTCTGCATTTCCAGACCCGAGTTTATTGCTGCAACCCCGCTTGTCACGTGCACTAGCCAGTGTCGCGCGCAAAATATCACCACAAAGCTCAATGACTAACTTACCGCCGGGCAATGAAAGTTTACGGCGCAATATTGCTCAGCGTTATGCCGCTAGTGGGATGAATGTTTCACCGGAGGAAATTGTGATTACCGCCGGTGCGATGGAGTCGCTTAGCCTTAGTTTACAGTCGGTTACGCAACCCGGAGATTGGGTAGTGATTGAGTCGCCAGCATTTTATGGTGCATTGCAGGCCATTGAACGCTTGCGCTTAAAAGCCATCGCCATTACCACACACCCGCAGCAGGGGATGGATCTCGATGCGCTTGAGCAGGTCATCAGTCAGTACCCCATCAAAGCTTGTTGGTTAATGACGCATTTCCAGAATCCGCTAGGTTGCACTATGTCTTGGCCACAGAAAAAACGGCTGGTGGGTTTGCTGCAACAAAATAATATCTCGCTGATTGAAGATGATGTTTATGGCGAATTGTATTTCGGCGCTGAGCGCCCGTTGCCGGCCAAAGCCCTCGATCAACACCGGCAAATTTTGCATTGCTCCTCTTTTTCTAAATGTTTGGCTCCGGGGTTTCGCGTCGGCTGGGTCGCGGCAGGTGAACACGCGCAGCGGGTGCAACATTTGCAATTGATGAGTACGGTTTCCGCCAGTGTTCCGACCCAGTTAGCCATTGCCGATTATCTCAGCCAAGGGGGGTACGATACTCACCTGCGCCGTTTGCGCCGCATCATGGAACAGCGGCTCAATGCACTGCGCCAGGCAGTGGTGGAGCACTTTCCCAAGAATGTTAAAATCAGTCACCCCGCAGGGGGATATTTCTTATGGCTGGAGCTGGAACCGCCTTTCAATGCCAGTGAGTTATACCAGCGAGCACTGGCGCAGGGGGTCAGTATTGCACCGGGGCGAATGTTTACCACCGGCAAGCAATTTGATCACTGTTTTCGTTTGAATGCTTCATTTGCCTGGTCGGAACAAAGTGAAAAGGCCATTCGCATTTTGGCTATGTTGATAATTCAACTGACCTGTGGTGATGATAGCCGCTCGCGTTAGCCCGGCCACCTTTCCTCAATACTCTGCTTTTCAATACAATCAAGGCTTCTCAATACAATCAGACAGGCGGCTCCAGAAAATGGAGCCATAGCCACATTTTATTCTGCTGAAATGACCGCTTTATTTTTACTTTCGCTATTGTGATAAGTAAACGTGTTATGCATAAACGGCTTAATCCCACACTTCTTACCCACTTATTCAACAGTAGAAATGCACTTAATTGATGCGCTCAATGCTCATTTATAGGGCGCTAAGAATATCTATTGTTGATTTTATGTTGCCAAAGTGTGATCTGACAGAGCAAAAATCAAAATTGGCATTGAATGCATATAATTTCGAGTGAAACCCACGGGATAGGCCAATTTAGCCGATTAATACAGTATGAATGCTGGCTATTTGCATAATTATGCATTTTAAATATTTGTTTTAATGGGAATTAAACATTTTATTCACATTGTAGTCGGTGTGGCACGAAAGCTGCTCTACACTTTATGTCAGGTGAATATATTTCATTCTTCATTATTTCCAGAATAAGAGATTTTGTTGGGTGGCAAAGTGGTTCCTCACGACAAGTTTCTCATCCTTATTTACGCTGATTAAAGAGGTCTCTATGGAACAGCCAATCCCGGTTACCCGACAGTCTTTTGATGAATGGATAGTCCCGACCTATGCTCCGGCAGATTTTATTGTGGTACGTGGTGAAGGGGCATTGTTGTGGGATCAGCAGGGTAAATCTTATATCGATTTTGCCGGGGGTATTGCTGTCAATGCCTTGGGGCATGGGCATCCTGCCGTGAAAGCTGCATTGATTGAGCAAGCAGACAAAGTATGGCATTTGGGCAATGGCTATACCAATGAGCCGGTACTGCGTCTGGCGAAGCAATTGATTGATGCCACCTTCGCCGAGAAAGTGTTTTTTTGTAACTCAGGGGCTGAAGCCAATGAAGCGGCGCTGAAACTGGCACGCAAATATGCATTGGATAATTTTGCCAATAAACCGGGGCAACAGGGTGAAAAGAATCAGATTGTCGCCTTTAGAAACGCGTTTCATGGCCGGACACTCTTTACTGTCTCGGCGGGCGGGCAGCCGAAATACTCACAGGATTTTGCTCCGTTACCGGGTGGAATTAGCCACGGTATTTTCAATGATCTGGCCTCTGCTGAGGCGCTAATCAATGACCAAACCTGTGCGGTGATTGTCGAACCGATTCAGGGTGAGGGCGGTGTGTTACCCGCAGAAACCGAGTTTCTACATGGCCTGCGGGCATTGTGCGATCGCCATAATGCCTTACTGATTTTTGATGAAGTACAAACCGGGGTGGGCCGCACCGGCGAGCTGTATGCCTATATACATTATGGTGTCACGCCTGATGTCCTGACCAGCGCTAAAGCCCTCGGCGGTGGGTTCCCCATTGCGGCGATGTTGACCACCACAAAATATGCCAGTGCCCTGAATGTGGGGAGCCACGGGACAACTTACGGCGGTAACCCGTTGGCGTGTGCGGTTGCGGGAACTGTTTTATCCCTCATCAATACTCCTGAGGTACTGGCGGGTGTGAAAGAAAGGCATCAGTGGTTTTTAGAGGGGTTGGCAGAGATTAATGCTCGCCACAAGGTTTTCGTCGAAATCCGTGGGCGCGGTTTATTGATTGGCTGCGTGCTCAACAGTGATTACGCCGGTAAGTCTAAAGACATCATTCAGGCCGCCGCTCAACATGGGCTAATCGCCTTGATTGCTGGCCCTGATGTGGTGCGCTTTGTGCCGTCACTGATTATTTCACGACAGGATATTAAAGAGGGGTTAGCCCGACTTGCTCTGGGTATTGAGCAGGTTTGTCGTAAGGCTAAGCCGTAACACATAAGCCGTAACACATAAGCCGTAACACTTCGGCAGTCAGCAAGGACCTTGAATATGATGAGAGTTCGCCCGGTAGAGCGCCGTGATTTAGCCGATATCTTTGAGTTGGCTGGAAAAACCGGCGTTGGCATGACCTCACTGCCGCAAAATGAGCAGCATCTCGAAGCGAGAATCGAGCGTGCATTGAATACCTGGCAAGGTTCTTTGGCGGTAGGTGAACAGGGTTATCTGTTTGTGTTGGAAGATACTGAGCGGGATAAAGTCGTAGGGGTCAGCGCCATTGAAGTGGCCGTGGGAATGAATGACCCTTGGTATAACTTCCGCGTGGGGACTCTGGTTCACGCCTCCAAAACGCTCAATGTGTACAAATCAGTCCCGACCCTATTCTTGAGCAATGACCACACTGGCTACAGCGAACTCTGCACTCTGTTTCTTGATCCTGAATATCGTAAGGATAAAAACGGCCCTTTCTTATCAAAAGTCCGCTTTCTGTTTATTGCCGCATTTCGTCAGTTTTTCTCCCGCAAAGTGATCGCCGAGATGCGCGGTTACACCGATGAGCAGGGGCGTTCGCCATTTTGGGAAAACGTTGGCCGCCACTTTTTCGCTATCGAATTCGCTAAAGCGGATTATTTGAGTGGGACGGGGCAAAAAGCATTTATTGCTGAATTGATGCCAAAACACCCGTTGTATGTGGATTTCCTGGCCGAGGAAGCCCGTGCGGTGATAGGTCAGGTTCACCCCCACACTGCACCTGCGCGGGCGGTTCTGGAGACTGAAGGCCTGCAATATCAAGGGTATGTCGATATCTTTGATGGTGGCCCGACATTGGAAGCCAGTATTGATGAAGTGCGGGCGGTGCGTGATAGCAGCCAACGAAAAGTCGTTATCGATGATAGCGATATTGACCCAACTGGCACCGCTTATTTAGTGACCAATGACAGTTACCAATATTTCCGCGCAATATTGATTCACACCCATCTATCAGACGAATTGCTGCATTTAACCACTGAAAATGCAGCCGCACTGGGGGTCATCGCCGGTGATTCGGTTCGGATAATTAGCCTTTTTGCACCGGAGACAAGAAAATGACCCATCCAGCACTGTTTATTCAGGGGAAATGGCGCACTGGCAAAGGTGCTCATTTCGACAAACATGACCCTATGGATCAGCAATTATTATGGCAAGCGCGTGCCGCTGACAGCACAGATGTTGCCGCCGCCTGTAGTGCGGCGCGCGATGCTTTCCCAGCTTGGGCACGGACGCCACTGGAACAGCGGGTGGCCATTGTTCAACGTTTTGCCGCATTACTTGAACAACATAAACAGCCATTGGCGCGCACCATTAGCCTGGAAACCAGTAAACCACACTGGGAAACCCTGACAGAAGTGCAGGCCATGGTGGGCAAAGTGGCCATTTCATTGCAAGCCTATCAAACCCGCACCGGCAGCAGCCAAACCCCGATGGCGGATGGCGTTTCAGTGCTACGGCACCGGCCGCATGGCGTGTTGGCAGTATTTGGCCCTTATAACTTCCCCGGACATTTACCGAATGGGCATATTGTCCCTGCATTGTTAGCGGGCAACACGGTGGTGTTTAAACCCAGTGAGCTGACCCCGGTGACAGCAGAAGAAACCGTCAAATTATGGCAATCGGCAGGTATTCCTGATGGCGTGCTCAATTTAGTGCAGGGCGGGCGAGAAACCGGCGAAGCACTGGCGGCTCAACCTGATATTGATGGCTTGCTGTTTACCGGCAGCGCCAATACCGGTTACCACTTGCATCAAAAACTGGCCGGTCAGCCAGAGAAAATTTTGGCGCTGGAGATGGGCGGAAATAATGCGCTGATCATCGAGCAAGTGAAAGACTGTGATGCGGCAGTCAACCTCGCGATTCAGTCTGCGTTTATCTCCGCCGGTCAGCGCTGTACCTGCTCGCGCCGCCTGTTAGTTAAACGCGGTGAGCAAGGTGATGCATTTTTACAGCGTTTTGTGGCGGTAGCTAAAGCGCTGCGTATCGGGCGCTGGGATAGTCAACCGGCTCCTTTTATGGGGGCGGTGATTTCCGCTCAGGCGGCTGAAAAAATGCTGGTAGCTCAACAACATCTGCTGGCATTAGGGGGGCAATCCTTATTGACCATGACTCGCCCCGATAGCCAAAGCGCCGTTTTAACACCGGGTATTATTGATATCACCGGCCTCAGTGAGGCCCCTGATGAAGAATATTTTGGCCCGCTGGTGAGTGTGATTCGCTATACCGATTTTAGTGAGGCACTAAAAATAGCGAATCAAACCCGATTCGGTTTAGCCATTGGTTTGGTTTCAGAGGACAGAGAACAGTTCGATCAACTGCTCTTGGAGGCGCGTGCGGGTATTGTTAACTGGAATAAACCGTTGACGGGAGCCTCTAGCGCAGCTCCCTTTGGTGGGATCGGGGCTTCAGGGAATCATCGACCAAGTGCATTTTACGCCGCTGATTACTGTGCCTGGCCGATGGCGTCACTCGAAAGTGAAAGCTTGACGCTGCCAGCTACCTTGTCACCGGGGATTTCTTTCGATTTACCTGATTAACTCATTTACCTGATTAGCCCTACGACATAATGAGAACATAGGCGCGAGCGGAGAATACGATGGCAGGATATGAAGTGAACTTCGATGGATTGGTTGGGCTGACCCATCACTATGCGGGATTGTCTTTTGGCAATGAAGCCTCTGCCAAACATCAAAATGCACTCTCCAACCCGAAGCTAGCGGCAAAACAGGGTTTGCTGAAAATGAAAACGCTGGCTGATTTAGGGTACAAGCAGGGCATATTGCCACCGCAGGAGCGCCCCGCGCTAGGTTTTTTACGCCAACTTGGGTTCAGTGGTTCAGATGAACAAGTCTTGAGTGAAGTTGCTCGTAAATCTCCGCGCCTATTGTCGGCGGTGAGTTCAGCATCATCTATGTGGACGGCGAATGCGGCGACAGTCTCACCCTCCGCTGACAGTGCTGATGGCCGGGTTCATTTTACTGTCGCAAACTTGAATAATAAATTTCATCGGGCCATTGAGACCAATACAACGTCAGCAATATTAAAAAGTATTTTCAATAACCATCGTCATTTTGTGCATCACGATGCTTTGCCTTCGGTTGAGTTATTTGGCGATGAGGGCGCGGCAAACCATAACCGTCTGGGAGGCGAATATGACCACCCCGCGATCCAGGTCTTTGTTTATGGTCGTCAAGGGCTTGAGAGCGGAATAGCACCTAGCCGATATCCTGCCCGGCAAACATTGGAGGCCAGCGAGGCCGTGGCGCGATTACATCTGTTAGATCCTGACCGGGCTGTTTTTATTCAGCAAAATCCAGCGGTTATCGATCAAGGGGTATTCCACAACGATGTTATCGCGGTCAGTAATCAAAACGTGTTATTCCACCACCAATACGCATTCGTGCCCGATATTCAGGTAATGGATAGTTTGCGCCGCAAGATGGCGCGAATTGAGCAACAGCTAATCACCATTGAAGTGCCTGCTGCGCAAGTTTCTGTCGGACAAGCGGTATCGACCTATCTGTTTAACAGCCAATTGTTGAATAAACTCAATGGCAAGATGCTGCTGGTAATCCCACAAGAATCACAAGAAAACCCAGCGGTGTGGGGATATCTATCTGAACTGATAAATAGCGGCGGCCCAATTGATGAAGTTAGAGTTTTTGACCTGCGCGAAAGTATGCACAATGGTGGTGGGCCGGCCTGTTTGCGCTTGCGTGTCGCGCTAAATGAAACAGAGTTGGCGGCGGTGAATAGCCGAGTGATGATGACTCCGGCCTTGTTTGTAGCGCTGAATAATTGGGTCGATAAATATTATCGCGATCGTTTGCAATTTAAGGATTTAGCAGACCCGCAGTTATTGCAAGAAGGGCGACAAGCATTGGACGAATTGACGAAAATACTTAACCTTGGCTCAATATATCCGTTCCAGAATCATTAATAAAAACAAAGCTATTAACCAACAAACCAGTCATCCAGCGGCATGCACCATAAGAAACTATAAGTCAATGGAAGGAGCGATGATGCTAGATTTTTTGTCTGCCACACTCTCGGGAAATCCACCACAGGTTACCGGCGGTGAAACTCCCAATCTTAAATGGCACTGGCTGGATGAGGGGGTGTTGATGCTGATACCCCACGGCAGTTATTCACAGTCAGTGGTGTTATCGGCAGGTATTCATGGAAATGAAACGGCTCCGATTGAGATTCTAAACCAATTGGTCTCAGATCTATTAGCAGGCAAATTTCCTTTGGCAATACGTTTGTTGGTCATATTAGGCAATCCACCGGCTATCAGGGCCGGAAAACGCTATCTCACTGCCGATATCAATCGCATGTTCGGTGGGCGTCATCAAAATTACTCACCTATTGATGAGGCTAGGCGGGCTGAAACTCTTGAACAAAGGGTGGGCGAGTTTTTTGCCGCCGACTTACAATCCACACGGCTACATTATGATTTACACACGGCGATTCGCGGTTCTTATCATACTCGATTTGGTTTATTACCTTATCAAACCACGCCGTATTCAGCGACCATGTTGCGCTGGTTAAAAGATAGTGAGCTAGAGGCATTAGTCATGCACTCCGCCGCAGGGGGGACTTTCGCCCACTTTAGTAGTGAATTTTGTCAGGCGGCAAGTTGCACTCTGGAATTAGGTAAAGCGCTGCCCTTTGGGGAGAATCAACTCGAACAATTTAGTTCTATCATCACTGGTTTGCGCGCATTGGCCGGTGGTAGACAGCTGCCGGGGCGTTCTAGCGGGGCAATAATATTCTACCGCGTGGTGAAATCACTGTTTAAGCAGCATGCAGATTTTAAACTGTGGGTGGCGGATGACACAGTGAATTTCACTCGCTATACGCAAGGGACATTGCTGGCAGAACAACTTAGTGAACATTATTGCGTTGAACATGAATACGAATGGATCTTGTTCCCGAATCCTGGGGTTGCGTTGGGGTTACGTGCTGGGATCATGTTGGTGCAGATGGATGAGAGTGAATTAAAAAAAATATAAATAAGGGCATATTACTAATACCGCCCTCGATAGTTACGCAGGGTAATATCACTTATGGGCGTTCAACTTAAGTTAAATTTAAAGTGATATGTCGGTTTTGATATTCAAAAAAGCTAACTATTAACATCAATAGCTCACTTTTCATTCACCAAATAAGAAAATATCTTATTCCATTTGCTATAAGTAATATGTCGTTTATTAAAACCCATCAAATTAACAAGCATACTAAACCCCTACTTTCTATAAACCTATCAAAGTCATTTATGTTTTTTTTCTTTGTTGCACCAAATTGGATATTAAACCCTTTATTTATTGTGTTTTAAATAGTCCATAAATTGCTTTGAATATATAAAAAATAGAATAGGAGTGTGATATCAACTCCATTTTACAAATCTAATTACTCAAAAGAACAAAAAAGAAACAAATTGAAATGACTTTGCACCAAAATGGTGCCAATGCACTCTTTTGGTTATATATAATTACCTAAAAATAAAGTTAATCAAAGGGTTATGGAAAGTTCCATAAAAAATATTTTGTTACAATTATTTACCTGCTTATACCTATATATCTTCAATTTTACCGTTTTAACTTTTCGTGCTTAGTGATAATGTTTCTTCGCTTTACAAAGACAGGTCACAATAAAAAATTAAAAGTTAACTTCGATGAGGCTAAAACATTAATTTAGCCCGCAGGTTAATTTTATTAAAATTTAAAGGAAAAATAATGATGAAGCGCAGTGTTCTGGCCTTAGCGGTCACCTTGAGTATCGTTCCTACTCTTTCAAATGCAGCGGAAATTTATAATAAAGATGGCAACAAATTGGATCTTTATGGCCGCGTAGCCGCTAAATACCTTTTCTCAAACCATAATAATGCTGATGATACTTATGTGCGTTTTGGTTTTAAGGGTGAAACACAAATCAATAGCCAACTGACCGGTTTCGGCCAGTGGGAATATAACGTTGCTGCAAAAAATGCAGAATCTCAGGGTGATAAAGGCAATAAAACCCGTTTAGGTTTTGCTGGTTTAAAATTTGCTGAATTCGGCTCTTTTGATTACGGCCGTAACTATGGCGTAGTGTACGATGCACTAGCTTATACTGATATGTTGCCAGAGTTCGGTGGCGACTCAATCGCTTACACCGACAACTACATGACGGGTCGTTCAACCGGTCTGGCAACTTACCGTAACTCTGATTTCTTCGGTCTGGTAAAAGGTCTGAATGTTGCAGCTCAGTATCAGGGCCGCAATGACGATGGCGATACCTCTAAGAATGAGCGCGCAATCCAGAAAGCTAACGGCGACGGTTTCGGTTTGTCTGTTGATTATCAAGACATCGAAGGCAGTGGTATCGGCTTCGCAGGTGCGTACTCTAACTCTAACCGTACCTTGGGTCAGAAAACTCTGGCTAACAGTGCTACCGGTGATAAAGCTCAGGCTTGGGCTACAGCGCTGAAATATGATGCAAACCAAGTTTACTTGGCAGCGATGTACGGCGAAACCTTGAATATGACACCATACAAGGCATTGATTGCGAACAAAGCCCAGAACGTAGAATTGGTTGCTCAATATCAATTCGAAAATGGTATTCGCCCGTCGATTGCTTATGTTCAGTCTAAAGGTAAAAACCTGGATGCAGTAGGAAGTGCTGATTTGCTGAAATATGCTGAAATCGGTGTGACTTACTACATCAATAAAAACATGTTTACCTATGTTGACTACCAGATTAACTTATTGAATGAAAACAATCCTCTGGGTCTGAGCACAGATGATACTGTTGCTGTTAACTTGACCTACCGTTTCTAAATTAACTTAAACTGCAAGTATTACCCTTTTCTGTGTCGGAAATAGGTGAATGAGAAAGGCGGGGTTATTCCCGCCTTTTTTGCATTTAAAATATTCAGATATAGACTAAATAATTCGAGTTACATGAAGACGGCAATGGCAATAGAGAGACAAATCTATCGGGGGCCGATTTAAACGCGGGTTGCAGTGGCCTCGCAGAGGCGAGGCCCATGGATGGATTGAGTAATGAGCTTGGCCAACGCACACACTGCTGGTGTATGACAGATATTATTGGGCGCGAAAGGATTAGTGCAAATCAGTGTTGATAATGTTGTTCGCCCCATGCCAGCATGGTATTGACTAATTGCTGGAGTAACGGTTGTAAGTGACCAGCACGTTCTGGCAAATAGGGGTAAGGCTCAGTTTCAGACATATAGTTTAACTGTGATAACTCGAGTTGTACCGCGTGTTGGTGGGCCTGTGGTAAACCATATGCTCTAGTTATATAACCGCCTTTAAAACGGCCATTTAATATATAGCTAAATGTAGTTTGTCGTTCGCAACATTCTATCAATTGCTTACTTAATGAGGGTGCGCAACTGGCCCCGCTGTTGGTTCCGAAATTCAAATCTGGTAGCTGTCCCTCAAATAACCTCGGGATAACTGAGGCAATCGAATGAGCATCAAGTAGTAATGCATAGCCAAATTTATCTTTAAGCCGTGCCAGCTCAAGTTGAAGCTGCTGGTGGTAAGGGCGCCAGATATGTAACAGGTAGGATTGACGCTCCTGCGGGGAAGGTGTTTTACCCGGCATAAAACAAGGGCGACCATCAAACAGTGTTTCGGGGAACAAACCCGTAGTTGCGGTGGTATATAGCGGCTGATCATCTTCTGCACGGTTCAGGTCGACCACTAAGCGGGAATAATGACCTATGACTACACTGGCACCCATATTATGGGCGAAATCATAGAGACGAGGAATATGCCAGTCGGTATCTGATAGGGGGTGAGCAGCATCGCTCAATCCCGCCTCAACGATGGGAGTCAATCGTGTTCCTGCATGTGGGATACTGATTAGTAAAGGCAGTTTCCCTGCCCGAAAACTTAACGGATCAGTTAAATTCATGGTCGGGTATCTCCTTTGAAAACAACAGTTACAGGTAATTGACCGCCAAGCCAGTAAGCCAGTTCCGCAGGACGTGATAATGGCCAATGGACCCAATTGGCTAATTTACCAGTCTCCAGTGTTCCCTGAGTATCTTGTAACCCTAGAGCTTGAGCCGCATGGCAAGTGACACCCGCTAGCGCTTCTTCCGGTGTCATACGGAATAATGTGCATGCCATATTGAGCATCAAACGCAGGGAGAGTGCGGGGGATGTTCCCGGATTGGCATCACTGGCTAATGCCATTGGTACATTATATTGGCGAAACAACTCAATTGGAGGACATTGTGTTTCTCGCAACAAATAATAAGCGCCCGGCAGTAATACCGCGACCGTGCCAGCATTAGCCATTGCCTGGACATCTGACTCAGTGGCGTATTCAAGATGGTCTGCTGACAGGGCGTTAAATTTGGCGGCCAGAGTGCTCCCATTTAAGGAAGAAAGTTGTTCAGCATGCAGTTTGACCGGTAAACCTGCTTGTTGCGCGGCTACAAATACGCGCTCAACTTGTGCAGGCGAGAATGCAAGGTGTTCACAAAAAGCATCAACAGCGTCGGCTAACTTTTCGTTTGCAACTTCGGGAATGATAGTGCCACAAACAAAATCAATATAATCATCAGCTCGACCCGCAAATTCAGGTGGCAGAGCATGCGCTGCCAGACAAGTTGTTTTGACCGTCACAGGTAGTAATTGACCCAAGTGGCGGGCCACACGGAGCATTTTCATTTCACTTTCAAGACTAAGGCCGTAACCGGATTTGATTTCAATGCAGGTCACTCCTTCAGCAAGGAGGGGTTTTATACGAAATAAAGCTTGCTCCAATAATTGCTGTTCGCTGGTATTTCTCGTCGCTTTTACGGTCGACACAATACCGCCACCATTGGCTGCAATGTCAGCATAACTCACGCCATTAAGCCGTTGTTCGAATTCGGCACTACGATCACCACCAAACACCAAGTGGGTATGGCAATCAATTAATCCGGGAGTAATCAGGCCGCCTTGGTAGGCAACCTCGCGTGAGGCATTGAGCATGGGTAATTCATTATAAGGCCCGATCCAGACTATTTTACCGTCAGTAACCGCCATTGCCCCTTGCGAGATCAGGTGATATTTCCCGCCACGCATAGTCACGATATCGGCACCGTACCACAAACTGTCACAGTGAATTGTTGACACCATCTGACTCCCCAAGATCTTCAGTATTAAGTTGTATATACAATCATGGACAACCTAGCGTATAAATTCACTATCGGCAAGATAGGGATTTAAACAATTGCGTAACACTTCGCAGTTCTCGAAGAGAAATAAAATTGATCAGGACGTAACGGTACCTTGTGGGGTAAAACGGCCATAGAGTTGATAGCGAGAGCCGGGGTAAAGCAGTTGAGCTGCAGTCACGATTACTTTTCCATACCAGGTTCGGCGGCGAATCAGTAAACAAGGTTCATGTTCATCTAATTGCAGTAGCTGGCGCTCAAGTAGATTTGGGATCACCGCTTCAACAATATGTTCACCTTCAGTTAACGGGGCAGCTTGGGTGAGGTAACTGTAAGGGGTTATCTGGTTGAAATCCTGTTTCATATAATCGGGTGCGGTGTTTGGATTGACACAACGATTTTCGACTTGAATGGGGATGTCATTCTCATAATGAACAATTTGCGAGTAGAACAGTTGCTGGCCGGGCTGAATACCTAGAGCAATCGCCTCTTCAGGGTTTGCTGGTCGCGCCTCTAACTGCAAAATTTTACTGCTGTGGCGATGGCCTCGCGCGGTGATTTCGTCAGCAATATTATGAACTTCAAGTAAGGCACTGTGCGCTTTTGCTTCAGCAACAAAGGTCCCCACGCCTTGCATACGGATTAGAAAACCTTCACTGGTGAGTTCACGCAGTGCTCGGTTGATGGTCATACGGCTGACCCTTAACTCTGCAACCAGTTCACTCTCCGAAGGGACGCGTTGGTGGGGCTGCCAGACTCCGGTTCTGATTTGGCGCATGATGGCCAGTTTAACCCGTTGATAAATTGGAGCAGGAGTATCGTCCATTGCGGCACTCAATTGTAAGGCCGCTTGTTGTTCTGCCACGACGTTAACCTCGTCAAATAAGAAATTTATATGCTAAGTCTACGGTTGAATTTAGCGTGTGTATATGTCTATACAAGTGAGTGATTTAATTAATTGACGCAGCTGCTGCCAGGCGCGTTTGACTCTAAACAAAATATTGGGATATCGCTATGCCAGTTTATTTTACCAAACGTGCTTTTTTACCTGATGGATGGGCGAATGACGTACAGATAACTGTCAATGAACAGGGGAACATTCAGCGCATTATGAAGGGCAGCAGTGATGCAGGTTGCCAGATGCTTTCAGGGCCAATAGTACCAGGCATGCCCAATCTCCATTCTCATGCTTTCCAACGCATGATGTCGGGATTAGCTGAGATTGCCGGTAATCCACAGGATAGTTTTTGGACGTGGCGTGATTTGATGTATCGGCTGGTGCAGCGATTGACACCGGAGCATATCGGTGTAATTGCCCGTCAGTTGTATATAGAAATGTTAAAAGGTGGCTATACCCAGGTCGCAGAATTTCATTATTTACATCACAGTATCGACGGTAATCCATACAGTGACCCAGGGGAAATGACATCGCAACTCAGCCAGGCTGCGCAGGACGTGGGAATTGGGATGACTCTATTACCCGTTCTCTACAGTTATGCCGGGTTTGGTGGTCAACCAGCCCAACAGGGGCAGCACCGCTTCATTCAAACTACAGAAAACTATCTCAAGCAGCAGCAAGTTATCAGTAAACAACTGGCGAATCAGCCCCTGCAAAACTTGGGTTTATGTTTTCATTCACTGCGTGCAGTAGAGTTAAGCCAGATGCAGGAGGTTTTACAGGCTTCTGATAAACAGTTACCTGTGCATATTCATATTGCCGAGCAGCAAAAAGAGGTTAACGACTGCCTGGCTTGGAGCGGACAACGGCCAGTGGCGTGGTTGTATGATAATTTAGAGGTCGATAGCCGTTGGTGTCTGGTTCATGCTACACATTTGGATGAGTCAGAACTTGTTAGATTGGCTAATAGTCAGGCTGTAGCCGGATTATGCCCAACAACGGAAGCTAATTTAGGTGACGGTATCTTCCCCGCAGTAGATTATTTGCAACACCATGGGCGTTGGGGGATAGGCTCTGATAGCCATGTTTCTTTGAATATAGTGGAAGAGTTACGGTGGTTAGAATATGGGCAGCGCTTGCGCGATCAGCGCCGTAATCGTTTGACGAATGAACAATATCCAGCAGTAGCGGATTTACTTTATACCCAAGCTTTAGCTGGAGGGAGGCAAGCTTGTGGCAGCAATATTGGTCAGTTAGCTGAGGGGTATCGTGCTGACTGGCTAGTTTTGGATGGCGATGATCCTTATATTGATGGCACAGAATCTGCTTCTTTATTGAATCGGTGGTTATTTGCGGGGGATAAATCGCAAATTCGGGATGTTTATGTGGCGGGCAATGCGGTAATAGTGGATAGATATCATCCAATGCAACAGCAAACTGCACAGGCTTTTCTGGCGGTACTAAAAGCCTGTCAACAGGAGGTCTGATGAGTTTTACCGTTTTTGATTTTGCTAGTTTGCCGGTTAGCCGATGGCGAAATGGTGGTGGTGAAACCCGCGAAATTGCCTGTTGGCCAGTCGGGGGAGAGGATTTTGCTTGGCGTGCCAGTATCGCGATGATTGAACAAGATGGCCCGTTTTCAATCTTCCCTGATATTGATCGGTCGATTACATTACTCTCTGGTGAGGGGCTGGCTCTCTCCAGCCCAGACTGGGAGACGCATACACTTTCAACGCCATTGCAACCTTTTGCTTTTCCAGGTGATATTCCTATTCATGCACATTTACTCGGTGGGACTAGCCAGGATTTTAATATCATGACCCGACGAGGCTGTTGGCAGGCTAGTGTGGTGTCAACTAGCTCGTTGCAAGAACTTCCTGCTTCACATGGTGGGCTGGTCTATGTGGTGAGGGGAAAATGGCTTATTAGCCACACTGAAACACACGAACTGACAGCTTCGCAAGGATGTTGGTGGCTACCTGCAATCAAAAGTGGTCAATTACAGCCACTGGTTACTAACAGCTGTCTTTTGTGGGTAAATCTATTGCCCGAACGATAATATTGAGATTTTTTCATTGTAAAAAATAGAGTTAATTAATTGTTTTATAATGATTATTAAATAAAATGGCGGAGTAATGACACAACTTTCATCGTGGTCATTACTCTATTATTTCCTTTCATTATTTTTCTCACCTCACCTCACCTCACCTCACCTCACCTCACCTCACCTCACCTCACCTATCTATTTCCTTTCTTTCACGAATGACATGCTGGCAGCTTTCCACTTGCTGAGTCTCATGGCTACTCTCATTGGTGCTCAAATTACCATCATTTGTTAGATCCCTGTCATAGTTTTGTTATTCTCTGCGTTCAAAATACACATTTCGGTTGTTTGGTGTTAAAAATTTCAATAATCTTAATTTTGAAATAAACGTTTAAAAAATAAAGGAGAGGATCGTTACAAGAATTGAAGAATACTATTCTATTGTTTTATATTACTTTTTTTAAAAATAAAACCGGGGATGGGGCGGTTGCATTCACGGGAAGCGCATTAAAATGTCTAAAATAGCGATTTTACACGGTACTGAACTAGGCACTTGTAAAAAATTATTTTCAATAAATAGGCATTGAGATGTTAATGCATTCCATTATTGAAGGATATAGATCATGACGCTGAAAAAAATCATTATTACCTCACTCGCTATCTGTATGCTGCCACTATGCACCTATGCTAAAGACCTTAAAATTGGTGTTTCCATGGCTTACTTCGATGACAACTTCCTGACAATATTGCGTCAGTCCATGCAAAATAAAATGAAAGAAGAGGGCAATGTTTCTGGGCAGTTTGAAGATGCAAAGGGAGATATTGCTCAACAAATTCAGCAAGTAGAAAATTTTGTTAGCCAAGGTGTTGATGCCATTATTCTAAATCCAGTTGATACTCAAGGCGTGAAGCCTATGATTAAATTAGCTGAGAAAGCCAAAATTCCATTAGTTTTTGTAAATCGTCGCCCGGAGATAACTTTGCCGACAGGTATGGCCTATGTGGGTTCTGATTCTGAACTTGCAGGACGCCTACAGATGGAGGAACTTGCAAAACTAATGGGTGGAAAGGGTAATGTTGTGATTCTTATGGGGGAACTATCGAGTGAGGCAACTCGTGACAGAACACGCGGGGTCGAGAAAGTCGCCGCTCAGTACCCAGATATTCATATTATTGATAAACAAACTGCAAAATTCTTCCGTAAAGAGGCCGTTGATGTCACGACTGATTGGATCCTATCCGGGCAGCAAATAGATGCGATTGCTTCAAATAACGATGAAATGGCAATTGGCGCTATTCTTGCTTTAAAACAGGCCAAGAAAAAAGGTGTTGTGATCGGTGGGATTGACGGCACGCCGGACGCACTTGAGTTTATTAAGAAAGGTGACCTCAATATCAGTATTTTCCAGGATGCCAAAGGACAGGGAGAAGGGGCTGTAGAGACCGCGATTAAATTGACGTCTGGTCAGAAAGTTGAAAGTAGCGTAATGATCCCTTATCAACTTATTACCAAAGATAACTATCAAGATTTCGCGAATAAAAACAAAAAATAAATAGAATTATTTTAGAAAGCTAGTCAATAAATAATACTCATGGAGTGGGGTGATATCTTTTCAAAATTAGGCTTATACGCAAAGATAATCTGTGTATTTGTTGTTTTTTATAGAAAGGTAATGCCGTATTTATTATTGTCAGATTAACAAATTCGGCACTCATTCCAAATAAAGGTATGGAGATGATGATATGTATCCTTACATTCTCGAGGCTGAGGGGATTAGTAAGCAATTTCCTGGCGTCAAGGCTCTGAATAAAGTGGGCATTAAAATAAAGCCAGGTAGTGTCCATGCATTAATGGGAGAGAATGGCGCGGGTAAATCTACATTGATGAAGTGTTTGATTGGGATATATCATCCGGATGAAGGCTCTATAAAAGTAAGAGGTGAGAAGATTACTTTTGAGGATACTTTAGATGCACTTCATGCCGGAATTGCAATGATTCATCAAGAACTAAATTTAGTACCACATATGACAGTCGCAGAAAATATCTGGCTAGGAAGAGAACCTGTTCACTATGGGTTAGTTAATCATGATTTACTGAACAGTAAGACACGAAATTTATTGCAATATCTTAATATAAAATTAAAACCTAACATGATAGTCGGCGAGTTAAATATTGCTAGCCAGCAGATGGTGGAAATAGCTAAAGCCGTCTCCTATGATGCTGATGTGTTAATCATGGACGAACCAACATCCGCCCTAACAGAAGGTGAAGTTTTTCACCTTTTTGCGATTATTAATGAATTAAAAGAACAAGGGAAAGGTATTATTTATATTAGCCATAAAATGGATGAGATTTTTGAAATCACGGATGAAGTTAGTATTTTTCGTGATGGTATGTTTGTTGCTACGGATAAGACTGAAAACCTGACAAAACAATCATTAATTACCATGATGGTGGGGCGTGAGCTAACTCATATGTTCCCCAAGTTTAATAACAATATCGGTGAGGAAGTATTAAGAGTCAATGGGTTGCGGCGTGAAGGCTTGTTCCGTGATGTTTCATTTTCAGTGAAACGAGGTGAAATACTGGGTGTAGCTGGTTTGGTCGGAGCAGGTCGCAGTGAAGTTATGGAAAGCCTGTTTGGTATGCATCCTGCAGATAGTGGCGAAATTTTTATTGAGGGCTTACCTGTCAATATCAGCTCCCCATCAAAAGCTATTGAACAGGGATTAGCTTTTTTGACTGAAGACCGCAAAAAATCAGGATTATTCCTTGTGCTGTCAGTGGTCGAAAATATGAGCATTGTTAATATCTCAGATTATATTAATAAAAGAGGCTTTGTTAGTCATGGGAAAATGGCACAAGATTGCATGGAGCAGATTAAAAAATTAAATATCAAAACCCCTACCATGGATCAAATAATTAATAATTTGAGTGGAGGGAATCAGCAAAAGGTTTTAATTGCACGTTGGTTGTTAGCCCAACCTAAAATACTTATTCTTGATGAACCTACTCGTGGTATTGATGTCGGAGCAAAATCAGAAATTTATCGTTTAATTAGTGAGCTGGCAAATCGTGGTGTTGCTATTATCTTAGTTTCTTCAGAGTTACCTGAAATTCTCGGTATGAGTGACAGAGTTATGGTCATGCATGGTGGACATATTACGGGAATATTAGATAAACAAGATGCTAGCCAAGAAAAAATAATGGCGCTGGCCTCTGAATAATTGTAGAAAGGTAATGATAATGAATAATGTAAAAATTGATAAATCACTGACAACTGGCTCGATAAAAGAACATTCATTCGTGGTCGGGCTAAAAGGAAAACTACCTAAAGACACCGGTATTTTTATTGTCATGATAGGTATTGCATTAATCTTTGAACTTTTAGGTTGGTTTATTCGCGATCAATCATTTTTAATGAACCCCAATCGATTGTTACTCATTATTCTGCAGGTGGCAATTATTGGAATTATTGCTGTTGGGGTAACTCAAGTCATTATTACTACCGGTATTGATCTCTCCTCAGGCTCTTTAATTGCATTAACTGCTGTCGTCGCCGCCAGCCTGGCGCAAACATCAGACAGTATTTCCCCCATGTATCCACATTTATTAGATTTACCTGCGGCAATTCCTATTACAGCAGGGATCGGGGTTGGTATATTATGTGGTTTTATTAATGGTTTTTTGATTACCCGTACAGGGATCCCGCCATTTATCGCAACATTGGGAATGATGGTTTCTGCCCGAGGACTTGCTCAATATTATACCAAAGGCAACCCAGTGAGTTTTCTCTCGGATGATTTTACGGCTATCGGGCAAGGCGCGATGCCGGTCATTATTTTCTTGGTTATTGCCATTATTTTTCATATTGCTCTGAAACATACCCGCTACGGAAAATATGTGTATGCCATTGGTGGGAATATGATTTCCGCAAAAGTCTCAGGTATTAATGTTAATAAATATCTGGTGTTGGTTTATACCATCGCCGGAGGATTGGCAGGTCTTGCTGGGGTTGTTTTGGCTGCACGAGTCAGTAGCGGACAATCGAGCATGGGTCAGTCGTATGAACTGGATGCCATCGCCGCCGCCGTGATTGGCGGTAGCAGTTTGATGGGGGGGGTGGGGCGCATTACCGGTACCGTCATTGGCGCGGTGATTTTGGGCCTGATCAAAAGTGGTTTTACTTTTATTGGTGTCGATTCATACATTCAAGACATTATTAAAGGGATTATTATTGTTAGTGCGGTGGCTATCGATATGCATCGAAATCGTAAAAAGCGTTAGTTATTCGTCGATAATACCTATTGATTGCCGGACATGTAATAATATAACATTACACATCCAGCAATCAGTTAGGAGTTATTCATGCCCAGAAAATTTCCCCATCTATCCATCATTACACTCAGTGTTTGCGTATCATTGATCAGCTTTAATTCATTTGCACATGGCATACATAGCCACGGACATGAGCATCAACAATCTGAAGCCGCGCGTAAAGCAAGTGAGGGTGTTTTTACCGATAAAGAGGTTAAAGACAGGCTACTCAGTGATTGGAATGGAGTCTGGCAATCTATTAATCCATATCTATTGAAAGGGGATTTAGATCCAGTTTTGGTCGATAAAGCGAAAAAGAATAAAAACAAAAAAATTGAGGAGTACAGAGAGTATTATAAAAAGGGCTACGCTACAGATATCACTATGATTGGTATTGAGAATAATACTATTGATTTCCATACCCCTGAAGCAGTCAACTCCTGCCAATACAGCTATTCCGGCTTTAAAATCATGCACTATGAATCTGGTAAGAAAGGAGTGCGTTATCTATATGAATGCCAAGATGCCCACTCTAAAGCGCCTAAATATGTCCAATTTAGTGACCACATTATTGAACCGCAAAAATCCCATCATTTCCATATTTACATGGGTAATGAGTCACAAGAAGAACTGCTTAAAGAAATGGATAACTGGCCGACTTTTTACCCGATAACTTTAGATAAAGATGATATTGTCCACGAAATGTTACATCACTAAGGATGTAAAAAAGCCGAGCAGGTGAGTTGCGCGGCTTTAGTTTATTTGTCTCGGTAGTGAGTTCGCGATGATTAATTTTTTGCTAGTTCGCATAAGGCACATTTGGGTTTATTTCGTGTGAGACTTCCGCTTTGGTGCAACATGGGTAAAAAGGAATTTCCCTCTTCAATAGCAGCGGCCAATTTGCTGGTATTATCTCGGACTTCACTTAGAAGCGTCAGTTAGGCTATGCCAACCAATGGCTGCTGCCTGCGGATTACTCTGATATGTGATGTATGTAGAACTAATTTTCATTAAAATTGAAATGTTGTTTTACTAGTGCTATGTTCGCTATAATTAAGCCAAACAACTATCCAATGAATTCTATTTCATTGACCTAATCGGAGAGAACATAATGAAAATTGCACTGATGATGGAAAACAGTCAGGCAACTAAAAACGCGATAATTCTGAAAGAGCTGAACACCGTAGCCTCGGAAAAAGCGTACCCGGTATACAACGTAGGTATGAGTGATGAGAATGACCATCATCTGACTTATATCCATCTGGGGATTATGGCCAGCATTCTGCTTAACTCTAAAGCAGTCGATTTCGTGGTAACGGGCTGTGGTACTGGCCAGGGTGCAATGATGTCATTGAATATTCATCCTGGTGTTGTATGTGGTTACTGCATCGATCCAGCGGATGCTTTCCTGTTTGCTCAGATTAACAACGGTAATGCGCTGGCACTGCCATTCGCCAAAGGTTTTGGCTGGGGTGCTGAACTGAATGTGCGTTACATCTTTGAGAAGGCTTTCACTGGTGTGAAAGGTGAAGGCTACCCACTGGAGCGTAAAGAGCCACAAGTGCGCAACGCGGGTATCTTGAACCAAGTGAAAGCGGCAGTCATTAAAGAAAACTACCTGGATACACTGCGCGCTATCGACCCAGAATTGGTGAAAACAGCAGTTAGCGGCGAACGCTTCCAGCAGTGTTTCTTCGACAACTGTCAGGTTGAAGAAATCAAAGCATTTGTGAAGCAAATTCTGGCGTAATGATTGCTGGATGTAATGTTTGAAGTTAATGCCAAAAAACAAGGCTCCTAAACAGGAGCCTTTTGTTTATCTGCAAGAGTACAAAGCCATAAAAAACGTTAACTAATTAACATTTAGGTGTTGTTCCTTGCGACGGCAGGTAACGCAGTGGGTCAAGTGCGGTTGCCCGGTAGCGAATTTGAAAATGCAGCATCAGAGTGTCCGTTCCAGAGCTACCCATGGTGGCTATTTTCTGCCCGGCTTTCACGTCCTGAGCATTATTGACCAGCATGGTGTCATTATGGGCGTAAGCGGTGATGAAATCTTCACCATGCTTAATCATGATGAGATTGCCATAACCACGCAGTTGATTTCCGACGTATACCACTCGCCCTTTGGCTGATGCATAGACCGGCTGCCCGCGTTTACCTGCAATATCGATCCCCTTGTTGCCGCCATCGGCAGTGGAATACTTGGATATAACTTGGCCGTTGGTCGGCCAACGCCAGCAACGGCTTGCTCCGGGCGGTGGCGTTGATTTAGCCAGCGCAGAACTTGATGACTTCGGTTTATTTGACGTCAGACGGCCAGATGAAGCTGAGTTATCAAGTTGTAATTTTTGCCCAACTTCCAGCCGATAAGGAGGTTTTAGTTTGTTTATGCGGGCAAGGTCACTGACTTCACTGTCACTGATCCAGGCAATAAAATAGAGGGTATCGCCCTTTTTAACGGTATAGGATTTGTCGTTGTAACTGCCTTTTGGTAGCTTGGCATAGTCACGATTTGATTTGTTTGAGCACCCAGCTAATAGCAAGATAACCATTGCATATGACGCCAACCGTGGCCACAACCGTATTCTGCTTTTCGTGTTCAAAACGTTTCCTTTGTCATCGCGATTTCAAATTCCCTCAGCCAGCTATAATAACATTTGAACCATAAGCGTCAAAAGCCAGAACAAGTGTATCATTTAGAACATCAGCGAGTTAATTGGAATAACGGCCCATCAGAAGAGGTTCTCGATACTTTACTTAACCCACAACACGGGGTAGCGGCGCACGGAATTTCTAATACTCCTGTTAAAAGATTGCTATCACCCATTTCGGTGAATAAATTTAATCTTCTAATTGAGAGGCGACTGCCGGCATAGAACCGCCATTAAACTTATATTTAGTGGCAAGTGCATAGCTGTGGTCAATCCGCAAATAAAGTTCTTCGAGAGAAAGCGAGTTTTCTAAGCAGAGTGAAAGCCAGTGTTTTTTATTCATATGATAAGCAGGAAAATATCGCATGTTATCAATAAGCCTGGCGACAGTTTCAGGGCTAGCCCGGAGGTTGAGCACGTCACAGGGCGCAGAGTCATCCACGCCTAATTTGCTTTTGGGAATAAGCAACAATGCCCCGTACCATTTGGCGTTATCCGCCCGCCGCCAGATGGCGCTAGTGGGGGATTTCTCCCACAAAAACTCTAACGCATCGCCGTATTTTGAGCGGATATATTGAATAACGGCTTGCGCCTGATCACTGTTAAATATGTCCGGCTCAAAGCACTTTTTGGCAATATCAGACAATACCTTTCCATATTCTGCCCGCACGCTGCCGACAAAAGCTCCACAACTTCCCGCGACAAGATGGAGTACATATTCCTCATTAGAGCCAATATCCGTCAAGGTTGCTGTAACTTGTTCAAGCTTAGAAACAGTGATGACCATTTCAAACTGGCCGTTTAACAGACGAGTACGGTAGTGATAATCATCCCCGAATACGGTAAAACCGTAACTGAGCAAGCACTGTGGAATCGCTTTTTTATTTTTGAACAACAGAAGCATAGTAACCTCAAGAGGCATAGTAATCTCGCTGTTGTGATTGAATGTTAATGGCTGATTACTCGTCAGAAACTTAATAATCTGAAAGCCTACTGCAAAAGCGGGGGAACTACCATCAGCGGTGCGAAGCAGATTTTCTTTAGATTTGGCCGTACGGCATTGGGTAGCAGCGGTACTGCCTTTGTACTTATTTCTGGTCGCGCTTTTATAAAAATACATTAATGTGGTGAAATGAAAAATCCACGCAAGTGCGTGGATTTTATGGCGTTTATCATTCTCCATAAGGTTATCTGAAACCTCATGAGACAGCAGACGCTATTTAGACGTTGAACAGGAAGTTCATCACATCGCCATCTTTTACGATGTATTCTTTGCCTTCTGAGCGCATTTTCCCGGCTTCTTTCGCACCTTGCTCACCTTTGTAGGTAATAAAGTCGTCAAAAGCGATAGTTTGTGCGCGGATAAAGCCTTTTTCAAAGTCGGTGTGAATCTTACCTGCGGCTTGTGGGGCTGTTGCGCCGACAGGGATAGTCCAGGCGCGAACTTCTTTAACACCGGCGGTGAAGTAGGTTTGCAAATTCAGCAGCTCATAACCGGCACGGATCACACGGTTCAGACCGGGCTCTTCAATACCCAACTCGGCCATAAACTCAGCACGGTCTTCATCTTCCAACTCAGCGATATCAGATTCAACTGCGGCACAAACGGCAACCACGACAGAACCTTCGCCCGCAGCAATAGCCCGGACTTGATCCAGATAAGGGTTATTTTCGAAACCGTCTTCATTGACGTTAGCAATGTACATAGTCGGTTTTAGTGTCAGGAAACTCAAATAACGGATGGCTGCTTTATCTTCTGCCGTCAGATTCAGCGCACGCAGCATGCCAGCGTTCTCTAAATGTGGTAGACATTTTTCCAGTGCTTCCAGTTCAGCTTTAGCATCTTTATCGCCGCCTTTGGCTTTCTTCTGCACACGATGAATCGCGCGCTCGCAAGTTTCCAGATCGGAAAGAGCCAACTCAGTATTGATGGTGTCAATGTCATCCACTGGATCAACTTTGCCAGCAACATGGATGATATTGTCATTTTCAAAACAACGTACCACATGACCAATCGCTTCGGTTTCACGAATATTAGTCAAGAATTGGTTACCCAGACCTTCGCCTTTGGACGCGCCTTTGACCAGGCCCGCAATATCAACGAACTCCATGGTCGTTGGCAATATGCGCTGAGGTTTAACGATCTCAGCCAGTTGATCCAGACGCGGGTCCGGCATTGGCACCACGCCCGTATTGGGTTCAATGGTGCAGAACGGGAAGTTAGCTGCTTCGATGCCCGCTTGTGTCAACGCGTTGAACAGGGTGGATTTACCAACGTTAGGCAAGCCCACAATACCGCATTTGAATCCCATGTTTTATATCACCTTAAATAACTTAAAAATCAACCAGTTAGATTTAACAGGCCGATGTAATCAAAATTTATGCCGCCATTATACACATAATGGCGATTTATCTCGATCATGCTCTTTCGTTGTGGATATTGCTTTTATCGTAATGGCACATAGGTAATTGATTTATCTAACTCTGTGCCCGAGATCACGTTTCTGTTATCTGAAGTTTTCTGATTAATGTCCGATAACATGTCATTAGGGTCTACAGACTGAATTTGGATTATCCCCATGGAAATGAATATCTATAAATGGTTAATAGTGATTTTATTTGGGGGCGCGGTGGGCATTTTGGGTATGTGGTTTCTGACGGCAGAAACTGAACCTTCGGGGCCAACTTTTGCCCAGTTAGTCGATCAATATGGCGTGCAGATAGAAAATCAATCAGGTAAAAGCGTGAGATATGTGGGTTACAAAAAAAAGACGTTGTATGAGGATTTTGACAGTGTTCAATTGACGTTCACTGCCATAAATGACAAGTTCGAGCGTAGCCACGATTTATCTGATAATAAGAAAAAAGCTGCTGATTGGGAGAAACTTTTTTGCAGCGAGGCGCTACAAGATATTGCGGATGAATATGACGGTAAAAGTAATCATTTTCTCGGGCGTGTTAGAGTGATTATTGCCGGTGTTGTCCTGACCGGTGAAGGTCAGCAGGGAATCAATGCGTTGTGCAATAAAAACGAATAAAGTGGAAGATAACTTCCCCGGCGCACCGTCGCTTTCCGGGGAACGGACGAACCGCTATGCCGTGGCTTTAAATGAATGCAGGCGATTCATTGCCTTGGTAATATCTTCTTTCAGCAGTATTTCAGTACAGCGAATAGACTCATCAATCGCGTCGTCAATTAAGGTTTGTTCGCTAGCCGGCGGTTTACCGAGAACAAAACCGGTGACTTTACTTTTATCGCCAGGATGGCCGATACCTATGCGTAAACGATAGAAATTTGGATTATTGCCGAGCCTGCTCTGAATGTCTTTCAGGCCATTATGGCCACCATTGCCTCCTCCCAATTTCAATTTCGCCACACCGGGTGGGATATCCAGCTCATCATGTGCGACTAAAATTTCTTCCGGTAGGATGCGGTAAAACCCAGCCATTGCCGCAACAGCTTTGCCACTTAAATTCATAAATGTAGACGGCACCAGCAAGCGCACATCTTGGCCCGCCAGGTTTAACCGTGCGGTATAACCGAAGAATTTACTTTCTTCTTTCAGTTGCTGGTTGTGGCGTTGCGCTAATAAGTCCACATACCAAGCCCCCGCATTATGGCGAGTTTGGGCGTATTCAGCACCCGGATTTGCCAGCCCAACGATTAATTTAATGCTGCTCACGTCGTCATTCGCTATTACTAAAGGAATTAAAGTGTGACAGTTTACCCGTCATGGCGCGTAATGACAAAACTGGCAGTATGAATTTATTTGGAATTAATAGTTCAATATGTGAATAGTTAATATGTGTAATAATTCAATTTCAATGCCAAATGTCTGGAAAGTGTAAAGATTTGTCGAAATATATTCCTTAGATGTGATCGCCAGCGCAACACCTTCATCAGCAGCCTGACTATACTAAGTTATTAAGTGGACATGAATAATCGCATTAAGCAAGCATTTTTGTATGCGCAGCTAAGTGATTATTTATTGGCAACTCAAGTGGAGGTGGCTTATGAAACGTAGAACCGCATCAAGGCTTGGTAATGTGCTGATGGGGCTGGGATTGGTGACCATGGTCGTTGGGGTAGGTTACTCAATTTTGGCTGAAGTGACTCAGTTTGGCCTACCACAATTCTTTGCCCATGGTGCAGTAATGAGCATTTTTGTTGGTGCATTGTTATGGTTGGTTGGCGCTCGTATTGGCGGGCGTGAAGAAGTTGCAGACCGCTATTGGTGGGTTAAGCACTTTGATAAACGTTGCACTCGTAATAACCAACGCCACTCATAAAATCTGAGTGTTGACCGTGGTGTATGACAAATCATAGCCTGTTACTACAGCTTTAAATTGAGCTGATGTTCAGGAGGAGTGAATGACGACCCAAGAATCTGTTAATCAAGAATCTATAGACCAAGAACTTATAGACCAGGAACTTATAGACCTAAAGTAGAAAACCCGTTGTTGCATCTGCATCAACGGGTTTTTCTTTATCTGCTTTATACCCGTCATCGTTCAAGCTGTATGTGCGTTGGTCGGCTTCCTGCAACTCGAATGATTTAGGGTATAGTTCTTCATCATCTATCCGTCATGCATACCCCAACATAATGCCCAAAGAGGCTCATCATGGCTAACTGCGGCCAAATAGCACCGCAGGGATATCCACTCCCGATTATTGATTAATGCTCAAACATCGCAGAGATCGACTCTTCATTACTGATACGGCGGATGGCTTCAGCCAACATGCCAGATAGTGTCAGAGTTCGTACATTTTTCAATGCTTTGATTTCAGCTGATAACGGAATTGTGTCACAAACAATCACTTCGTCAATCACGGAGTGTTTGATGTTTTCAACCGCATTACCAGAGAAGATCGGGTGAGTTGCGTAAGCGAATACACGCTTGGCACCACGTTCTTTCAATGCTTCTGCCGCTTTACACAAAGTGCCACCGGTATCGATCATATCGTCAACTAATACACAGTCACGGCCAGCAACATCACCGATGATATGCATCACCTGAGAAACGTTAGCGCGTGGACGGCGTTTGTCGATAATCGCCATATCAGTATCGTTCAGCAATTTTGCGATGGCTCTGGCGCGAACAACGCCACCAATGTCGGGAGAAACAACAATTGGGTTTTCCAGATTCTGCTGCAACATATCTTCCAGCAGGATTGGGCTACCAAATACGTTATCAACCGGAACATCAAAGAAGCCTTGGATCTGTTCAGCATGAAGATCCACTGTCAATACGCGGTCAACCCCAACACTTGAGAGAAAATCGGCAACAACTTTGGCAGTGATAGGTACACGAGCGGAGCGCACACGGCGATCCTGACGGGCGTAGCCGAAGTAAGGAATAACAGCAGTAATACGGCCTGCGGAGGCGCGACGCAGGGCATCAACCATGACAACCAGTTCCATCAGGTTATCGTTCGTGGGTGCGCAGGTGGACTGGATGATGAAAATATCACCACCGCGTACATTTTCGTTGATTTGCACGCTCACTTCGCCGTCGCTAAAACGACCTACAGCGGCGTCACCAAGACTGGTGTACAAACGGTTGGCAATACGTTGTGCTAGTTCCGGGGTGGCGTTACCAGCAAAAAGCTTCATATCAGGCACGAGAAGAACCTCAGGCATGCGTCCAGAGAAGATATTGTCAGATCAGTAATCACGGGCGGTTATTCATACTGATTGCAATATACATACGGGTATTTAAAGTCAAAAACAACATTATGGACCGGCTTTCAAACCAGTGGGACAGGTATTTTCACAAACTCAGGTCAGTGGTGCCATGATCTAGACCCTTGCTGTGCATTCTTATCTGTACTCACCGTTTTCAAATTTCCCAGAGCGTGCGCGATGCAATGGCGAAACGTTCACGCCACGGGCGACAAAACCGTGCAACCACTCTGGGGCAATACTTAACACCTGCCGGGCCGATGACTCAGTGTCAAATTCTGCAAAGACACAAGCGCCGGTTCCGGTGAGGCGTGACGGAGCGTATTCTAACAGCCATGAAAGAACCTGTTCAACCTCGCGAAAACGTTTTCTTGCGATCGGTTCGCAATCATTTGCGTAAGGAGCACTTAAAAGCGCCGCCAGTGGGCGTACTGGCGTATTTCTTTTTAATTCAGGATCGGAAAAAATAATGGGCGTTGGGATGCTTACACCGGGGTGAACCACCAAATACCACTTCTCTACAGGCTCGGCGGGGTGCAACTTTTCACCAATTCCCTCGGCAAAGGCCGCATGTCCGTGCACAAAAACGGGCACGTCGGCCCCTAACTGAAGGCCGAGAGCGGCTAATTCTTCATCAGATAAGCCACATTCCCACAAAGTATTGAGTGCCACTAACACTGTCGCTGCATTGGAAGAACCGCCACCCAGCCCACCGCCCATGGGCAAACGTTTATCGATGCTAATATCCGCCCCTCGAGATACTGCCGCCGCACTGGGGTATTTTTGCAGTAACCGCGCCGCGCGGATTATCAGATTTTGCTCGTTTTCCACACCGGGAATTGGAGTCAATAACCGAATTTGTTCATCGTCCCGCGGCACAATCGTCAGTTCGTCGCCATAATCGAGAAATTGGAACAAAGTCTGTAATTGATGGTAACCATCAGCACGTCGCCCGGTGATATAAAGAAATAAATTCAATTTTGCGGGCGAGGGCCAAATATGTTGATTGGTATGAGTCATACTATTGGGCCGCCCAGTTATCCATCTTCAGTTTGATGCGCTGCTCGCCCTGACTCAATTCCATACGACTAGGTAACGCTGGTGTGACTTGAGTATTGTATTCTTGATAATTAACCACCCAGGTTACGCCATTTTGTTGATAAGTCAGCTGTTTCAGGCGATATTTATCGTCGAGGGTGAAATCGGTCGTATCGCCAGGTAGCCCTAGAATCCATTGGCGTAAACTTGCTAACGGAATAGACATTCCGGTTAATTTTTGAATCATTTCTTGTGGGTCATTACTGACATAGCGCTTGCCCTGATTGTCAGTCAATTGGGTCACACCCGGTTGTACGACCAATTCTAGCTCGGTGCTACCCAGTGGGTTGGTCAGCAACAGGCGATAGCGCTCTGGGGCGGTTTGTTGCCAGAAGAAACGGGCATAAACTTTTTGTTTTTCTGACAGATAAGCAAAAGCACCCCGAGTTTGAAATTGGCTCAATTGCTGTAATTGTTGTTCATGCTGACGCCATTGTGGCGATGTAGGGCTGGTCGCCGGGCCAGACGGCGGCGTGGTGCTACAGGCTGCTAACAGCAGAGTAGCTAATGGAAGCAGGCGATAAAAACTGATTTTGCGCTGAGGCATATGGGTATAAATCCTATCGGTCGCAGGTTTTTTCACTGGCGGCACGTTTGATCAAGCAACTTAATGATAAAGCAAATCCGGGTGATACGTCCGAATAAAGGGCATCATTTTTGTTCACGCTAGCGGCCTGAAGGCGGAGCGTCAATATTTTGTTCTCTTTTGTATTGGGTATAAGCAATATTGTTGTACAACGGATAACCAATTTTTAAGCATAATTTATGATAATAGTTAGGATATTGCACTGTGACTTTTATTGATCTCGCGCATCAAGTAGAATGCGGTTCAGACGAGAATCCATACTAACATCAGTATTACTCGAAGCCGTTCTCATGACTCTGCTTGCATTAGGCATTAACCACAAAACCGCACCTGTATCGTTACGTGAACGAGTGACATTTTCACCGGAATCGATCGATCAGGCACTCGCTAGCTTGCTCCAACAGCCGTTGGTGCAGGGCGGTGTCGTGTTGTCTACGTGTAACCGAACTGAGTTATATCTCAGCGTAGAACAGCAAGAAAACCTGCATGAACAACTGATCACCTGGTTGTGTAACTACCATAAACTCAGCCCGGATGAAGTGAAAAAGAGCCTGTATTGGCATCATGGCAATGACGCAGTGAGCCATCTGATGCGCGTCGCCAGTGGGCTGGACTCCTTAGTATTGGGCGAGCCACAAATTCTGGGGCAGGTAAAAAAAGCCTTTGCGGAATCTCAGCGCGAGCAATCACTTTCCGGTGAATTGGAGCGGTTATTCCAAAAGTCTTTCTCTGTGGCGAAAAGGGTGCGCACAGAAACTGAAATTGGTGCCAGTGCCGTTTCGGTAGCGTTTGCGGCCTGTACATTGGCGCGGCAAATCTTTGAGTCACTCTCTGAACTGAATGTGTTGCTGGTTGGTGCCGGTGAAACCATTGAGCTGGTTGCCCGTCATCTGCGAGAGCACCAAGTCAAGCATATGATTATCGCCAACCGTACTCGTGAGCGTGCTCAAGCGCTGGCGACCGAGGTTGGGGCTGAGGTGATCACTTTGCCAGAAATTGATGCCCGTCTGGCCGATGCTGACATTATTATCAGTTCCACCGCCAGCCCATTGCCAATTATTGGTAAAGGGATGGTGGAACGCGCACTGAAAAGCCGCCGCAATCAGCCGATGCTGTTTGTTGATATCGCGGTGCCGCGTGATATTGAGCCAGAAGTGGGTAAACTGTCGAATGCCTATTTATACAGTGTTGATGATTTACAGGCGATTATTCAACACAATATGGCGCAACGTCAGGCTGCTGCAGTTCAGGCCGAATCAATAGTGCAGCAAGAAAGCATGAATTTTATGACCTGGTTACGCGCTCAGGGAGCGGTTGAAACCATTCGTGATTACCGCTCACAAGCTGAACAGGTTCGCAGTGAGATGACGGCAAGAGCATTAGCCGCCATTGAACAGGGTGCTAATGTTGAACAGGTGGTCAATGAACTGGCCCACAAGCTAACTAACCGCCTGATTCATGCCCCCACCAAATCCCTCCAGCAAGCTGCCAGCGATGGCGATATGGAGCGGTTGCAATTATTACGCGACAGCCTTGGGCTGGATCAGCACTAGTTTCCTCTAATTACAGGGTTTAAAACCACGGATGAAGTCTTCTATTGTTGCTAAATTGGAAGCGTTACAAGAGCGCCACGAAGAAGTGTTAGCGCACCTTGGCGATGCCAATGTTATTGCCGACCAAGACCGTTTCCGCGCGTTATCACGTGAATATGCGCAATTGACGGATGTCACTCGCTGTTTTAAAGAATGGCGCAGTGTGCAAGATGATATCGAAGCGGCAGAAATGATGCTCGAAGATCCCGAAATGCGCGAAATGGCACAGGACGAACTGAAAGAAGCTAAAGCTCGTAGTGAAGAGCTGGAACAGCAATTGCAAGTTCTGTTATTGCCCAAAGACCCTGATGATGAACGCGATTGCTTCCTGGAAATCCGTGCCGGAACCGGGGGCGATGAAGCGGCTATTTTTGCCGGTGACATGTTCCGTATGTATAGCCGCTATGCTGAGTCTCGCCGCTGGAAAGTGGAAATCATGAGCGCCAGTGAAGGTGAACATGGCGGTTATAAAGAAGTGATTGCCAAGGTGTCCGGTGACGGTGTCTTCGGCCAATTAAAGTTTGAATCGGGCGGTCACCGTGTTCAGCGCGTGCCAGAAACCGAATCACAGGGTCGTATCCATACCTCCGCTTGTACTGTGGCGGTGATGCCAGCGATTCCAGAAGCCGAAATGCCAGAAATTAACGCCGGTGACTTGCGTATTGATACTTTCCGCTCTTCAGGAGCGGGTGGTCAGCACGTTAACACCACCGACTCTGCCATTAGGATCACCCATATTCCAACTGGAATTGTGGTGGAATGCCAGGACGAGCGCTCACAGCATAAGAACAAAGCCAAGGCGATGTCGGTGTTGGGTGCACGTATCCGTGCCGCAGAAATGCAAAAACGCCAACTGGCTGAGGCCTCTGAGCGCCGTAACTTGTTAGGGTCCGGCGATCGTTCTGACCGTAATCGCACTTATAACTTCCCGCAAGGGCGCGTGACTGACCATCGCATCAACTTGACACTTTATCGTCTGGATGAAGTCATGGAAGGTAAACTGGATATGCTGATCCAGCCGATTGTGCAAGAGTATCAAGCTGATCAACTCTCCGCGTTGTCCGAGCAAGACTAATGGATTATCAGCACTGGCTGTCATTAACGGCAGCCCGTTTTAGCCAAAGTGACAGCCCGAAGCGCGATGCCGAGATTCTGCTGAGTTTTGTCACTGGGCGGGCGCGAACTTATTTACTGGCTTTTGGTGAAACCCCCATTACCGCTGAGCAGTTGGCGGTATTGGAATCCTTAGCGGCGCGCCGTGAACAGGGGGAGCCGATTGCCTATTTGGTCGGGGAGCGCGAGTTTTGGTCCCTGCCATTGAGTGTTTCCTCCGCTACATTAATTCCTCGCCCCGACACCGAATGCTTGGTCGAGCAAGCTTTGGCGCATTTACCCACCACGCCTTGCCACATTCTGGATTTAGGGACGGGCACTGGCGCTATTGCTTTGGCATTAGCCAGTGAACGCCCGGATTGCGCAGTGGTGGGCGTTGATATTAAAGCGGAAGCCGTTGCTCTGGCGCGCCATAATGCCGAGAAACTCGCGATAAATAATGTGCATTTCTTGCAAAGTTGTTGGTTTGAGTCAGTGAGTGGGCGATTTACTCTTATTGTTAGCAACCCTCCTTATATTGATGCCAATGACCCTCATCTTAATGAGGGCGATGTGCGCTATGAACCACACAGTGCGCTGGTGGCCTCAGCAAAAGGTATGGCTGATTTGGTGGAGATTATCCGCCAGTCACCGGCTTATTTAGAAGCGGGAGGCTGGTTAATGCTGGAACACGGCTGGCAGCAAGCCAATACAGTACAGAAACACCTTAAAGAAGTGGGATTTAGTGCTGTAATGACACATAAAGATTATGGTAATAATGATCGTGTGACGCTGGGCCAGTGGGGCACTTAATCAAGAAAATTCCCGTTCAGCATAAATTAAGGACTGAAAGACATGTGGGTTGATTACATCGCCATGAAGTATTTGCATTTACTGACAGTGGTTATCAGTATTATGCTGTTTGTGTTACGTTTCTTCTGGAAATGTCGCGGTTCAGCTATGATGGAGAAACGCTGGGTAAAAATAACGCCGCATATCAATGATACGCTACTGTTTGTCAGCGGTATTGTATTGATATTTATCACTGGATTTTACCCTTTCAGTCCGCAAGGAACATGGCTGACTGAAAAGCTATTTGGCGTTATTATCTATATCCTGCTTGGCTATGTCGCATTAGGTAAGCGAACCCGCAGCCAGAATCGCCGCTGGCTTGCCTTTATACTCGCATTGGGTTGCCTGTATTTGATTATAAAACTGGCAACAACTAAGTTACCACTGCTGATGGGATATCTATGAGTAGCATTGCTGATTTCGAATTTAACAACGCGTCCCTGTGTGATGGGGTGTTACTGGTTACCCAGGAGATTCGACAGAATTTTCCACTGGCTGATGTGCGTAAGCAACTGCAACAGCTCGTTGATGATGCCAAGGCCGCGATGCCCGCCGGTCTCAATCAGGATCAGCAATTAGAAGTGCTTATCGATCTGTTCTATCGTAAATGGAAATTTGGTGGGGCAGGCGGGGTTTACCGTCTGTCAGATGCCATCTGGCTCGATAACGTGTTGGACAAACGCCAGGGGACCCCGGTGTCGCTGGGCGTTATTTTCCTGCACATTGCGCATCAATTGGAGCTGCCATTGATGCCAGTTATTTTCCCAACTCAATTGATTCTGCGTGCGGATTGGCTAGATGAAGAAATGTGGCTGATTAACCCACTGAATGGTGAAACACTGAACGAGCATATGCTGGAAGTGTGGATCAAAGGCAATCTGGGGTTGAGTGCCGAGTTGGAAGATGAGGATTTGGAAGAGGCGGAAAATACCCTAATTGTACGCAAAATGCTCGATACGCTGAAAGCAGCATTAATGGAAGAGAAGCAGATGGAGCTGGCCTTGCGTGCCAGTGAAGCGGTGTTGGCTTTTGATCCCGATGACCCGTATGAAATTCGCGATCGTGGCCTGATTTATGCCCAATTGGATTGCAATCATATTGCTATCTCTGATTTAAGCTATTTTGTCGAACAGTGCCCGGAAGACCCCATTGCTGAAATGATAAAAATGCAGATCCACTCCATTGAGCAACAGCGAGTGACGTTGCACTGATACCCGTCATACTTCAAGCTGCATGTGTGTTGGCCGCCTTCCTGCAACTCGAATTATTTTGGGTATATTTATGGCAATCACCTTGTTGAGTAATAACTCACTATAATTAATCTCGATTTATCCTTTAGAAAGGTATTTGTATGGAACAGAAAGTGGTTAGCATTGGCGATATCAAGGTAGCGAACGACCTGCCTTTCGTGCTATTTGGCGGCATGAACGTACTTGAGTCTCGTGATTTGGCGATGCGCATCTGCGAGCATTACGTGACCGTCACCCAAAAGCTGGGAATTCCTTACGTCTTTAAAGCCTCATTCGACAAAGCCAACCGTTCTTCAATTCATTCTTACCGTGGCCCTGGTCTGGAAGAAGGGATGAAAATTTTCCAGGAATTGAAACAGACATTTGGTGTGAAAGTGATTACCGATGTTCACGAAATAAGCCAGTGCCAGCCCGTTGCTGAAGTCGTTGATGTTATCCAGTTACCTGCATTTTTGGCTCGCCAAACTGATTTAGTCGAAGCCATGGCGCGTACAGGCGCGGTTATCAATGTCAAGAAACCTCAATTCGTTAGCCCCGGTCAGATGGGCAATATTGTCGAGAAATTCAAAGAAGCCGGTAATGACCAGATTATTCTTTGCGATCGCGGTAGCAACTTCGGTTATGACAATTTGGTTGTTGATATGTTGGGCATCAATGTGATGGTCAATGCCACTGGCGGTCATCCGGTTATTTTCGACGTAACCCATGCATTGCAATGCCGCGACCCATTTGGCTCAGCATCCGGCGGCCGCCGCGCGCAAGTGGCTGAACTGGCCCGTGCGGGTATGGCAGTAGGTTTGGCTGGGTTATTTATTGAAGCACACCCTGAGCCAAACAGTGCTAAATGTGATGGCCCGTCAGCATTGCCATTAGATAAGTTGGAGCCGTTCTTGGTGCAGATGAAAGCTATCGACGATTTGGTGAAAAGCTTCCCAGAACTGGATACCAGCAAGTAATCCACTCTCCTGCATCCTTGACGTTTGTAGCGGTGAATAAATAAAAAGGCAGCTATCTATGCTGCCTTTTTTGATCGCGAAAAAGAAAAAGATGTTGATCATGAAGAAAATTATTTCGGCTGTAATGCCGCCAATGCTTCCGGTAGTGAGCTATAGAAACTCAACTTACCTTCAATAGCTTGCACCCGTGCTCTTGCCAGCGTCTTTAATGGTTGGAAAGGGATATCCGTGATAATGAGCTGCTGATGCTCGTCTAAGGCCTCTGTGAAGCGCAGAAACGCATTCAGTCCCCCCGCATCGAGAACTGGGACGGCATCCCATTGCAAAATGATAGTGTGGTAATTTTCACAGCGGCTCAATAACTCACTAAATATCCGCTCAGCGGCAGCGAAAAACAGCGGCCCATTTACCCGCAATACTAGCGTCTTCTCATCAACAGCTGTAGGTATTTCACTCAGCTGCGTCATGCGCGCAATGCGGCGCATAAACAGCAGTGAGGCCAACACGATACCCACCGTGATTGCTATCACCATATCGAATAACACCGTCAGGCTCATACACAGCAGCATCACGATAATATCGTCTTTAGGCCCACGGCGTAGTAGGTTGACTACTTTATGAGCCTCACTCATGTTCCAGGCCACGATTAATAGCAAGGAAGCCATTGCTGCCAGTGGCAGATAAGACAACATCGGCGCCAGAATCAATAAAGCCAATAACACTAATAGAGCATGGATAATAGCCGATACCGGCGAGGTAGCCCCAGCGCGGACGTTAGCCGCCGACCGCGCAATGGCGGCTGTTGCGGTGATGCCACCAAAGAATGGCGCTACCATATTACCCAGCCCCTGACCGATTAACTCACTGTTTGAGTGATGTTTTTTTCCGGTCATACCGTCAAGAACTACCGCGCATAGTAGCGACTCAATCGCCCCTAGCATGGCCATCGAAAAGGCGGCCGGTAGTAGCGCCGAAAATATCGCCCAGTTCAAAACAAACTCTTCCCCGTTCGCGGCCGGTAAATGCCAGGGTAAGACAAATTGCGGCAGAATAGGGGGAATACCCTGGCCTTGAGTCCCATCAGCCAGTAAATAACCAAAACGTGAGCCAATAGTGGCGACCTGATGGTCAAAAAGTGATAAGACCCCCATAACGGCTGTACCCGCGATGAGGGCCGGTAAGTGACCCGGTAACTTTAGTTTTAAACGTGGCCAGAGGATCAATACCATCAGAGTAACGGTAGCAATTAAGGTATCACTGAAGTTGATGGTTGGCATGGCTTGCGCCAAGGCGGTCACTTTACCTACATAAGTCTCGGGCACTTCCGCTAGATGTAAACCAAAGAAATCTTTCACTTGCATCGTGGCAATGGTGATACCGATTCCCGAGGTAAAACCGAGAGTGACTGACAGCGGAATATATTCAATTAAACGGCCTAGCCTCCCCAACCCCATGCACAGTAAAAATACACCGGAGAATAATGTTGCCAGTAATAAACCGGCTAGACCAAATTGTTGTGATACAGGATAAAGAATAACCACAAAGGCCGCAGTAGGGCCGGATACGCTATAACGGGAGCCACCGCTGACTGCAATAACAATCCCGGCGATAGCTGAAGTATATAAACCGTACTGTGGGGGAACACCACTGGCAATTGCCAGTGCCATAGCCAGTGGAATGGCAATAATACCGACAGTAACACCGGCAATTATATCTTTTGTAAGGCGTTGAAAGGTATAGGTTTCTCGCCAGCAAGCGTCAATAATCGCGCTGAACAGCCTAATGCCGTTAATTCCGTGCGTTTTCATCTAAGGTGCAAACCAAATAAAGAAAAGACAAAATAAATGGCGGGCCAATAAGGGTCCGTCTCGAGTAGCAGACAACAACGATACGCCAAATAGCAGTATGAAATCTAGATGTATATCAATCTCTGACAGAAATGTAGATAACTAGCCGTTTTATAAAGTGGTTTAAATTAAGCGATTCATACCAGGCAAGGCAATTTTGCGTACGATTTAATAAAAAGTCACCATTATCAGCGGTAGCGTCTTTTTTTAGCATCAGATGTGAGAAACTGAGCAATAAGCTTTAAGTTCAGAGGCACTGACCACCTTGGGGGGAGATATCCTGTTAACTGAGGTCGGCAACTAGAGATGAGGACTTTATAGAGCGTTCGGCGGTGCGTTGAAAGCTTAGAGATAAAATTAGTCGATGGACGAAAAATCAAAGCGACAACTTCAATAGGGGCATCTCTGCACTTACCTGGAATGTCGATGTTAAAAGCATTAAAAATGACCGATGAAGCTTTGTATCAGGCCAAGTGGCAAGGACGGAATCAGGAGGTTTATAGCCAATTAATGCCATTTTCTCCATTGGACGATCGTATAGCGAAAGACCGGTGTTGACGGCCTTTTTAATCAACAAAATCCGGAGTACGCACCAAAGAAAAAGGCCCTGACTTTCGTCAGGGCCTTTCGCTCAAATATGGCGGTGAGAGAGGGGTTCGAACCCTCGATACACTTACGCGTATACACACTTTCCAGGCGTGCTCCTTCAGCCACTCAGACACCTCACCGTATTGTTACCGCGCTATGCACTGCAACGGGGCGGTACTATAGTGAGCAGCAGGTAGATGGTCAAGCAGTTTTTATCTGTTGCTTGTCATCTGGTTATTCCGCACGCACATAGGATGAATCACAAACAAATTATGTTTATTTAGTGCCAATATTTTGCCGCAACAGGGGAGTCGACCATCACATAATCTGCTCCGAGGCTTTTAGCCAATTCATAATCCTCGACTGAATTTATGCCAATAAGCAAGACTTTTGCTTCTTCGTTTTCCTTTTCCTTGAAGCACTCCATTGCGCGTTGGTTCCAAACTAATTGGGTGCGGGTCGTCCCTTTGCCTAGGGTAAAGCTCTCGACTACTTTTACATCACGTCTTAATTCAAAAGCATAATATTTTTTTGGGTTACTAATGAATGACCCCTTATTTTTTTTGGTTATCACACATTTATCTGCCATAACGGCATTAGCCAGAATCTTACGGGTTTTATGACGTGATTCGAATTTATTAAAATATTTAGGGAGTGCATCGAGATATTTTCTTTCAGTAGAATAGAAAGTGAGCCTTTCAGGTGATATGATATTTTTGCGTAGTTCTATTATTGCATTTGCTATTATTTTCGGGTCAGCGTCGGGGGATTTTATATCAATAATAAATCTCACGTCAGGATAGCTTAAAAGTACCTGATGTAATGAAGGAATCTTGACTCCTCGCCCACGATAAACATATTGACCATCCTGATTAAAATAATAGGCTGCATCTAATAATCGCAACTCTTCTAACGTGTGCTCGGAAACAAGACCATTACCGTCAGTTAACTCGCTTAAATCTTTGGGACGATAGAGGACTGGAATACCGTCCTTGCTGAGTTGAACCGTGATCCAGATGATATTGGCCTCATTTGATAGTGACAAATCGATAGCATGTCGGGTATTTTCCGGGAAGTCGGCAGTGCCAGCACGATGAGCGACTATCAAGGGAGAAGCCAATGCATTTTGCAGATAAAATAGGAGTAATAATAAAATAAAAGAGATTTTCATATTGTCATGCCCCTGTGGTTTATATTTCAGAGTTGGAATACTCTTTACGTTGTAACATGTGATTTTCAAGGGCAGCATAACCAATTAATAACAATTGGCTCTTATGATTTAATAGGGATACTTGTTATTTCATCTTAATGGATATCTGACGCTACGTTTGAAGTTAATCTGGAACGCCGCGGAAAATTCGAATAACTGTAAATCATTAACTATTAATGGAATATTTAATTTCATGCCTAAGAGAAGGTGGAACATGATCTAAACCAAAGTTTCAGAAAACGCCATCATAATATTTTAGGAAAATCCTCAGTTTAAATGTTGAACACACTCAATATTGAGTGAGCCATAAATGGCAGGTCGTCATAATTTCCATCAGGCGTGTGTATTCTTAAAGAAAGGTTTTTGTTATTTTGCTGTTCCTTTAAATAAGAGACTCCAATGATGGGGAGAGTTTTATGGCAACAGGCTAATTTTTGTAGATATTCCTGATGAAACTTCACACCCATCATATTTTTTTGTAGGCACTGACTGTCACCGAATACTTTCTTAAACAGAGTCCCAAGGTCGATAAATAGCGGAGTCGCGGCTATTTTTATCTGTTGTTTGAAAACGAAGGGATTTGGCAGGGAGGATAGCGCTGTTATTACGGCTTTCAGCAGATAACGAATCAGGGCGAGTGACATTGGCCATTCTCTGTCGCGTCAAATGAAAAAAGCCCATGAATCTCATGGGCTTTTCACTTTAATATGGCGGTGAGGGAGGGGTTCGAACCCTCGATACGCTTACGCGTATACACACTTTCCAGGCGTGCTCCTTCAGCCACTCAGACACCTCACCGTGTTACTTCTCTACTCTCATCAACCGCATTCACGTGGTCGACCGGCGTAATGTAGGCAAAAGTGTGCCCAGCGTCAACCTTCTTATGCATGCTTTGTTACTGTTTCGCGAAAGTTACCGCAGTTTGCTGATTTCATCGGCATTTCGTGCGAGTAGCACTTGCATCTGCGGGTTAATCGCGGAAGTCTATTCAGTACTTTCGTAAGGAGCTGGCAAGTAATGAATATTATTTTTTATCATCCATTCTTTGATGCAAAACAGTGGTTGTCAGGGCTACAGTCGCGCTTACCTACCGCGAATATTCGGCAATGGCAGCGTGGTGACACGCAACCTGCGGATTATGCGCTGGTTTGGCAGCCGCCTCAGGAAATGCTTGCCAGCTGTGTTGAACTGAAAGGGGTGTTTGCGTTGGGGGCAGGGGTAGACGCGATTTTGGATCAAGAGCGGCGTTATCCAGGGACATTACCTGCAGGAGTACCACTGATTCGGCTGGAAGATGCTGGAATGTCGTTACAGATGCAGGAATATGTTGTTGCTACGGTATTACGCTATTTTCGCCGCATGGACGAATATCAACTGCAACAACAACAGAAGCTGTGGCAACCCCTGGAGCCACATCAGCACGATAAATTCACGGTAGGTATCCTTGGCGCTGGTGTGTTAGGAAAAAGTGTTGCCCAAAAACTGATTGAGTTTGGTTTTACCGTTCGTTGTTGGAGCCGCACACCAAAGTGCATTGAGGGCGTCACCAGCTTTGCGGGTAAAGAAAAATTGCCTGCATTCATCCAAGGAACACAATTGCTGATTAACCTGTTGCCTAATACCCCAGAGACTGCCGGTATCCTTAATCAGTCACTCTTTTCACAATTGAATGCCAATGCTTATATCATCAATATTGCTCGGGGAGCGCATTTGTTAGAGCGGGATTTATTAGCGGCAATGAGTGTGGGTCAAATAGCCGCAGCTACGTTAGATGTGTTTGCTGAAGAGCCTTTGTCTTCGATGCATCCTTTCTGGAGCCATCCTCGGATTACTATCACCCCACATATTGCTGCTATCACTTTACCTGAAGTGGCAATGGACCAGGTGGTTGCCAATATCCAAGCCATCGAAGCGGGAAGGGAACCGGTTGGATTAGTTGATGTAGGACGGGGTTATTGATTTAAGCATTTCCACAGCTTGATGGGGTTAACAATTGCCGGCTAGGTTTTAGCGCTGCTGATGAGAAGAATTCCTGCTATCATTAGCGCACTATGCTTTGCCTGCAAAAAAGCTATCCCGCCTTAAAAGACTTTGTGGAGTAGTCATGTATCCTGTTGATTTACATATGCATACCATTGCCAGCACCCATGCTTACAGTACCCTGCACGATTATATCGCCGAAGCTAAGCTAAAAAATATCAAACTGTTCGCTATTACAGACCATGGCCCCGATATGGCTGATGCCCCCCATTATTGGCATTTTATGAACATGCAGGTATGGCCGAGGTTAGTTGATGGCGTAGGAATTTTGCGCGGTATCGAAGCAAATATTAAAAATTTGGAAGGTGACATCGACTGTACCGGCCCGATGCTTGATGCCATCGATTTGCTGATCGCCGGTTTCCATGAGCCGGTGTTCCCGCCGCAAGATAAAGCGGCCAATACCCAAGCGATGATAGCCACCATGGCGCAGGGAAATGTGCATATCATTAGCCATCCGGGGAATCCTAAGTATCCAATTGATATTAAAGCCATTGCCGAAGCTGCAGCACACTACAATGTTGCGTTGGAACTGAATAACTCATCATTTTCACACTCACGTAAAGGGAGCGAAGCGAATTGCCGGGCAATAGCTGAAGCCGTGCGGGATGCTGGCGGATGGCTAGCCTTGGGTTCGGATTCCCATATTGCTTATTCATTGGGGATTTTTGAGCATTGTGAGCGCATTATTGCTGAAGTGAATTTCCCGCAAGAGCGTATTTTGAATGTCAGCCCACGGCGCTTACTGAATTACCTCGAACAGCGTGGTCGCCCGCCAATACCTGAGTTAGCCGAGCTATAATTTTTTGTGACGTTGTCACAACTTTAATTTTAAAAAATAAGTTAAAAACACATAATAAACAGGATGTTATAAATGAATGACTTTTCTCTGATGTGCCGCATCTTGGGTTCGCTTTTTTATCGGCCACCTCAAGACCCACTGTTGGAGCCTCTTTTCACCCTGATAAACCAGGGGAAATTGGAGCAGCATTGGCCGCTAGAACAAAGTGAGTTACTGGCGCGTTTGCAACAGGATTATCAGCCCGAAGTTCTGGCTGCTGACTATCATGCCCTGTTTGTGGGTGACGAACGCAGCGTATCACCTTACGGTTCCGATTATGAAGATGCTCGTCCAGAAACAGAGGTTAGAGCCTTTCTTCAGCAACGCGGTATGCCGCTAGGCGAGGGGCCAACTGACCACTTTGGCGGTTTATTACTTGCGGCTTCCTGGCTTGAAGATCAAGCTGCTGAAGATGAAATGGCGGCGCAAATTGAACTGTTTAACGACTATTTATTACCTTGGTGTGGACGTTTCCTTGGCAAAGTAGAAGCTCATGCCACCAGTGGTTTTTATCGTACTTTGGCACAGCTGAGCCGCGAGGCATTGCAAGCTATGTGGGATGAGTTGTCAGAAAGCAGTAATATGGAGGAGTAATCTCCTCCGTTAATCAATCTGAATTAAATACGCCGTGTCGGCTAGTCTGTCAGTGGGATGACTAATTGGCCCGGCTTCACTTCTAAACCTTTTGCCAGTTTTTTCGCCATGGCTTCTGCTTTACTCTTTTCGCCATCCAGTACATACGCGGGTTGCTGATCAAAATAAGATTTCAGTGACTGATTCAAATATGGCGTCAGTGCTTTCATCACTGAGTCCATTTTCTCTGGTTTAACCCTGTAGTCAGTCAATTCCATATCTTTTAGAAAGATAGCGCCTTTTTCGCGATCAAATGTTGGCTGAGCCTTTAAGGTTAATGTCATATCAGCAGTTTGTGGGCCAAGAATAGACGAAATATCCACTTTGGCATTGCCTGTTAATGTGACTTTGCCGGGTTCAGCACGACCAATCTGACTTTGCAATTGTGTCAAGGTGATATGTGCATCAACCAGCCCTGGAATACCAATCTGTTTTTCATAGTTATTATGTTTTTGCAGATAATCATTAACTTCTTGTTCGCTCAGCGTGTACTGAGTCAGTTGGTTGCAGCCGACCAGAGTCGCAGTCACCACCAGCGCCGCCGCGCCCCACATCAATTTATTCATTAAAGCCTCGTAACAATATGTGCAACAATATTAAACAAAATGAATTTGCCTAATAGTAACCGGTTAATTTGCTGTTTTGTATTATTTACCGCATTTGTTCAACGGCGGTTTGGATTAGGGAATAGTGCGGCAGAGTTTACTTATTGCCAATCAGATAACCCTGAATCCAATATCGGGTGGGGTAATAGGAAGGCTCGCCGGAGAAGGCCGCTCCGACGAGTGACTGGCTAGCTACCACTCAACATGGCTGATTCAATACGGCGCTGATTGAATTGCCAATACAGCCCAATAAGTGTCATTAAACCAATGACGCCGAGCAAGAACCAGGGTAATTCCGGCATTTCCAATGTTCGGCCAGTATCATACATCCAACCTCCTCCGGTATAGCCTAATGCACCACCCAGCGCCAGCCCAAGGCGGCTAAAGCCCATATAGCTGCCACGTGCTCGTGAGTCGGCTAATGAAGCCCCCAGCGTTTCCCGTGCCGGCTCGGCAATAATGGAGCCTATATAGAAGAAGCAAATAAACATAAACAAAGTTTGCAGATGGGTAATCAGGCCAACAGGGAACAAACTTAACGTCATTATCAGCAAGCCGAACATTAAACGCTGTTCAAGGCGAAAACGTTTCTCACTCCAACGTGCAATCGGGTACAGCAATGTCAGTGAGATCGCCGCTTCAATGGCATACATCCATTTGACGGCGGCAGGTGAACCGGCAATTTCATTGACCACGATCGGCAGCATTAGCATGACCTGCACCGACAGCATGTAATAACCGGTCAATGTTAGTACATAGGTGACAAAACGGCGGTCACGCAGCACCCGCATTAAGCCTTCTTTCATTGGCGCGCGCACCGTCGATATTCGATAAGCCGGTAGCAGCCACAGGTTCCAGCCGGCGGCCAATATAAAGATAAACGCACCTGTCCAGCAGACAAAATGGAAATCATATTGCAGTAACCAGCTGCCTATCAGTGCGCCGATAACCGCGCCAGCGCTGTCTTGCATCATCAACAGGGAGTAGAAACGACCACGTTCATGAGGGCGGGTTAACTTGATAACCAAAGCGGTACGCGGAGGATCAAATAGGGTTCCCCCCAAGCCAGAGAGTGCGCAGGCCAACAATAATATCCAGGGTTCATCTGCCATCGCCATAAACGCGAAGCCCGCAGCGCGCATCAGCATGCCGGTGACTATCATGGGCTTAGCACCAAAACGGTCAGCGATAGCACCGCCGAAGATCCCTAGCCCTTGCTGAACCAACTGCCTTAATCCCAAAGCCAGGCCAACCAGCACCGCAGCCCAACCCAATTGATCAACAAATCGGATAGAAATAAGTGGGAAAACGACGAAAAAGCCCAATACAACTAATAAGTTATCAAGCAATAAAAAGTACTTGCCCAAGCTACGAGCTTGCGATACCAAGGCCATGCTTCACCGTCAGAAATCAAAAAAGAGGAAATAGAAAATACGTTCATACCCTAAATAATTCGAGTTGCAGGAAAGCGGCTAATGCGCATGCAGCTTGAAGTATGACGGGGATATAGTTTGTACCCAAATTGTCAGAAACGATAGGGGCTAGATTGATAATATTTTTTATCGTCAATACGTTACCCCATAGACAATTTCATAATAAAATGCTTTTTTGGCTCTTTAGTTGCGTAATTTTGCTGTATTTATGGGAATAAAGAGTGCAGTTGCAGTTTTACCTGGCATCCAGACAACAGGTATATTGAATAAAAGAATTGCTGCTAAATTAAGTACAGCGCATAGCCCAAGGGGAGCAGATGTTCGGCTATCATTCAGCAACACCTAAAATACGCCTTACAACAGACCGTATGTCATTACGGCTGGTTAATGAGCGTGATGCTTATCGCATGGCGGAGTATTACGCCGAAAATCAGGCGTTTCTCAAACCATGGGAGCCGGTGCGCGATCAAAGTCACTGCATGCCATCAGGGTGGCAGGCGAGGCTAGGAATGATTATGGAGCTGCAAAAACAGGGCAGCGCTTACTATTTTATTTTGTTAGATCCAGAAGAAAAAGAAGTCCGTGGGGTGGCGAATTTTAGCAATGTGCTGCGGGGTTCTTTTCATGCCTGTTTTCTCGGTTATTCATTAGGTGAACGCTGGCAGGGCCAGGGTCTGATGTTTGAAGCTCTGCAACCCTTGATTCGTTATATGCAGCGGCAAGAACGAATGCACCGCATCATGGCTAACTATATGCCGCATAATCATCGCAGTGGCAATTTGCTTGAACGCCTTGGATTTGAACGCGAAGGCTACGCCAAAGATTACTTACTGATTGACGGTCAATGGCGCGATCATGTGCTGACGGCTTTGACTAACCAAGAATGGACGCCAACTCGTTGAGGTCAGGATGAAACACAGTTTAAATGCACAAGAAGCCAGAGTCATTGGCTGTTTGCTGGAGAAACAAGTGACAACGCCGGAGCAATATCCGATGTCACTCAATGGCGTGACAATTGCCTGTAATCAGAAAACCAACCGTGAACCGGTGATGGAGTTATCTGAGTCAGAAGTGCAACAAACGCTCGATTTCTTGTTAAAAAAACACCTTATCCGCACCCAAAGTGGCAATCGGGTGATGAAGTATGAGCACCGTTTTTGCAATTCTGAATTTGGCAATCTTAAGTTTTCTCCTGCCGAGTTTGCTGTCGTTACCATATTATTATTGCGCGGCGCACAGACCCCAGGGGAATTGCGCACTCGCACCAGCCGCCTGTATGAGTTTGCAGATGTTGCTGAAACCGAACAGGTTCTGACTCAGTTGTCCTTACGCGAAGACGGGCCATTTGTGGTGCGATTAGCGCGAGAACCGGGGAAACGAGAGAGCCGCTTTATGCATCTATTCAGTGGCGATATTGCGTCAACCACTTCGGCAGAAGAAAGTGTGCCAGAGGGGAACAGTGCCCTTGAAGCCCGAGTCACTCAGCTTGAGCAGCAGGTTATTGCACTGACTCGCCGCTTAGACGAAGTGTTGATACAGCTGGACGATTAATTGAATAAGGATGCTATGAAACAGCTTAGTGTTGATAAAAAACTGCGTGTTGGCATTGTGGGTCTTGGTGGTATTGCGCAAAAAGCCTATTTGCCCATTTTGACTCAAGCGCAAGACTGGCAATTGGTGGGGGCATTTTCCCCCAATCAAGTCAAAGCGCAGCCGGTATGTGACAGCTACCGCATGCGTTATTTCTCTCGGTTGGATACATTAGCCGCCGAATGTGATGCCATATTTGTTCACAGTAGTACCGCCAGCCATTTTCAGGTGGTGAGTGAGTTATTACAGGCCGGTATTCATGTTTATGTTGATAAGCCCTTGGCCGAAACGTTGGAGCAATCTGAGCAATTGATAGCTCTGGCGGCAAAGCAAAAATTAGCGTTAATGGTGGGCTTTAATCGCCGTTTCGCACCATTGTATCAGCAACTTAAGCAGCAAATGATTCACCCGGCGTCCCTGCGTATGGAGAAGCACCGGCAGAACAGTATTGGGCCAAAGGATGCCCGTTTTACTTTGCTTGATGATTATCTGCATGTCGTAGATACCGTGCTGTGGCTTGGCGGCGATGCAGCAAAACTCATCACTGGCAGGGTGCAAACAAATACACTTGGGCAGATGTTGTATGCTGAACACCATTTTCAAGCCGGTCAGTGTCTAATGACCACCAGTATGCACCGCCATGCAGGAACTCAGCGCGAAAGTGTGCAAGCCGTTAGTCCGGGCACCTGCTATCAGATTACTGACATGCGCCAGTGGCAGCAGGAGTCCGAGGGGCAAGTGATTAACTTACCCGCATCAGGTTGGCAAACGACGTTGGAACAAAGAGGATTTAGCGGTGCTGTTCATCACTTTATTAGCGCGGTCAGTAACCAAACAGCGCCACAAGTCTCAGGCGAAGAGGCCATCCTCGCGCAACGAATGATAGAAATTCTGTTACAACAGCAAGTAGCGGAATAACCTGCCAGTGCTGGTACACTCCCAAGTTCATCTCAATTGTGATGAGCCGATACTCTAAATAATTCGAGTTGCAGCGGCCTCGCAGAAGCGAGGCCGTGGGGCGGGCCGAGTAATGACCGCAGCCAACACATATGCAACTTGAAGTATGACGAGTATACATTGGGTAGAGGCCGCGCCTGCTGACAGCAGGAATTGATATTTATGGCATATTTTAAAAAACAGATCGGAAAACAGATCAGAAAAACCTATGAATCTATTGAAATCACTGGCAGCCGTCAGTTCTATGACCATGTTTTCCCGTGTATTGGGTTTTGCTCGTGATGCGATTGTCGCGCGGGTTTTTGGCGCAGGAATGGCAACGGACGCCTTTTTTGTGGCCTTTAAATTGCCAAATTTATTACGGCGCATCTTCGCTGAAGGGGCATTCTCACAGGCTTTCGTGCCGATTTTGGCTGAATATAAGAGTCAGCAAGGTGAGGAAGCAACACGGACATTCGTGGCGTATGTCTCCGGCTTATTAACGCTGATTTTGGCGGTGGTCACGGTATTAGGGATGCTGGCTGCACCTTGGGTCATTTTTATTACTGCGCCTGGGTTCACCGACACACCAGACAAATTCGCATTAACTTCAGCATTACTGCGGGTGACTTTCCCTTATATCTTACTGATTTCATTAGCTTCACTGGTAGGGGCAATTCTTAATACCTGGAACCGTTTTTCTATTCCGGCTTTTGCTCCGACCTTTCTGAATATCAGCATGATAGGCTTTGCACTCTTCGCCGCACCTTATTTTAACCCGCCGATTATGGCGCTGGCTTGGGCGGTGGTGGTCGGTGGGGTATTGCAGTTGGGCTATCAGCTCCCTCATTTGAAAAAAATAGGGATGCTAGTGTTACCTCGGTTGTCATTGCGTGATGCCGGTGTTTGGCGGGTGATGCGCCAAATGGGGCCTGCGATCCTCGGGGTGTCAGTGAGTCAAATCTCCTTGATTATCAATACTATTTTTGCATCATTCCTGGTCTCAGGTTCAGTGTCATGGATGTATTATGCTGACCGCTTAATGGAATTCCCCTCTGGGGTGCTGGGCGTGGCCTTGGGCACTATTTTATTGCCTTCGCTAGCAAAATGTTTCTCCAGTGGTAACCATGATGAATACTCTAAATTGATGGATTGGGGCCTGCGCCTCTGTTTCTTACTGGCATTGCCCAGCGCAGTGGCCTTGGGAATTCTAGCCAAGCCACTGGTGGTTTCATTATTCCAATACGGGAAATTCAGCGCTTTTGATGCACTGATGACACAACGTGCGCTGGTGGCTTATTCCGTTGGATTAATGGGCCTCATTGTGGTGAAAGTGCTGGCTCCCGGTTTTTACTCACGTCAGAACATTAAAACCCCAGTCAAAATTGCTATTATTACACTGATAATAACCCAAGTTATGAACCTGATTTTCATCGGGCCGCTTAAGCATGCTGGTTTATCACTGTCGATTGGTTTGGGAGCTTGTCTGAACGCCAGCTTGTTATATTGGCAATTACGCAAGCAGCAAATTTTCCACCCGCAACCGGGTTGGGCGGTGTTCCTGACTAAGTTAGTGATTGGTGTGGTGGTGATGTCCGTGGTGTTGCTGGGATTATTGTGGGTGATGCCTGCCTGGGATGTCGGCGGCATGGCTTATCGTCTGCTACGGCTTTCTGCTGTTGTTATTGCGGGGGTTATTGCCTACTTTGCAGCACTCGCCTTACTGGGCTTTAAATTGCGCGATTTTGCCCGTAGAACCAATGGATGATTCAGTCATCTTTTTTATCGCTCAGTGACTGACGGGGCGACTACGACGAAAGGCCCGATGGGGCCTTTCGTATTTTATCGCGATAAAAAGCTACATGCGTTCAACAGTTTGAATACCTAAGGTATCCAGACCTTGCTTCAGGGTTTTGGCTGTCAACATCGCCAATTTTAGGCGGCTCTGACGGCTCTCTTCGCTTTCAGCATTCAGGATCTGGCAATGTTCATAGAAGCTGGAGAACAAACCAGCCAGATCATACAGATAAGAGCACATCACATGCGGCGTCCCTTCACGGGCGACAGTGGTGATGACCTCTTCAAACTGTAGCAAACGGGTCGCCAGCGCGGCTTCACGGTCTTCTGTAATCACTAACGGCAAGGTCAGACTGCTTTCATCAATACCGGCACGTTTAAAGACTGAAACCACTCGGGTATAAGCATATTGCATGTAAGGCGCGGTATTGCCATCCAATGCCAGCATGTTATCCCAGTCGAAAATATAGTCAGTGGTGCGGCTTTTGGACAAATCTGCATATTTCACGGCACCAATACCGACGGCGTTAACCACTTGCTTGAGTTCGTCCGCGGGCATATCTGGGTTTTTCTCGGCAATCAGTTTACCTGCTCGCTCGATAGCTTCATCCAGTAAATCAGAGAGTTTCACCGTGCCGCCGGAGCGGGTTTTAAATGGCTTACCATCTTTGCCCAGCATCATGCCAAACATATGGTGCTCTAGTGGCACAGACTCTGGCACATAACCGGCTTTGCGCACGATAGTCCAGGCCTGCATCAGATGTTGGTGCTGACGGCTATCGATGTAATACAACACGCGGTCTGCGCCCAATGTTTCGTAACGGTATTTGGCACAGGCGATGTCAGTGGTGGTGTAGAGGTAGCCGCCATCTTTTTTCTGGATAATGACGCCCATAGGTTCGCCATCTTTATTTTTGTATTCATCCAGATACACAACGGTTGCACCCTCACTTTCTACTGCCAGCCCTTTGGCTTTCAGATCAGCCACGATACCCGGCAACATCGAGTTATACAGGCTTTCACCCATCACATCGTTTTTGGTCAGTGTGACATTCAGGCGGTCATAAGCAATCTGGTTTTGCGCCATGGTGATATCCACCAATTTACGCCACATCTGACGGCAATATTCGTCACCGCTTTGCAGTTTCACCACATAAGCGCGGGCGCGTTGGGCAAACTCTTCGTCTTCATCATAGGTTTTTTTGGCTTGCTGGTAGAAAAGCTCCAAATCCGATAAGCCCATGTCACTGGCATTCTCGTTTTGCATTTTTTCCAAGTAAGCAATCAGCATACCGAACTGGGTGCCCCAGTCGCCGACGTGGTTGGCGCGAATAACACGATGGCCTAAGAACTCTAAAGTCCGCGCCGCGGCATCACCGATGATGGTCGAACGCAGGTGGCCGACGTGCATCTGCTTGGCCACATTAGGAGCCGAGTAGTCAATCACGATAGTTTGGGGTTCAACCGGCTGCACGCCCAATTTCGGGGCTTTCAGTGCCTCTTCAACTTTGCTGGCGACCCATTGCCTGTCAAGAAAAATATTGATAAAACCGGGGCCAGCAATTTCAACTTTGCTGGCAATGCCGTCAAGGCTGAGCTGCTCAATGACTTTTTCTGCCAGTTGTCGGGGCTGCATGCCAATTTTTTTGGCAACGGCCATGACGCCATTAGCTTGATAATCGCCAAATTGCGCTTTAGCAGATTGGCGAACCTGAGGTTCGCTCCCTGCTGGAGCACCTGCTGCAATCAGCGCCTGGCTGACTTTATCTGAGAGAAGAGCCTGAATATTCACCGGGTTACCTTAATTACGCACAAAAGAATCTCTGTATCAGTTCATTCAAACACAGCCAGGATCTTTGACGACAAAATGGCTGGTGACGGGAAAACTGACAGAGTGAAGTCACAATATGGCAAGATTTATATCATATTTGGCTATCGACGTCAGGTGGTTGCGACCAATCTCGCTGGCAAATAAATCAACTGGCGATTTTATTAGCAATGACGGTGGCGGTGCCACAAACCTGCTAGATTAATTATGGCTGATTAGCTGTAATAACTGTAGATTATGTCCGCTTTAATACGCGGAATAACCGTTTAACCGGAGAATAAATGAGCAGCCTGAGAAGCATCGTTGAATTATCGGACTTATTAACAGACTTGCCGCGCTTTGAACAAAAATTGGCTATTTTCGCGGCTAAATTAAATCTGGATTTGACACAATTCAGCGCTGACCATATTTCATTGCGTTGTCATCAAACAGAAACGGCACAACGCTGGCGTCGTGGTTTACAACAATGTGGCCATTTGATGTCCGAGACACAAATTAATGGTCGGCCAATTTGCCTGTTCGATTTAACCCAACCATTGACTGTTGGGCCATGGAAAATAGATTGTGTCGAATTGCCCTATCCGGGGAAAAAACATTATCCACATGAAGGATGGGAGCATGTGGAGCTGGTTCTGTCCGGCGACTCACAAAGCTTGATGCAGCGCGCCCGTGCGCTATTACCGGCCACCTTGCCCGATGGAGTGACTATCAAGTTCAGCTCTCCACAAGGGGAGCATGAGCGGTTAGCCAATCCGACATTGGCGGTGAGTGATGGCGAGGTAACCATTAAGTTTCACCCCTATACTCTGCGGCAAATTATAGATAGCGAGCGCAATGGCTAACGTATATGGGTTATTTATTTCAATACCGACTATCACTTATGGTTATCACTGTGACTGACATCTACTTGTAGATTCAAAATGAGTGCCATAGTGAATGCTTTAGCCTGCTTGATTAAATTTTGTTTTAGCTTGAGATCATTATTTGGCATTTTATTTATTCAATAGCAGAATTATTAAATTACCACTTATATTCCTAGAAATAATTAGGGTATGACTGCCGCAGTGGCATCCGTCAAACGGGGGAAGAGAATGACTACATTGGAAATATGTTGCTATAGCGTCGATTGCGCACAAATAGCAGAAAAGGCAGGAGCCGACCGGATTGAATTATGCTGCGGTCAGTCCGAGGGAGGGCTAACGCCGAGTATCGGTGCATTAATGCAGGTCAGAGAGACGGTCACCATCCCGGTGCATCCGATTGTCCGGCCACGTGGCGGCGATTTTTGCTACAGTCATAATGATTTTGCCACCATTAAGAATGATATTGCGCGCATTCGTGATATGGGTTTTGCCGGTGTGGTGGTGGGCATTCTGGATGTTGACGGCCACATAGATTTGCCGCGAATGAGAGAAATTATGTCCATCAGTGGCTCACTGGCCGTCACTTTCCATCGTGCATTTGATATGTGTCAGAACCCAATGATTGCCTTGCAGCAATTATCGGATCTGAATGTGGCGCGGATTTTAACCTCAGGCCAGCAGCAGAATGCTGAGTTAGGGTTGGCGTTATTGTCAAATTTGGTTCTGGCCACTCAGAATCAAGGGCCGATTATCATGGCTGGAGCCGGTGTTCGCACCGCCAACATACAAAAATTTATTGATATTGGCATCCGCGAACTGCACAGTTCTGCCGGCAGAACGGTGCCTTCAACCATGAAATACCGCAAAGCGGGCGTCACCATGTGTGCAGACAGTGATGTTGATGAATTTGCTCATTATTGTGTAGATGGTGAAGTGGTCAAAGACATGAAGAATTTGTTGGAGATGATGCGCGTGCCGTTGTCTCAACCCGCTTAGTATTTAGGTACCTAAATAGTTTTTATGTACCTACAGTGATGAAGCTGTCAGAGCCCCGGCCAATCAGGCCGGGGTTTTTTTATGGCTTACGGGCGATTAAGACCGCTCTGAGTGGGGCTGGGTAACCTTCGACGGTTTTAGTGGGATCATTGGGGTCGAGGAATTCAGCTAATGACTCGCTGGTCATCCAATCTGTACGGCGCTGTTCATCGGTGGTGGTCACCGCCATATCGGCGATTCTGACATCGACAAAACCGCATTTTTCCAACCAAGCTTTTAGGGCCGGGGCTGACGGGATAAAGTACACATTCCGCATCTGAGCATAACGGTCACCGGGCACCAATACTTGCTGGCTATCACCTTCGACCACTAAAGTCTCAAGCACCAATTCCCCCTCACTGACCAACTGATTTTTAAGCTGATAAAGGTGGTCCAGCGGCGAGCGACGATGATACAGCACGCCCATGGAAAATACGGTATCAAAGGCCGCCAATTCCGGCAATTGTTCAATACCCAGCGGCAGCACATGGGCACGTTGGTCGCCGCCCAGCAATTTGCGAATGGCTTCAAACTGACATAAAAACAGCTGCATTGGGTCGATACCCACGGCCAAATGAGCACCTTCGCCAATCATGCGCCATAAGTGATATCCGCTACCGCACCCGACATCCAGAATAGTGCGGCCCGCCAGTGGGCTAATGTGCGGCAATACCCGCTGCCATTTCCAGTCGGAACGCCATTCGGTGTCAATATCTAACCCATACAATGAGAATGGGCCTTTGCGCCAAGGCATCAGCGCGCGCAACATATTTTCCATCCCCTCTCGCTGGCCAGCTGAAATCGGTGGCGACATTTCTGCTCGCACACCTTCGCGCAAATCCAGTGAGGTCGGGGTGAACTGCGGCAAGTGCTCAACGGCGTTAAACCAAGTTTTAAACTTACCGTGTAATGACTCGCGCTGCCAGGCACTGAGCTGGGCGGGCAGGGTATCTAACCATGGACTCAGCGGGCCTTTGGCAATCAGCCGGTAAAAATCGCCAAATTCAATCATTGAGCCTCTCCCGCTTTCAGGGCAATTAATGAACCAAAATTAAAACATTGGAACCAGACTTCTGCGTGTTCGAAACCGGCTTGGTGCAGACGGTTTTTATGGGTTTCAACTGAATCCGTCAGCATGACATTCTCCAGCATGCTGCGTTTTTGGCTAATTTCCAGTTCGCTGTAACCATTCGCGCGTTTAAAATCGTGGTGCATGTTGAACAATAACTCGCCAATATCGTTATCTTCAAAGTTGAATTTCTCAGATAGCACCAAAGCACCACCTGGGCGTAGCCCTTGGTATACCTGATTGAGCAGCCGCTGGCGATCTGCTGGCTCAAGGAATTGCAGAGTAAAGTTAAGCACCACCATTGAGGCATTTTCGAGCTGAATATCCAAAATATCGGATTCCACTACTTCCACCGGTGTTTCGGCGCGGAAAGCATCGATATGACGGCGGCAACGCTCGACCATCGCCGGTGAGTTATCCACCGCAATAATTTTGCAGCCTTCAGCTTTAATATTACGGCGCATTGACAGTGTAGCCGCCCCCAGCGAGCAGCCGAGATCGTAAATCTGGCTATTGGGCTGCACAAAACGCTCCGCCAACATACCTATCATTGAGATGATATTGGAATAGCCAGGCACCGATCGGCTTATCATATCAGGGAAGACTTCAGCGACCTTTTCGTCGAAAGTCCAGTCACCTAACTGGGCGATAGGGGCAGCAAACAAGCTATCACGCTGTGGCGCTGCTGGCCCAGACTGATGCTGCGCATCGTTTAAAGATTGAGTGTCGCGTTTTGGCATGGCTGTCATTAGCATTAAGTAAGGAATGAAAGGAACAAGAAATTTAAGGCGCATATTATAACAGAAAACAGAACAGATGAGCGGGATAAAGCGCGTGTGAATAGCAGATAGCTGAGGGGGCACGAAGGCGGCAGTTAGCCGCCCGAATAAACAAGGTTCCAGCCAACTGGCTGTTGGAACCGATAAGGTAACACCAACGGGCTGATTAGGTCAGACTGAAAATCTGGTCCCAAGGCAAATAATAAATATTCGCAATAATCATCAAAATCAAAGAAACATAGGTGGCACTCATTCCAGAGCGACGCCAGCGAATTTCGCGATGACGTAAACCATAATAATGTAGCAGGCGGCCAACTATCAGCATTAATCCACAGATATGAAGCATCCATGTCTCAGCGCCGTTCATTTCCATCATAATGAGTAAAATGACAGCAATAGGGATGTATTCTACGGCGTTGCCATGCACGCGGATGGCGGTTTGTAATTCATAAAACCCACCATCGCCGTAAGCGACTCGGTACTGATGTCTCAATTTAACCACATCAAATGAAAGCTTGATCAATAACAGTGCGCCCAACACAACATAAAGCGAGCTAACCATTTTCAACTCCATTGCCCAACCATAGACTGGCTCAATGATGATAACCGCCTACCGGGCTACTGTCGCTAGAAAAATGGCGGGAATCACATTTCTTGATACTCGGTTTAGTGTTGGGAAAGATGCACTTGCGAAAAATTGATAGACATTACTTGCTGATGGTAATGCATTCGGCTGAAAAATGTACAAACAGACCTAAAACAGAGTATTTTGCTCTGGCCAGTCAGGAGCAGGGGGTAAAGTGGTAATGACGGTGGCTAATTGTTGCCAAATCTTTTGCGCCTGCTGGGGGGAGTCACTGTTATCTGGCGTATGAATGAAAACATAGGGTTGATATTGCTGTTCCCACAGCGGCAGTTTTTGTAGCCAAGGCGCAAATAGCGCTAAATTATCATCTAATTGATCGCCACCAATAAAGCGCACTAATGGTTGATGGCCGGTGACGATAGCATGTACCGGCAGGCGCGGTTTCTTGCTTTGTGCATCCCGAATGGCTTCTGTGTGGGGTTTGGCTGCATGAATAGGGCGGCTATCGAGCATCACTCGGTTAACGGCTCTCTGGTGTAAACCCTGATTGAGTGCGCGTTCTGCATCCCCTTTGGCAAAAAATTCTGGGTGGCGAACTTCCACGCCATAATGGAAACCTGCGGGTAATTTATCGAGAAATTGCCATAAACGGCTTAGCTCATTTGGTCCGAAAGCTGCGGGCAACTGTAACCATAATTGGCCAATACGGCCATGCAGGGGAGAAAGGCATTGGTAAAAAGCTTGTAGCTCTTTATCGCAATCGCGCAGGGCCGCCTGATGGCTGATTGTCGCGGGGAATTTAAAACAAAAACGGAAGCTTTCGGGCGTCATATCGCGCCAGCGTTGCACAATCTCCAGCCGTGGCAATGCATAAAAAGTGGTGTTCCCTTCAACACAGTTAAAGTAGCGGCTATAATCCGCCAAGTCCTTGATACCCAGCCGGTTCCAGGTTGGGTGGTGCCATTGCGGCAGTCCAATATACATCTTTTACCCTTCTTACTTGGCGCTACAGCGTTGTTAGCTGCATTCACGCACCCGAATCACTGACTGCCCGTTGACCTTAAAATAAATAGACTCATTGGGATTTATTCATTTGCTGCCTAGCTGTAACCCCAATTAATTTGGGTAAACTTTCTTGACGTTGCCGCGTTGTTAGCGGCGGTGAGTTTATAACGTTATGCACCCAGCGCCGCAATAATTTCCGTGCTGCTGCGTACGCGGGAGATGCGCGGGAAGATTTTTTCAACCGCAAACTGCTGCATCTCACTGTTGGCGGTGCTGCAACCATCTTCGGCGATGACTAGTTCATAACCGTGTTCCCAGGCGGCGCGGGCGGTGGATTCGACACCAATATTGGTGGCAATTCCCGCTAACACGATAGTTTTGATCCCACGGCGACGCAGTTGTAAATCCAAATCGGTGCCGTAAAACGCGCCCCATTGATGTTTCACCACTTTAATGTCGCTCTCTGTGACCGCGAGTTCCTCAGGGAAAGTCCACCACGACTCAGGTAAACCACCGGCTGGGCTTGGACTTGGCTGGTCGACCGGTTGTTTCAGTGCTTCAGCAAATGAATCTGACCAACCTACGCGCACGAAAACCACTGGGGCACCGAGCTGACGAAATCGTTCTGCCAGGCGAGCATTGGTCGCGATAACTTGTTCGGCACTGTAAGGGCCTTTGGCGTAGGGTAAGATCCCCTGCTGCAAATCAATCAATACCAGCGCGGTGTTTTTTGCATCAAGTTTCATGGTGTTATGCCTCGATATCATTGGGGGAAATTCCGAGTGACAGACTTAATCTGCTGACCAGTTTATGCCAACATATGTTATCGGGTAGCCCCGGTGAGGGGATAATTTTGTTAAATGATGTGTGAAAACAGCGTTGAAAGAGATTTTGTCGTGCCTGAGCGGTACGTTCGCTCTTATCTATGCCATGAATTTCCTTTATAATGACTCACTTTTTTCAACACTTTTTAATCCAGAATACCTAAGAAAACAGCCGCACGGACAGTGCATAACGCGTGCGGCATCGGCTGAGTAAAAGGATATCGTATGCGTACTGAGTATTGCGGGCAGTTGAATCTGTCCCATGTAGGCCAAGAAGTGACACTTTGTGGTTGGGTTAACCGTCGTCGTGATCTCGGTGGCCTGATTTTTATTGATATGCGCGACCGTGAAGGCATTGTTCAGGTATTCTTCGATCCCGATCATAAAGCCGCTTACGAACAAGCTTCTGAACTGCGTAATGAGTTCTGTATCCAGATTACTGGTACCGTGCGTGCGCGTCCTGACAGCCAAATCAATAAAGATATGTCTACCGGCGAAGTGGAAATTTTCGCCAATACATTGAATATTATTAACCGCTCAGAGCCGTTGCCACTGGACTCTAATCAGACCAACAGTGAAGAGCAGCGCCTGAAATATCGCTATCTGGATCTGCGTCGCCCTGAGATGGCCGACCGCCTGAAAACTCGCGCAAAAATCACCAGCTTTGTCCGTCGCTTTATGGACAGCCATGGTTTCCTTGATATTGAAACCCCGATGCTGACCAAAGCAACGCCAGAAGGCGCTCGTGATTATTTAGTGCCAAGCCGCGTACATAAAGGCAAATTCTATGCATTGCCACAGTCACCGCAGCTGTTCAAACAACTGCTGATGATGTCTGGTTTTGACCGCTATTATCAGATTGTAAAATGTTTCCGCGATGAAGATTTACGTGCTGACCGTCAGCCAGAATTTACCCAGATAGATGTTGAAACCTCTTTCATGACCGCCGATCAAGTGCGCGAAGTGATGGAGAAACTGGTGCGCGAATTGTGGCAGGAAACCAAAGGTGTGGATCTGGGTGATTTCCCAGTAATGACCTTTGCTGAAGCTATGCGCCGTTACGGCTCTGATAAACCAGACTTGCGTAATCCAATGGAATTAGTGGATGTTGCGGATCTGGTGAAAGAGGTTGAATTTAAAGTCTTCTCTGGCCCGGCCAATGATGCCAAAGGCCGCGTTGCTGCCTTGCGTGTACCGGGTGGCGCACAGGTAACGCGTAAGCAAATTGATGAATACGGTCAGTTTGTCGGCATCTATGGCGCGAAAGGTTTGGCATGGTTAAAAGTCAATGACCGCGCGGCGGGCGTTGAGGGTGTACAAAGCCCAATCGCAAAATTCCTTAGTGCAGAAGTGTTGGAAGCTATTTTGGCTCGCACTCAAGCTGAAAGCGGCGATATTCTATTCTTCGGGGCTGATAGCTATAAAATTGTGACTGATGCCATGGGGGCATTGCGCCTGAAAGTGGGTCGCGATTTGGCGTTGACCAAGCTGGGTACATGGGCACCGCTGTGGGTTGTGGACTTCCCCATGTTTGAAGATGACAGCGAAGGTGGTCTGACTGCAATGCACCATCCGTTCACTGCGCCGAAAGACATGAGTCCTGAACAGCTAGCCGCGGCACCGACTAACGCCATCGCCAATGCTTACGATATGGTCATCAATGGTTACGAGGTTGGTGGTGGTTCCGTGCGTATCCACCGCACTGAAATGCAGCAGCAAGTGTTTGGTATTCTGGGTATTAATGAACACGAACAGCGCGAGAAGTTTGGCTTCCTGCTGGATGCATTGAAATACGGCACACCGCCACATGCGGGCCTGGCTTTTGGTCTGGATCGCTTGGTTATGCTGTTGACCGGTACTGATAATATCCGCGATGTTATTGCTTTCCCGAAAACCACGGCGGCCGCTTGTCTGATGACTGACGCGCCAAGCTTTGCTAATCCTGCTTCACTGCAAGAGCTGTCTATCAGCGTTGTGGCGAAGAAAGGAGCAACGGATAGCGCGGAAGACGAGAGTCAGTAATGAATTATATATACCCAATAGATTTCAAGATGCAGGAAGGCGGCAAGCAAGAGAATCCCGATGAGCTTATACCGATAAGTGATTCGGATGATTGAGCGCAGCCAACACACCTGCAGTTTGAAAGATGACGGGTATAAACGCCCCGAATCAATACTGGCGGTCATCTACGTCAGAAAAAGTGGTCGGGTGTTGATGCTGCAACGGCGTGATGATCCTGATTTTTGGCAGTCGGTCACCGGCAGCCTGGAAGGTGATGAAACTCCGTTGCAAACTGCACAGCGTGAAGTAAAGGAAGAAGTCGGCATTGATATACTGGGTGAAAATCTGGAGCTGTTCGACTGCCAGCGCTGTGTGGAATTTGAACTCTTTGTGCATTTGCGCCGTCGCTATGCGCCGGGTGTTACACATAATAAAGAACATTGGTTCTGTGTGGCGTTACCCGAAGAGCGAGATGTGGTGATTACCGAACATCTTGCTTACCAGTGGTTAGATGCTGCGGATGCCGCGGCATTGACTAAGTCCTGGAGCAATCAGCAAGCGATTGAAGAGTACGTTCTTTATTCAGTCTAATTAGGCTATTTTGGAGAGACTTATGGCAGGTCATAGTAAATGGGCCAACACAAAACACCGCAAAGCGGCACAGGATGCCAAGCGCGGTAAAATTTTCACTAAAATTATCCGTGAGCTGGTAACAGCAGCCCGTCTGGGCGGTGGTGACCCCGGTGCTAACCCGCGTTTGCGTGCGGCTATCGATAAAGCGTTGTCGAATAACATGACGCGCGACACCCTGAACCGCGCCATTGCCCGCGGTGTGGGCGGTGATGACGATAACAACATGGAAACCATCATTTACGAAGGCTATGGCCCAGGCGGCACTGCCGTGATGGTTGAATGCTTGAGTGATAATCGTAACCGTACCGTATCTGAAGTTCGCCATGCATTCACCAAAACAGGTGGTAATTTGGGGACGGATGGTTCTGTTTCTTATCTATTCACCAAAAAAGGTGTTATTTCATACGCACCGGGTTTAGAAGAAGATGCGGTGATGGATGCGGCACTGGAAGCTGGTGCTGATGATATCGTGGTCTATGATGACGGTGCTATTGATGTCTTTACCGCTTGGGAATCTCTCGGGGCGGTGAAAGATGCACTGGATGCCACGGGTTTAGTCGCCGAAGGCGCTGAAGTTTCTCTTATCCCATCAACTAAAGCTGATTTAGATGCAGAAACTGCACCAAAACTGCTGCGCTTGATTGATATGCTGGAAGATTCGGATGATGTGCAAGAGGTTTACCATAACGGTGAAATCTCTGATGAAGTGGCAGCAACCCTGTAATTCAGTGTGATTTTAGGTCTATTGCCGCTTGAAATATGACGGCTATAACACTGGCCGCGTTTTGTGGCCAGTGTCATTAGAAGCACTAAACAAGGTGAATAAACTGGTATGGCGATCGTATTAGGCATCGATCCCGGTTCTCGTGTCACCGGTTATGGCGTAATCCGCCAACAAGGTCGCCAGCTTACTTATCTGGGTAGCGGCTGTATTCGCACTGTCGTTGACGATATGCCGACTCGCCTGAAGTTAATTTATGCAGGTGTCACTGAAATTATCACCCAATTTCAACCCGACTTTTTTGCTATCGAACAAGTGTTTATGGCGAAGAACCCGGATTCAGCATTAAAGCTGGGTCAGGCGCGTGGGGCGGCGATTGTCGCGGCGGTAAACCTGAATTTGCCGGTTTCCGAATATGCGGCTCGGCAAGTTAAACAGACTGTGGTCGGCACCGGAGCGGCAGAAAAAAGCCAGGTTCAGCACATGGTGCGCTCACTGTTGAAACTCCCTGCGAACCCTCAGGCTGATGCCGCCGATGCATTGGCCATTGCTATAACCCATTGTCATCTTAGCCAAAATACCCTGCGATTGGGTAATGACCAAATGGTGTTGGCTCGTGGCAGGCTCCGTTGACTGGTATTTTAATGCGAGCAGGTTAACTGTTACTGTAAGCTGGATATCCATCCAGCATTTTTTATGCTATAAACAGGCATTATGTTTATACCCGAATGTGGGTAAACGAGGAGAAAGTCAACGTGATAGGGCGCCTCAGAGGTATCATTCTGGAAAAACAGCCCCCCTTGGTGCTGCTGGAAACAAACGGCGTTGGCTATGAAGTCCAACTGCCAATGACCTGTTTTTATGAGCTGCCAGAATTGGGGCAGGAAGCCATTATCTTTACCCAGTTTGTGGTGCGCGAAGATGCCCAACTGCTGTACGGCTTCAATGATAAGCAAGAACGGGCGCTGTTTCGTGAGTTGATAAAAGTGAATGGTGTGGGGCCAAAACTGGCACTGGCCATTCTCTCCGGCATGTCAGCACAACAGTTTGTGGCGGCGGTTGAACGGGAAGATATCACCACTCTGGTGAAATTACCGGGTGTCGGCAAGAAGACAGCTGAGCGCTTGGTTGTTGAAATGAAAGACCGCTTTAAAGGTCTCAATGGTGACTTGTTCAATAATACCGGTGATATTCAATTACCTGCCAGTAGTTCGTCACAAATCTCTGATGCCGATATCGAAGCAGAAGCCGCTTCTGCGCTGGTGGCTTTAGGTTATAAACCCCAAGAAGCTAGCCGTTTAGTGAGCAAAATTGCTAAACCGGGCGCTGATTGTGAAACCCTGATCCGTGATGCTTTGCGTGCCGCGTTATAGAATGAATAGGGTTTTAAGATGATTGAAGTAGGGGTCTAAAATGATTGAAGCAGACCGCCTGATCTCTGCGGGTGTTATCAGTGATGAAGAGAGTATTGATAGGGCTATCCGCCCGAAGCTGTTGGCAGAATATGTCGGGCAGCCCCATGTCCGCGAGCAAATGGAAATCTTCATTCAGGCGGCGAAACAGCGCGGTGATGCGCTGGATCATGTGCTGATATTTGGCCCTCCGGGACTGGGAAAAACCACATTGGCAAATATTGTTGCTAATGAAATGGGGGTGAATCTGCGTACCACCTCTGGCCCGGTATTGGAAAAAGCGGGCGACTTGGCTGCTATGCTGACCAATCTTGAGCCGCACGACGTATTATTCATTGATGAAATCCATCGTTTATCACCCGTGGTTGAAGAAATCCTCTATCCGGCCATGGAAGATTATCAACTGGATATCATGATTGGAGAAGGCCCGGCGGCGCGCTCAATCAAACTCGATTTACCCCCATTTACCTTGATTGGCGCGACGACCCGTGCGGGGTCATTAACTGCACCGTTGCGTGATCGATTTGGTATTGTGCAGCGCCTTGAGTTTTATCAAGTTGCTGATTTAGAACATATCGTCACCCGCAGTGCCAAATATTTGGGGCTGGAACTCACTCCTGACGGGGCACATCAATTAGCCCGTCGCTCCCGAGGGACACCGCGCATCACCAACCGCTTGTTACGGCGCGTGCGTGATTTCGCTGAGGTCAGGGCCGATGGCGCTATCAACGGCGATGTGGCGATGAAAGCGCTGGATATGCTGAATGTCGACGCCGAAGGTTTTGATTTTATGGACCGCAAACTCTTGCTGGCTGTTATCGATAAATTTATGGGCGGCCCAGTGGGGTTGGATAACTTGGCGGCGGCAATTGGTGAGGAGCGGGAAACCATTGAAGACGTGCTGGAGCCGTATTTAATCCAACAAGGCTTTATCCAGCGGACCCCCCGTGGGCGCATTGCCACCAATCATGCTTATAAACATTTTGGTATCATCCGCGCAGAGTAAGCCTCTTTGATGCAGGGCTGCGCTGGTGCCAGCCCTGATCGCGCTATTCTTAGGCGACTGTTTTCTCCGTGGTCGATGTATTAATCATTTGGTTAAGCCATGGGATAAGTAGTGCCATAACCAGCGCAATTACCAGTGTGACCATGCCAATTTTACCAAACACATCCGTGTAGATAGGTAAGGTTTCAAGTGGATCAGTCATGCCCTCAGGTGTCGCGGTAAAGGTTGCAACGTAGCCGCCAATCAGGAATGAGGCAGCCTGAGTCAAGAACCACATCCCAAGAATAAACCCCATTAAGTATTGTGGCACTAAAGCCGCCACCATCGCTAAGCCAAGGGCGCTTATCATCAACTCCCCCAAGCTCTGGAATAAATAAACCAGAACAATAAACCAAGGTGATGTTAGACCTTGTGCATCAGCGAACCACATTCCGGCCGCAGCCGCAGTCAGGAAACCCAGCGAACATAAAAACATCCCTAATGTAAATTTTGCGGGCATGGATAAGTCACGATTTTGGCTGCCCAACCGAGTATAAATTGAGGCCAAAATGGGGCTGGCGACCACCACCCAGAATGGGTTAAGCGCTTGGAAACTAACTGGATTAATGCTGAAGCCGAGGATCTCATGATGGACATTATTGATAGCAAAGAAGTTAAGCGAAGTCGGCATTTGTGCATATAAAACGTAAAATACGATAGCTTCAATCATCAGAATGAAAGCAACAAACATTTTATTACGGCCCAGTTGGTCCTGCTTCGATGCTTCTCTGAAAAAGATAAAGACGACGACCAGTGACAACGCGATTAGCACCAAATTGGCAATGAACACATGATTCATCAACCAGGCGCAGACACATATCATCACTGCGCTGCCCAGCAGCACCAATAGCAGATTGCGCCAATTTAAGGGTTTTGTATCGGGTTCAGAACCAATATGGCGCACCATATGACGACAGCAGAAGTAGACCAGCAGGGCAAAAATCAAACCAATGCCGCATAAGTAATAGGTCACGGTATAACCAAAACGTTCGGCTATAACCGGTGCCAGTGAAAGTGACACTAAGGAGCCGATATTGATCGACATATAGAATAGAGTAAAGGCCCCGTCCAACCGAGGATCTTTCGGCGGATAACATTTAGATAATAAGCTGGCTGGGTTGGCTTTGAATAAACCATTGCCCACAGCAATAGTTCCTAAAGCAAAGAAAATCAGGTTCGGTTGGTACAATGATAAACCGGTGGCGAAATATCCCAACGCCAGCACTACCGCCCCCAAGACCATGGTGCGTTTAGTCCCGAGTAGATGGTCACCGACATATCCACCGATGGAAATTAGGCCATAAACCAAAGCAGCAAAAGCACCAAAAGTGACAAATGCTTGTTCTTGCGAGAACCCAAGCTGTTTAACGAAGAAAACAGCCAGAATACCTTGTACACCGTAATAACCGAATCTCTCCCATAACTCGACAAAAAAGATCATAAAGAACGGTTTAGGTTGCTGAAGTAAACCTGTGGGGGTGGATCTTTCCATGATAAGTCGCCTCTGTGCGAATGGTCATTCGGCGTAAATTGAGAGCGTACAAAGCCCATGCAGAGACGAGTTAAGAATCGGCATAATCAATATATTGCTCAATGTTTGAAGTATTATGCAGGGTATTACACTGCATATATATTGTATTTGTGGTTGATCACACTAATTAAAATATAAAAAACAGAATTGATGGTTATGGGAAGTGATGGGCAAAATAGGGGAAGGGGTTAAGAATGGGGTTTATTAATATAAACCCCACTTAACAATTATTACCCGCGCGCTTTTTGTGACAGACTCAGGATGAACATCACAGCGGCACAAAGAACGACGGAAGGGCCTGCCGGGGTGTCATAGAAAGCAGAGAAAGTTAAACCGCCTGTCACCGCGACAATGCCAATACCAATTGCAATTCCGGCCATTTGTTCTGGTGTCCGAGCAAAGCGGCGAGCAGCAGCGGCTGGGATTATCAGCAAGGAAGTGATAATCAATGCACCGACGAATTTCATCGACAACCCTATGGTCAGTGCGGTCACTAGCATCAGCAACATCCGAACGCGCTCTAAATTTACACCGTCCACATGGGCCAGCTCCGGGCTGATGGTCATTGATAGCAATGATCGCCATTGCCAGCACAATATCCCCAACACCACGACCACTCCAGCGGCAATGAGCCAGATATCACTCAGAGTCACGGAAAGCAGGTCGCCAAATAGATAGGCCATTAAATCGACCCGCACATTATGCATCAGGCTAACCACCACCAGACCCAAAGATAATGCGCTATGAGCCATAATCCCGAGCAGTGTATCGACAGCTAATTGTGGGCGGCGTTCTAACCACACCAGAATGAGTGCTAGCGCCATGGTCATTGCTATCACGGCATAGAATGGGTTCACATCGAGCAATAAACCGAAGGCAACACCCAGTAATGATGCATGCGCTAGGGTATCGCCAAAATAAGACATCCGCCGCCAGACGACAAAAGACCCCAGAGGGCCGGCTGCAGTAGCCAGCAACACACCGGCTAACCAACCAGGCAACAATAATTCAATCATGCGTCCCGGCTCCCACTGTTTTTCAAAATAATCTTTCCGTGCAAATCGTGGCGATGATTATGGTGATGGCGGTAAACCGCTAATTGCTCTGCTCCGCGATTACCAAACATGGCGATAAACTCAGGATGAGTTGAAACCACTTCTGGTGCACCGGAGCAACAAATATGTTGGTTAAGACATAATACTTCGTCAGTTTTGGCCATTACTAAATGCAGGTCATGGGAAACCATCAAGACGGCACAGCCGAGTTCTCGGCGTAACTGTTCAATTAAGTCATACAGTGCTAATTGACCATTAACATCAACACCTTGCGTTGGCTCATCTAACACTAATAACTGCGGCCGATTTAATAATGCACGGGCCAAGAGAACACGTTGATTTTCACCACCGGACAGTTTTTGCATCGGCTGGTCTAATAGATGCGCCGCGTGAACTCGTTTAAGAGCGGGTAAAATATCCGCTTTTTTAACACCCGGTTTCAAGCGCATAAAGCGGCTGACTGTTAGCGGCAAGGTGGCATCCAGATGAAGCTTTTGTGGAACATAGCCAATGCGCAAACCTGACTCACGAACAAGAGTGCCACTGGTGGGGGCAATTAACCCCAACACCACGCGAACCAGTGTTGATTTGCCCGCGCCATTTGGCCCAAGCAGAGTGAGAATTCTCCCCGGACGCAGTGAAAGGGAAATATCATTTAATACCCGCCGACTACCAAAAGTGACGGATATTTTATTTAGTGTGACCAATGTGGGCATTATGATTACGTTTGCAGAACCGACTGAATGTTATAATATTACGCCTTAGCGATCAAAACGTCGAGAGTTCATATTATGTTACATAAAAACAAGTGGTTGAAGCGGGCAATTTTGGGCAGTGCAATTTTAGCGGCCAGCCCATTTAATATTGCCTCCGCTGCGGTCGTTACATCAGTGCGTCCGTTAGGTTTTATCGCCGCAGCCATTGCTGATGGTGTATTACCCACCGAAGTCTTACTGCCCGATGGCGCATCGCCACATGATTATGCTTTGCGTCCATCAGATGTCCAGCGGTTACGCAGCGCTGACCTGGTTATTTGGGTTGGGCCGGAAATGGAAGCATTTTTAGCAAAACCGTTAACGCAAGTTACTGATAATAAAAAGATAGCCTTGGCACAGCTACCGTCAGTTACACCTTTGTTAATGAAAGGTGATGAAGAGGGGGGTAATGAAGGGGCAGATGAAAGGCATGATCATGATCATGCGAAAGATAATCATAGTGACGAGCACCACCATGGTGGATATAACATGCATATTTGGTTGTCCCCAACCATTGCCAAACAATCGGCAATTGCTATTCACGACAGATTATTGGAACTTATGCCACAAAATAAGGACAAACTAGATGCAAACCTGCGCCGATTCGAGGATCAACTAGCGCAAAATGAAAAAAATATTGCTACTATGTTAAAGCCTGCCCAAGGTAAGGGATACTTCGTTTTTCATGATGCTTATGGCTACTTTGAAAAACATTTTGGCTTGAGCCCATTAGGGCATTTTACAGTCAATCCCGAAATTCAACCTGGTGCGCAGCGTTTACATCAAATTCGAACACAGTTGGTTGAGCATAACGCGGTATGCGTTTTTGCTGAGCCACAATTCAGGCCAGCCGTCATTAATGCTGTCGCCAAAGGAACAGACGTGCGTTCAGGCACCTTAGATCCTTTGGGGAGTGGCATAGTATTAGGCAAGGACAGCTATGTGGACTTTATGTCTCAGTTGTCGAACCAATACGTGAGCTGCCTGAAGTAAGATTAAAAGGATACTCATAAGTGCAGCAGATAGTCCGAACTATCACTTTGGCGTATAACAATCTCCCTCGACCCCACCGCATTATGCTGGGGTCGTTGACTGTAATGACACTGGCCGTAGCTGTTTGGCGGCCTTTTGTTTATCATTCGGAGCACGAACCTGTTGCTAAAAGTGTTGTATTAGATACCAGCCAAAGCCGTGTTTTACTCCCCGAAGCCAGTGAGCCTATTGATCAGCCAACCCCTGATGATGAAATCCCACAAGACGAATTAGATGCTAAAGATGTCAGTGAAAGTGGTGTTCATGAGTACGTGGTCTCGACCGGCGATACCCTTAGTACCATTCTGACCCAATATGGCATTGATATCTCCGATGTTTCGCTGTTGGCAACTCAAAATCGTGATTTGCGAAATCTGAAAATCGGGCAACAAATCTCTTGGACAGTCAACGACACCGGTGATTTGCAGCGCCTGACATGGGAGGTTTCTCGTCGTGAAACCCGCACCTATGACCGTGTAGGTAATAATTTCAAAGAAACAAAAGAGTTACAGAAAGGCGAGTGGACCAATGCGGTTCTCACCGGTCGGCTCGACGGTAGTTTTGTTACCAGTGCCAAAAAAGCCGGTTTGACGGGCGCAGAGATTCGCGCTGTGACAAAAGCATTACAATGGCAGTTGGATTTTGCCAAACTGCGTAAAGGTGATCAGTTCTCGGTGTTGATGTCCCGTGAAATACTTGATGGCCGCAGTGAGCAAAGCCAACTGGTTGGGGTGCGTATGCGTTCTGGCGGTAAAGATTATTACGCCATCCGTGCCGATGACGGTAAGTTCTATGACCGGCTTGGTTCTGGTTTGGCGCGTGGTTTTATGCGTTTTCCTACCATGAAGCAATTCCGGGTCTCGTCTAACTTTAATCCTCGCCGCATTAACCCGGTAACCGGGCGCATTGCACCGCATAAAGGGGTGGATTTTGCGATGCCAGTGGGTACCCCAGTGCTTGCTGTCGGTGATGGCGAAGTGGTTATTGCTAAACGTAGCGGGGCTGCGGGTAACTATGTGGCTATTCGTCATGGCCGCCAATACACCACCCGTTACATGCATTTGAAAAAATTACTGGTGAAACCAGGCCAAAAAGTGAAACGTGGTGATCGTATTGCCTTGTCGGGTAACACCGGCCGCTCCACAGGCCCGCATCTGCATTATGAATTCTGGATGAACCAGCAAGCCGTTAACCCATTGACCGCTAAGTTACCGCGTTCAGAAGGGCTGAGCGGCAAAGACCGCAGTGACTATCTGGCTATTGCGAAGCAGGTCATTCCGCAGCTGCAACTGGATTAATAGCTCGCCGGTAGTCATGAATTTATGCTACCGGCGTGTTTATACCCAGCGGTATATTATTATCCCACCGCCCATTCCAAGAGTTTCCCATGCATAAAGAGAAAAACGACGCAGCTGGTTTTATTCCGGTATTTAAGAAATCTTTCCTACATCCCCGGTTTTGGGGGGTATGGTTAGGTGCTGGGGCAATGGCGGCTATGGCTTATGTCCCACCGAAATTCCGTGATCCATTATTGGCCGGGGTGGGGCGTCTTGCGGGTAAATTTGCCAAAAGTGCCCGTCGTCGTGCCCGCATTAACCTCCTTTATTGTATGCCAGAGCTGCCAGAGGCAGAGCGCGAACATATTATTGATCAAATGTTTGCGACCGCAGCGCAGCCTTTAATGATGATGGCCGAGCTGTGTTTTCGTGACCCAAAGAAAGTGTTATCGCGTGTTCACTGGCACGGGTTGGATATTCTTGATGGCCTACAGCAGCAGGAGCGCAATGTTATTTTGTTAGTGCCCCATGCATGGTCGATTGATATTCCCGCCATGCTGTTAGCTGAACAAGGTAAGCCGGTTGCTGGTATGTTCCATCACCAACGAAATCCATTAGTCGATTACTTATGGAATAGCGCGCGCTTGCGGTTTGGCGGGCGCATTCATGCACGTGAAAGTGGCATTAAGCCGTTTATTAGCTCAGTGCGTCAGGGTTTTTGGGGATATTATTTACCCGATGAGGACTATGGCCCTGAGCAAAGTGAGTTTGTTGATTTCTTTGCGACCTATAAGGCGACATTACCGGCAGTCGGGCGGTTGATGAAAGTTTGTCGTGCGGCCATTGTTCCCATGTTTCCGGTTTACAATTATCGTGAGCACCGCCTTGATATCTATATTCGTCCGCCAATGGATGATTTGGCCGATGCCGACGATGCTTATATTGCGCGCCGAATGAATGAAGAAGTTGAGTTGTTGGTTAAACCGAATCCAGAACAATATACCTGGATTCTAAAACTGCTGAAAACCCGGCGAGAAGGCGAGATAGAGCCGTATGTTCGTAAGGATCTCTAAGGTCGGTCATTGAGTAAAGGCCGACAGTTGAATGTAGTTGAATAGAGACAACAAAAAGCCCGCTATTAATGAGTGGGCTTTTTGTTTCTAATTAAAGATTACTCAACGCGGATGATGCGGCTGGTATTGGTGGTACCAATCGTCCCCATAACATCGCCTTGTGTGACGATAACTAAATCGCCAGACACCAGGAAACCTTTATCTTTCAGTCGATTAACTGCTTCGGTTGCGGCAAGAATGCCATCAGTATGGGTATCGCAATACACTGGCGTGACACCGCGATAAATAGCCGTCAGGTTCAAAGTATGCTCATGACGTGACATCGCAAAGATTGGCAAGCCAGAACTGATACGCGACATCATCAGCGCCGTGCGGCCAGATTCAGTCATCGCAATAATTGCTGTAATGCCTTTCAAGTGGTTTGCCGCATACATGGTCGACATCGCAATGGCTTCTTCGACATTGTCGAATTGCACATCAAGGCGGTGTTTGGACACATTGATACTTGGGATTTTTTCTGCACCGAGACAAACACGCGCCATGGCGGCAACCGTTTCAGCCGGATACTGGCCCGCTGCTGTTTCGGCTGACAACATGACCGCATCGGTACCATCCAATACGGCGTTAGCCACGTCCATTACTTCCGCACGTGTTGGCATTGGGTTGGTTATCATTGACTCCATCATCTGGGTCGCAGTGATAACTGCACGGTTTAGCTGGCGAGCCCGGCGAATCAGTTTTTTCTGAATGCCGACTAACTCAGGGTCGCCGATTTCGACACCCAAGTCACCACGGGCAACCATCACTACATCTGAGGCCAGAATGATATCGTCCATGGCTTCATCTGTCGCCACGGCTTCAGCACGCTCAACTTTTGCTACGATTTGCGCATTGCAGCCAGCATCACGCGCCAAACGGCGAGCATAATTCAAATCTTCGCCAGTACGTGGGAAAGAGACCGCCAGGAAATCCACACCAATTTTGGCGGCAGTAATAATGTCGGCTTTATCTTTTTCTGTCAGCGCTTCAGCAGACAGGCCACCACCTAACTTGTTGATACCTTTGTTGTTGGAGAGCGGGCCGCCGACAGTCACTTCGGTGAACACTTTCATGCCCTGAACTTCAATGACTTTTAATTGTACGCGACCATCGTCCAGCAACAGGATGTCACCGGGAACAACATCTGCCGGTAATCCTTTATAATCGATACCAACTTTGTCTTTATCGCCTTCGCCTTTTGCCATATTGGCATCGAGCAAGAATTTATCGTGTACGTTAAGGAAGACTTTTCCTTCCTTAAAAGTAGATACCCGGATCTTAGGACCCTGTAAATCGCCAAGAATCGCTACATGGCGCCCCAATCGGGCGGCAATCTCACGGACTTTATTGGCCCGCGATATATGATCTTCAGCACTACCATGGGAAAAATTCAGGCGGACTACGTTAGCACCCGCGACAATAATCTTTTCCAGATTATTGTCGCGGTCAGTAGCCGGCCCCAGTGTAGTAACAATCTTGGTCCTTCTGAGCCGTCTGGACATCTCTTACTCCGTTGACTGATGAAGCATGGTGTTGTTAAAACAGCGGATAATAAATCCGATAGTAAAATCTAATGTAAGTGACAAATTTTACGACGATGTATCTGTGACAGTTATGTTTGCGCTAACAACGTTTTACAACAAAACGTTTTACAACAACATAGTGTCATTTATGTTATCCGCTTGCGACTGTAAAACAATTGATGCGTAAAATGGCCCATGCAGATTCCATTTTTACATCAATGACCACATTACAAAAGCGAGCTATTGACTCCTTATTGACTCGGATATTGATCGAGTCAAACACGTATCATATTTCAATGATACGTCAAACTTTCACGGCAGAAGATGCGCTAACACAAAACAAAGCGACTTCGGCCTGCGTGTCATTTACTTTTTGACACATTTAGTTTTCTAACCTTACTCACCACTATTGATTTGTTGAGAGTTTTTGTCGAAGCGAGATTCTTTCAATGCATCTTTAACCCGCTTTAGGTTATCCCTGAATTTAGCCCCTCGGCGCAGAGTAAAACCGGTCGCTAAGACATCAATTAAGGTCAATTGAGCAATACGCGATACCATCGGCATATACATATCAGTATCTTCCGGCACGTCCAGCAACAGAGGTAATGTTGCTTCATTAGCCAGCGGAGTATCACGCGAGGTAATGGCAATCACTGTGGCATCGTTTTCACGCGCGAGCTGTGCCAGCTCAACGAGGCTTTTTGTCCGCCCAGTGTGTGATATTAATACCACCACATCACCTTCATTGGAATTCATGCAACTCATGCGTTGCATCACGATATCATCGAAATAAATTATCGGGATATTAAACCGGAAGAATTTATTCATTGCGTCATGGGCTACAGCGGCCGACGCACCAAGGCCAAAGAACGAAATTTTCTTCGCTTGTGTCAATAAATCCACTGCTCGGTTGATCGCGGCAATATCTAAATTATTTTTCGCCATATCCAAACTGGCCATGGTCGATTCAAATATTTTCCCAGTGTAAGCGGCTACACTATCATCCTCTTCGACGTTCCGATTCACATAAGGTGTGCCATTTGCCAGACTTTGTGCCAAATGAAGTTTAAAATCAGGGAAACCTTTGGTGTCTAGTCGACGGCAAAAGCGGTTTACCGTGGGTTCGCTGACGTTCGCCAATTTGGCTAATGTGGCAATACTTGAGTGGATGGCAGTTTGTGGGGAAGCGAGGATCACCTCGGCGACTTTCCTTTCCGACTTGCTCAGGAGGTCCAGATTATTTTGGATATTTTCCAGCGTATTCATATAACGAGAGTCACCCATGGGTTTTACCGATTTCATTTAAAGGAGAAATCTATGTCGGTTTAATGAAAATATACTACGAGCTGGAACCCGTTGGCAGAGACATCTGGTTGGAAACAACTCTTTTTCACCAGAATATGACCTGTGTCTAATTTTCATAATGGTAAATAGTTGTCAAAAACGTCATAAAATTACATTTTAAAGTTGCACCGCCTGATTTGACGCGGCCTGCCACTCCATTGAGTGTTTTTTAACCTTTTTTGGTCCACTTTTATCTGGGTTTACTGGCTATAGTCAAAGAGAGTACATTAGTAATGTAAGAAAATTACAAATATCCTGCAACGAGGAGTATAACATGGCGGTAACTAATACAGCCCAGGCAGCCCAGGCGTGTGATCTGGTGATTTTCGGCGCTAAGGGCGACTTAGCGCGTCGGAAACTGTTGCCTTCCCTTTACCAATTAGAGAAAGCGGGTCACATCCACCCTGATACTCGGATTATCGGCGTAGGCCGTGCCGACTGGGACAAAGACGCGTACACAGCCGTGGTAAGGGAAGCCCTCGATACCTTTATGAAAGAGACGCTGGATGATGAATTGTGGCAAAAACTCAGTTCTCGCCTCGATTTCTGTAATTTAGACGTCAATGACAGCAAACACTTTGCCAAATTGGGCAAAATGCTGGATCAAAAAAATCGCACAACCATCAACTACTTCGCGATGCCGCCGAATACCTTTGGCGCAATTTGTAAAGGATTGGGTGAAGCGGGGCTGAATAAAGAGCCAGCACGCGTGGTAATGGAAAAACCTTTGGGGAAAGATTTAGCTTCCTCACGGGTGATTAATGATCAGGTCGCTGAGTATTTCAACGAATGCCAGGTTTACCGTATCGACCATTATTTAGGTAAAGAGACAGTATTGAATCTGTTGGCTTTGCGTTTTGCTAACTCACTGTTTGCGTCTAACTGGGATAACCGCACCATTGATCATGTGCAGATTACTGTCGCAGAGGAAGTGGGGATTGAAGGGCGCTGGGGCTATTTTGATCAGGCCGGTCAGATGCGCGACATGATCCAGAACCACTTGCTGCAAATCCTAACCATGATTGCCATGTCACCACCGGCAGATTTGAGTACCGACCGTATCCGTGATGAAAAAGTGAAAGTGCTGCGCTCGCTGCGCCGTATTGACCACACCAATGTCCGCGAAACCACGGTTCGAGGTCAGTATACGGCCGGCTTTGTACAGGGCAATAAAGTCCCCGGCTATCTGGAAGAAGAAGGGGCGAATAAGAGCAGCAATACCGAAACATTCGTTTCTATCCGGGTCGATATTGATGACTGGCGTTGGGCCGGTGTGCCGTTCTATCTGAGAACCGGTAAACGTCTGCCAAGCAAATGTTCTGAAGTGGTGGTGTACTTTAAAAACCCTGCGCTGAATCTGTTCCGTGAGTCTTATCAACAATTACCACAGAACAAACTGACCATCCGTTTGCAGCCAGATGAAGGCATCGAAATTGAAGTGCTGAATAAAGTGCCCGGTCTTGAGCATAAACACCGTCTGCAAACCACCAAGCTTGATCTCAGCTTCTCCAAAACCTTTAACGAACAGCATATTGCGGATGCTTATGAACGTCTGCTGTTGGAGACGATGCGCGGTATTCAAGCCCTGTTTGTGCGCCGTGATGAGGTGGAGGAAGCTTGGAAGTGGGTCGATTCCATCATGGATGCGTGGGCTGCTGATAATGAGGCTCCAAAGCCTTATCAATCTGGGACATGGGGGCCAGTAGCCTCTGTTGCTATGATTACTCGTGATGGCCGTTCATGGAATGAGTTCGAATAACTATTTAGGTTATGACTATACCCTAAATAATTCGAGTTGCAGGAAGGCGGCAAGCGAGAGAGTCCCGATGAGCTTACATCAGTAAGTGATTCGGGTTATTGAGCGTAGCCAACGCACATGCAGCTTGAAGTATGACGGGTATATTGCCCGATAACAGCGCCCACTCAGGTGCAATAATAAAGAGCCGTTAGCTGGCTCGCATTGTGATTCTTTATGGCTGGCGAAACCTCATCGTCAATGTTCTGCCAGCCATCTTTCAACTGACACCTTCGGGTGAGTCCATGCCAATCGGCATAAGTGGAGATAACAACGAATGAAAAGCTGGAAAATGAGCGCAGAGCAGGTAATGACCGCAGGCCCTGTCGTCCCGGTGATCGTGATAAATAAGATCGAGCAGGCGGTACCGCTAGCAAAAGCTTTGGTGGCTGGTGGTGTTCGGGTGCTGGAAGTGACGTTGCGCACCCCTTGTGCTGTTGAGGCTATTCGCGCTATTGCCAAAGAAGTTCCTGAGGCCATTGTGGGGGCGGGTACGGTTCTTAATCCGCAGCAACTGGCTGACGTAGTTGAAGCAGGTGCTCAATTTGCCATTAGCCCAGGGCTGACTGATGAACTTCTCAAAGCGGCAACCGAAGGTGATATTCCATTGATCCCAGGAATAAGCACAGTTTCTGAACTGATGCTTGGCATGAGTTATGGCCTGCGTGAGTTTAAATTCTTCCCGGCAGAAGCTAATGGTGGTGTTAAAGCCTTGCAAGCTATCGGCGGCCCATTCTCTCAAGTGCGTTTCTGCCCAACTGGCGGTATCACACCGAACAACTATCGCGATTACCTGGCGCTGAAAAGCGTATTGTGTATCGGCGGTTCATGGTTGGTTCCGGCTGATGCGTTGGAAAAAGGTGATTACGCTCGCATTACTGAATTAGCCAAACAAGCTGTCGCGGGCGCTACGGCATAAGTTGCTCTAACTCCATGAACTGCTGGGAGAACCCGGCAGTTATGCTGAATACAAAACCTCTGCAATGCAGGGGTTTTGTTGTTTTTAGAAAGGCTAACTTATTATTTTTTAATCTCTTTTTATAAACTATTTATATAATTGATGGTTTGCTTTATAAAATTGACTGTGGTAAAAATACAGCAGTTAATTATTCCAATTTGATGAGGGTTTTAGGCGTATCGCACTGGATTTGGCATACAAGAATGTAACCAAAACGTGTGTAGCTAAAAAAAAGAGATATATTATGATGAAAACTAATGGAATTACTTTCAAGCCTTCTACATCCCAACTCTTCCTGTCAGCCATTCTGGCCAGTGAGCATCACTGGTGCAGCGAGCTGTAGCGCCTTTCTTCTTCCGTAGTTAATAAATTTAACAAAAAGTTTATACGCCAAGTGAGTTTCTATTTCTTACGGCCTGCGCACGTCTATTCCCGGTGAATGGGGTGCCGAGTGAGGATAACCGTAACAAATAGACCTTAGCGTGCGTTTATGCGTGTTAGGAGAAGAATGATGATTTATTGGATATTTTTAGGTCTAGCGATTGTTGCTGAGATTATCGGCACATTATCAATGAAATACGCCAGTGTCAGTGGTGAGATGACCGGGCATATCGTGATGTATTTTATGATAACCGGCTCATATATCTTGCTGGCGCTGGCGGTAAAGAAAGTCGCGTTAGGGGTGGCTTATGCTCTGTGGGAAGGGATTGGTATCCTGATTATTACTGTTTTCAGTGTGTTGTGGTTTGATGAAAGCTTATCGCCACTGAAAATTGCCGGTTTAGTGACTTTGATCGGCGGCATAATGTTAGTGAAATCAGGGACGCGTAAGCCAAAGAAACCAAGCAGTCCGAGCCGAAATTCGGGTGAGCATCATGCAACAGCTTGAGTTTTATCATATTGCCTTTCTGATATTGGCGGTGATTCTGGAGATAATTGCCAATATTTTGCTGAAAATGTCAGATGGTTTTCGCCGGGTATGGTTGGGAATTTTATCATTGTTGTCAGTGCTAGGGGCATTCAGTGCTTTGGCGCAAGCGGTAAAAGGCATTGAATTATCAGTGGCTTATGCCTTGTGGGGCGGTTTCGGTATCGCCGCCACTGTGGCCGCGGGTTGGATTTTGTTCAATCAGCGGCTGAATTATAAAGGTTGGATTGGTCTGATCTTGCTCTTGGCCGGCATGGTAATGATTAAGCTATCCTGATATCCCCTTTGTACTTGAAGTTGCAGGGGTGTTGGCTGCGCGCGCAAACCCGAATCACTTACCAGTGTAAGCTCATCGGGATTTGTTTGCTGGCCGCCTACCTGCAACTCCAATTACTTTGGGTATATCGAGTGACATTTTTTAGTTGAAGCAGATCGCAAAATCAAATAGCCGCAATGATTTTGATTTCAACTTTATACTTCGGATTCATTAACTTAGCTTCGACCGTGCAGCGTACCGGTGCATTGCCATCCACCACCCAAGCATCCCACGCTGCATTCATTGCCGCGAAATCTGCTTTGTCGGCCAAAAAGATAGTCGCATCCAAAATACGGCCTTTATCTGAGCCAAGTTGATTCAGCATCATATCAATGGCTGCCAGTGTGTTTGCTGTCTGCGCAGTGGCGTCTGCATCCAGATTTTCCGGAACGCTGGTGTAATAGATTGTATTGTTGAATACAACTGCGTCTGACCACCGTTTTTCTGGATTAATACGCTCAATACTCATTTTCGCCCCTTTGTGTAAATGTCAATGACTATCAGGGTAGCATAGCTTGTCGCGAGAATGTGTGGTCGCGGGCTCTTAGGCTTGGCATAATCACCGCTGATTTCGCCCGGAAGAGAAAGTGTGACAGACGATTTTGCAACAGACGGCGCATTAGCGCAGGCCATTACAGGTTTTAATCCCCGAGAGTCTCAGCGCCAAATGGCTGCGGCCATCAGTGAATCTATTGATGCCAAACAACAACTTGTGGTTGAGGCAGGTACTGGTACCGGTAAAACATTTGCTTATTTGGCACCCGCATTACGGGCTGATTGCAAAGTCATTATCTCCACTGGCTCCAAAGCATTGCAGGATCAACTGTATTCCCGCGATTTGCCTACTGTCGCTACCGCCTTAAAATATAAAGGAAAGTTGGCGTTACTCAAAGGCCGATCAAACTACCTGTGTCTGGAGCGGCTTGAGCAGCAATCACTGGCGGGCGGCGAGTTGGCCAGTGAAACATTAGTGGATTTAGTGCGCTTACGCGGCTGGTCGGCAGAAACCGTTGACGGGGATATCAGCACTTGTGGTGAAGTTGCAGAAGACAGTTTTGTCTGGCCGTTAGTGACTAGCACCAATGATAACTGTCTGGGGAGTGATTGCCCGCTGTATAAAGAGTGCTTTGTGGTGAAAGCTCGCCGCCGGGCGATGGATGCCGATGTGGTGGTAGTTAACCACCATTTATTCCTGGCGGATATGGTGGTGAAAGAGAGCGGCTTTGCCGAGCTAATCCCCACCGCCGATGTGATGATTTTCGATGAGGCCCATCAAATACCTGATATTGCCAGCCAATATTTCGGCCAGCAATTGACCAGCAGGCAACTGATGGATCTGGCGAAAGACATCATTATTGCTTATCGCACAGAAGTGCGTGACTCGGCGCAATTGCAAAAAAGTGCTGACCGGTTGACACAAAGTACCCAAGATTTTCGTTTGGTGCTGGGGGATCCCGGCTATCGCGGCAATCTGCGCGATGTGATGGAGCAACCCGCTATTCAACGGGCGCTGTTGTTGCTCGATGATGCGCTGGAACTGTGCTACGACGTGATGAAGCTTTCACTGGGGCGCAGCGCCATGTTGGATGCGGCCTTTGAGCGGGCGACGGTGTATCGCAACCGTCTGAAACGATTAAAAGATGTCACCACCCCCGGTTACAGTTATTGGTATGAATGTAATTCACGGCATTTTGTGCTGGCACTCACGCCACTGTCCGTTTCTGACCGCTTTCGCGAGTTAATCGAAGAAAAACCTGGAACCTGGATTTTCACCTCGGCCACTCTGTCGGTGAATGACCAATTATCACATTTCACTTCACGGCTGGGGCTGACCAACGCCAAGACGCTGTTGCTGCCCAGCCCATTTGACTACGCCAATCAAGCATTATTGTGTGTGCCGCGGAATTTGCCCTCCGCCAATGAGCCGGGGGCAGCACGCAAACTGGCTGTGATGCTAAAGCCCTTGATTGATGCTAACAAAGGGCGATGTTTCTTCCTGTGTACCTCGCACCAGATGATGCGTGGGTTGGCCGAAGAGTTCCGTGCCAGCATGACATTGCCGGTATTGGTGCAAGGGGAAACCAGCAAAGGGCAACTGCTGGCGCAGTTTGTGGCGGCAGGTAATGCGCTATTGGTGGCGACTAGCAGCTTTTGGGAAGGGGTCGATGTGCGCGGTGATGCCCTGTCTTGCGTTATTATCGACAAACTGCCATTTACCTCGCCGGATGACCCCTTATTGAAAGCGCGCATTGAAGATTGCCGTCTGCGCGGCGGCGATCCGTTCAATGACGTGCAATTACCCGATGCAGTGATAACTCTGAAGCAAGGTGTCGGGCGTTTGATTCGTGATATTGATGATCGCGGTGTGCTGGTTATCTGCGATAACCGGCTGGTAATGCGCCCTTATGGCGCGATGTTCCTCAATAGTTTACCACCGGCACCCCGAACCCGTGATTTGGCGAAAGCTATCGCTTTTCTCAAGCAGCGCGATTGAGGGAAAAGCGAGGAGGGGTGTGCTATCATGCGCGCCCTGTGTTGAATTCATCTTCTTTTCCTGCCGAGGTTGGCATGTCCACGCGAATTTTAGCGATCGATACCGCAACAGAAGCTTGTTCTGTCGCACTCTGGAACAACGGCGAAGTTCAGGCCATATTTGAGCTTTGTCCACGAGAACATACCCAACGAATTTTACCGATGGTGCAGCAGGTGCTGGCGGAGTCGGGTTTATCACTGCAACAACTCGATGCACTGGCTTTTGGCCGCGGTCCTGGCAGTTTTACCGGTGTAAGAATTGGTATTGGGATTGGTCAGGGGCTGGCATTGGGCGCTGACTTACCGATGATTGGCGTTTCCACCTTGCAAACCATGGCTCAAGGGGCGTTTCGCTTGACGGGTAGCACCCGCGTCTTAGCGGCGATAGATGCGCGCATGGGCGAGGTTTATTGGGGCGAGTTTGAGCGCAATGACCAAGGGCAGTGGCTCGGTGACGCGAGTGAAACGGTGATGACACCGCCACAAGCGCTGGAGCATGCTCAAGCCTTGAGTGGCACTTGGGCCACTGTGGGCACTGGCTGGCAGACGTATCCTGACCTGATTAGCGGCAGCGGTGTGGTGCTGACTGACGGCGAAATAACCTTGCCGCATGCTGAAGATATGTTGCCGCTGGCGTTATCATCATGGGCGAATGGGCAGGTTGTTCGTGTAGAAAATGCTGAGCCAGTCTACTTGCGCAATGAAGTGACCTGGAAAAAACTACCGGGCCGCTAGAACTAGCCAACATCGCGATAGCTTGAAATATTTAATAACTTATTATCCTGATTAGAGTCTAAAATATTAAGATAGCGATAGGATAAGGAGTGGCATGCTATGGTGATAAACACATCAATGACTCAATCTACCCAGAACAGAAGTCGTAAATGGAGCTGTGGTTGGCTAGGATTGGGCGCTTTGCTACTTTCCGGCTGTGTCACGATCCCACCGGCGATTCAGGGCACCACCGCGACACCGCAGCAAAATCTTAACTTGGTTCGGACGGATCCCAAGGCCTTTATTGGTCAGGAAGCACGTTTTGGCGGAACAGTGATCAATGTGACCAACGAAGCGCATCGCACCCGGCTTGAGATTGTCAGTGTACCACTAGATTCGGGAGCCAGACCTATTTTGGGCGACCCTTCACAGGGCCGAGTCATTGCTTATGTGAATGGTTTCCTTGAGCCCGCCGATTTCCGTGGGCATCTTGTCACTGTTGTTGGGCCGATTACCGGTGTTGAAGCGGGTAAAATTGGCCAGACACCTTATAATTTCGTGGTAATGAATGCCACGGGTTATAAGCGTTGGCATATTGAACAGCAAGTGTTAATGCCACCTATGATGGACCCTTGGGGTTATCGTTACCCTGGAATGTGGGGGCCAGGATGGGGGGGGTGGTACAATCCGGGGCCAGCACCGATACAAACCATTGTGACGGAGTAGGGAGAATTCTCCATCACTGTTGGGCGATATATAGACCATAGGGTTAATCAAGAAGGGCGCTGAATTCAGCGCCCTTTTACATTTGCGCTAAGCTGCGGGTATGTAAAAGTTATTTATGATCAATTAGTTAGATTGGAGAATGTCATTAAATTAGTTTAACTAATTGATTTTAATGTTATTTTTTGTCAGTCATTAACTGACTTGATTATTTTTATGATCTCAACGCCAGAAAATAGTGATGTATATCCCAACCTCAAAATTGTTTAAAAGCAAACTGGTAAGCTGAGTTAAAATATTGTTAAAGTTCTGGTGTAAATAAGTTTGCCAGCCTATCTGGTGACTAATAATAATTTCAGGAGCGCTACCTTGGAAAAAGTATGGCTAAAGCGATACCCGGCAGATGTCCCCGCAGAAATTGACCCGGATCGCTATTCTTCTTTGGTGGAAATGTTTGAGAATGCCGCGTTGCGTTATGCGGACCAACCTGCGTTCATCAATATGGGGGAGGTGATGACCTTCCGTAAGCTGGAAGAGCGTAGCCGTGCTTTCGCCGCCTATCTACAGCAAGGTCTGGGATTGCAAAAAGGCGATCGCGTTGCATTGATGATGCCTAACCTGCTGCAATATCCTATTGCTTTGTTTGGTATTCTGCGTGCTGGCATGGTTGTGGTGAATGTTAATCCACTGTATACCCCACGAGAGCTAGAGCATCAGCTCAATGATAGTGGCGCTGTGGCTATTGTTATTGTTTCCAATTTTGCCCATACACTGGAAAAAATCGTGTTTAAGACCCAAGTTAAGCACGTTATTTTAACGCGTATGGGCGATCAGCTGTCGACGGCAAAAGGGACACTGGTCAATTTCGTGGTGAAATATATCAAGCGGCTGGTGCCGAAATACTATTTGCCTGATGCCATTTCATTCCGCACGGCATTACAGAAAGGCCGCCGGATGCAATATGTGAAGCCGGATGTCATCAATACAGATATGGCATTCTTGCAATATACCGGCGGTACAACTGGCGTGGCGAAAGGGGCGATGTTGACCCACCGTAACATGCAATCGAACCTGGAACAGGCCAAAGCGGCCTATGCCCCATTGTTACAACCGGGCCATGAGCTGGTGGTGACGGCGCTACCGCTCTATCACATTTTTGCGTTGACCATGAATTGCCTACTATTCATAGAACTGGGCGGCCGCAGTTTATTGATAACTAACCCGCGTGATATACCGGGCATGGTGAAAGAGCTTAGTCGCTACCCATTCACGGCGATGACCGGGGTGAACACATTATTTAATGCGCTGTTAAATAATGAGGAATTCACCCAATTAGACTTCTCCACTTTGCGCCTTTCTGTCGGCGGCGGGATGCCAGTACAGAAAGCCGTGGCTGAAAAGTGGGAAAATCTAACCGGGAAACATTTACTGGAAGGCTATGGTTTAACCGAGTGTTCGCCGTTAGTCACTGGCAACCCTTATGATTTGAAGCATTACAGCGGCAGTATCGGCCTGCCTGTGCCCTCTACCGATGTTCGGCTGGTTGATGATGAGGGTAACGATGTTGCTTTGGGGGAACCGGGCGAACTGTGGGTGCGTGGGCCTCAAGTTATGTTAGGCTATTGGCAGCGGCCCGAAGCGACCGATGAAGTCCTAAAACAGGGATGGCTGGCAACAGGTGATATCGCGACGATAGATGAACAAGGTTTCTTGCGAATTGTTGACCGCAAAAAGGATATGATTCTGGTTTCCGGTTTTAACGTCTACCCCAACGAGATTGAAGATGTGGTGGCGTTACATGCGAAAGTGTTGGAGTCTGCGGTTGTAGGGGTGCCTAATGAGGTCTCCGGTGAGACAGTAAAATTGTTTGTCGTGAAAAAAGATGTCTCATTGACGCAGGAAGAGTTGTTAACCCATTGCCGCCGCTACCTAACAGGGTATAAAGTACCGAAAATAGTAGAGTTCCGCGACGAGTTGCCGAAATCGAATGTCGGTAAAATTTTGCGTCGAGAACTGCGTGACGAACAGATTAAGGCCAAAGTCAGCGAACAAAACGCGGCTTAACTTAATGTGGGAGTTACTCAATCATCATCAACAACGCCGGTTATCACCGGCGTTGTTGTGTTTGCCATAGCACTAACGACTTATAGAGAATCATGTTTTGAATTATCAGTTGATCACGACCGACAGTGCCTTGCAGCAGGTCTGCGAACAAGCCCGAACACATGCCCATGTTGCGCTGGATACAGAGTTTGTCAGAACCCGCACCTACTACCCTCAGTTGGGCCTGATTCAACTGTATGACGGTGAACAACTTTCACTTATTGATCCTTTGCCCATTACGCAGTGGCAACCTTTCCGTGAGTTGCTCCAAGATTTGAATGTGGTGAAATATCTGCATGCGGGTAGTGAAGATCTCGAAGTATTCTTAAATGCCTTTGAAATAATGCCCACGCCGATGATTGATACTCAGATATTGGCTGCATTTTCTGGCCGCACGTTATCTTGCGGTTTTGCCATGCTGGTGAATGAGTTTGAAGGTGTCGAATTAGATAAAAGTGAATCTCGGACAGATTGGATTGCTCGGCCGTTAAGTGAAAAACAGTGTGACTATGCCGCTGCGGACGTATTTTATTTGTTGCCGTTGGCCGCTAAATTGGTTGAGGCGACTGAAGCTGCCGGGCGTATGGACGCAGCTATCGACGAATGTGAGCTGCTGTGCCGCCGTCGCAGTGAAACACTTGACCCCGAATTAGCTTATCGCGAAATCACCAATGCCTGGCAGTTGCGTGGCAGTCAGTTGGCTTGTCTGCAAAAGCTGGCGTCATGGCGCTTACGTCAAGCTCGTGAGCGCGATCTGGCGGTGAACTTTGTCGTTCGCGAAGAAAACCTATGGCAAGTCGCCCGTTATCAGCCAACCTCGCTGGGTGAGCTGGACTCACTAGGCTTAAGTGGGCAGGAGATTCGCTATCATGGCCGCACCTTACTGGCGCTGGTGGCTGAAGGTAATGCAGTCCCTGAGGATCAACTGCCGCCACCGGTTATTAATCTGATTGACCAGCCGGGTTACAAGAAAGTATTTAAAGATATTAAAGCACTTATTGCATCTGTTAGTGAGCGCAGTGGGCTAAGTAGTGAGTTACTGGCATCACGCCGCCAAATAAACCAATTACTCAGTTGGCATTGGAAATTGAAATTAACAGAGACTCAGCCTGAATTATTAAGTGGTTGGCGCGGTGAATTATTGTCGCCGGAATTGACTGAGATTTTACAGCAATATTAATGGATATTCAGGGTGGGGGAGACTTCACTCTGGGTGTTTGAGTTTTAATTTATCACTCGTTTATAAATAGCCCAAATAGAGAAGAAGAATGATCTTGTCTTGGTGGGTATATTTATAGTGGATGAATATAACGAGAGTGTGACTGGATATATATACAGTCAAATAAAAGAAACTACCCCTGTAAATAAATACAGGGGATAGTTATTGCGAAGACATCATTTAGGTGTTTCTTCCGTTTCCGGCAATGTCACGTTAAGTTCAAGCACCGAAATATCATCTCCTTTCTGCTCAAATTGCACATGCAGCATTTCAGGATCGATCTGAATATATTTACAAATAACCGCCAAAATATCGCGTTTCAAGTCAGGCAAATAATGGGGCTCACTGTCCCCACGACGACGCTCAGCGACGATAATTTGCAGCCGTTCCTTGGCTATATTGGCTGTCGGTTTTTTGCGGGACAGAAAAAAGTCTAACAAAGCCATGGTTTATCCCCCAAAAAGGCGTTTCAGGAAGCCCTTCTTCTCTTCTTCAATGAAGCGGAAGGGGCGTTCTTCTCCTAGCAAACGGTCAACGGTATCGTCATAAGCTTTACCGGCATCTGACTCTTTGTCCAGAATCACTGGCTCACCTTGGTTCGAGGCGCGCAGTACTGACTGATCTTCTGGAATAACGCCAACCAGTGGGATCCTCAGAATATCGAGGACATCTTCCATGCTAAGCATATCGCCGCGATTAACACGCCCTGGATTGTAGCGGGTCAACAGCAGATGTTCTTTAATTGGCTCCTGGCCTCTTTCAGCCCGGCGTGACTTGGATGACAATATCCCAAGGATACGGTCTGAGTCACGAACTGAGGAAACTTCAGGGTTAGTAGTGATGACGGCTTCGTCAGCAAAGTACAGCGCCATCAACGCGCCGCTTTCAATACCCGCTGGCGAGTCACACACTACGAACTCGAAATTCATTTCGCCAAGATCGTTTAAAATCTTTTCAACACCCTCTTTGGTCAGAGCGTCTTTGTCTCGGGTCTGAGAGGCGGGCAGAATATACAAATTATCTGTACGCTTATCTTTTATTAATGCTTGGTTCAAGGTGGCGTCACCTTGAATCACATTAACAAAATCGTAAACTACCCGGCGTTCACAGCCCATAATCAAATCCAGGTTCCGTAGACCGATATCGAAATCGATAACCACGGTTTTTTTACCTTTTTGGGCCAAGCCGGTTGCGATAGCCGCGCTTGATGTGGTCTTGCCAACGCCCCCTTTACCCGATGTAACAACAATAATGCGTGCCATGAAATGGATTCCTTGTCAAAAGGGCTTAATTTAAAGGTTGTATAGTTAATGCGTTATCCAGCAGATGCAAACGCGCAGCTTGACCAAAATAACCACTGGGGATCTGGTCACTCAACCAGTACTGCCCTGCGATAGAGACTAGTTCAGCACCCAGATGCGTGCAAAAAATCTGGCACTGCGCATCACCGGATGCACCTGCTAGCGCACGACCTCGCATCATTCCATAGATGTGAATATTGCCGTCGGCAATTAATTCAGCTCCGGCGCTGACACTGCTGATAACAATCAAATCGCAATTACGGGCATAAATCTGTTGGCCGGAACGGACAGGCGTGTTGATAATTCGTGTCTTGGTAGGAACATTTTCCGGCGGGCTGATAACTGGCTCTGGTGCCACTTTCTGGCCTTTACCTTCGCTCAGTAACGGCAAACCTGCCCGTGCTATTGCACGTTTTTGACGTTCATCCTGACAACCACTGATGCCAACAATACGCAGACCCGCTGAAGTGACAGCCTGTTGGAGATCTTTCCAGTTAGCACCGTTAGGTAACGTTGCAACGTTAATCACAACAGGGGCGTTTTTCAGGAAAGCGGGCGCTTGATCTACCTTTTCCTGTAATGCCTGACGGATTACCTCCGGTCGTGAATCATGTAAATGAATGACCGATAGGGTAAAACTACTGCCTTTTAACTCAATTGGCGATTGTGACATCTATCCTGACTCAGTTTCAGCTGCGTTAATCCCCGAAATATCATCCGGGGTACAATATTCTGATGTTCCCAAGCATGTTATAGGTAATATAAAGAGAAATCTATCCGTATCAATATATTGAAACTATAACGCCATAATGACGCCGAACTTGCCAGAAATTACAGCATAACTTCTGCTTATTCGCTAGCCCCGACCAGCCTATATTTGGTGTATATCACTGCGGTGATTGAGTTGTGTATTTTTTCAGCAATAAAGTTGGCGTTATGTCAGTACGGTTGCGCCCATAAAAACCATTAATTTCTATCAAATATGGTCATTTTTTTATCAAGTGAAGTTGTTTTTTATAAAATGAGGTAATGGTAGACCATTATTATGGCTTTTAAGATGGCGATAAAATGGGAAATGGAATGCGGCTATTATTGGTTCAGTGAAATACCGCGCAATATTATTTCGGAGCAATCTCACTCAATACTTTGTCAATCTGCGCACTATGCCGAGTAAATGGATGAGCCATAAAACGTAGGAGTTTTTTCTTTTACTATAAACGACATGAATCAATGTTATATTTAATGATTGTTTATTGAGAATGATAATTATTTTGTGATATTTTGTGCTTTCTGCATCAGCTAGTCTAAAGGAAGTCAATGATGAAAAGGAATTTCGTCCCACTATCATTTATCTGTGTTATTGCCCTATCAACCCCTTTTCATGCTGGGGCTGATTTTAGCTATCACGCTGAATTACCAAAAGATAGTCAGGTTTCTACCGATTACTTGGAAAAACGCAAAGCACTGAGGGGGGCGGCTCATGATGCTGAATCATGGCAACAGAAATTAGATGAGGAAAAAGCACGAATAGATGCTGATGTCGCCAGGGATGAAAAAGAAAAACAGATGAAATGCCAACGGCAAGAACATCAACCCCGCCCGCGAGTGGATAATGCCAGAAATTCCTATTTAACCCCCGATCCTTGTGCTGCCAGGATAGAGGTCAAGATCCCCGTCTATTGATATCTCAGATATGTGATATAGCCTGGCGTGTTATAATCATCAGCTATACCCGTCATACTTCAAGCTGCATGTGCGTTGGCCGCCTTCCTGCAACTCGAATTATTTAGGGTATATTACCCTTGAATTTATCGACTAGAGTCCAAAACATGCTTTGTGCTATCTACAGAAGCCCTAAACGGGATCAAACTTACCTTTATATTGAAAAGAAAGATGATTTTTCGAGAGTGCCTGCTGAGTTACTCGCCAGTTTTGGTCAACCGCAATTTGCGATGCTGCTTTCACTCAATGAGCGAAAAAGCTTGGCAACGGCGGATATCGAAAAAGTGAAGAACGCGCTCGTTGATCAGGGCTTTTATCTGCAAGTCCCGCCACCACCAGAAAGTTTGTTGAAAATGCATTTGGGTGAAACGAAAGCCTAGTTTTCTCGCTGGCGATGGCTTTATAAAGGAACGCGTCGATGAAATTGTCAATGATTACAGTCGCCATTGCGGCTGTAATATCTATGGGGTGTGCCAAAAAGAACACAACTGCTCCAATGCAACCACAAGCTGCTGCATTGCAATCTGCACCGAGTCCAGCCCCTGCCGCCAACAGCAAAAAAATGTTATCCGAACAGGGGCGGGATCCGGCGCAATTTCCCGCTTATGTTGAAAAATTAAAATCTCAGGCCCGCGCGAAGGGGATCAGTGACGCCACGTTGGATATCGCTTTCGCCAATATTCATTTTGTTGACAGGGTTATTCAATCGGATCGTAACCAGTTAGAAAAAAAGATCACATTGGATGACTACCTCGCCAAAGTTCTGACTCCGAGTAAAATAGCGCAGGGCAAAGAAATTTATCAGCGCTATCAGCCCCAGTTATCGCCCGTGGCTGCGCGCTATGGCGTGCCGGAACGTTACATTGTGGCACTGTGGGGAATGGAAAGTGGCTTTGGTAAAATTCAAGGTAAAGAAGATGTGATTTCGGCTTTGTCGACATTGGCATTTGAAGGGCGGCGCGAGGCATTTTTCACCAAAGAGCTGATGGCCGCACTGGAAATAATTCAACAAGGTCGCGTGGAAGATCCGCAATTGAAAGGGTCTTGGGCCGGAGCCATGGGGCAAAGCCAGTTTATGCCCAGTTCTTTCCTGACCTATGGGGCTGATGGTGATGGTGACGGGAAAGTCGATATTTGGAATAATATTGATGATGTGTTTGCTTCAACCGCTAACTATCTGTCTACTGAGGGATGGAAACCGGGCATGGAGTGGGGTCAGGAAGTTCAGTTACCTGAGGACTTCAATGTTGCACTTGCCGGTTTGAAAGATAGCCAAGCCAAGACAGTCGCACAATGGCAGCAGCTTGGCGTTATCCCAAAAGGCAGTGTGGCTAACCCTGATTTGCGTGCTTGGGTGATTGTGCCCGATGATGTACAAGGGCGAGCGTTTCTGGTTTATGATAATTTCCGAACCATAATGCACTGGAACCGTTCTTACTATTTTGCTATCAGCATTGGTATGATGGCGGATAGCATTAGTCAATAATGCCTGCGGTGTAGTGTCTATCAGGATATAAATTCAAGAGAGGCAGTATGTATCAACATAGAGACTGGCAAGGGGCTTTGCTGGATTTCCCAGTGAGTAAAGTGGTTTGCGTAGGCAGTAACTATGCCGAACATATTAAAGAGATGGGAAGTGTAGCCTCAGCCGAGCCAGTGCTATTTATGAAACCGGAAACAGCCCTGTGTGATATTCGCCAACCGGTCTCGATCCCGAAAGATTTAGGTGCTGTACACCATGAAGTTGAACTGGCTGTTTTGATCGGGACACCGTTAAAACAAGCCACTGAAGATAGAGTGGCTCGTGCTATTGCGGGTTATGGTGTGGCATTGGATTTAACCTTGCGTGAATTGCAGGCCGGTTTGAAGAAAGCGGGGCAGCCTTGGGAGAAAGCCAAAGCCTTTGATGGTTCGTGCCCGATTTCGGGTTTTATCCCTGTGGCCGAGTTTGGCGATGCACAACAGGTTGATTTATCCCTGACCATCAATGATGAAATCCGTCAACAGGGCAATACCCGCGATATGATAACGCCTATCATTCCATTGATAAGCTATATCAGTCGTTTCTTTACGTTGCGTCCCGGTGATGTCGTGTTGACTGGGACACCACAAGGTGTCGGCCCGATGAAGTCGGGTGATATGCTAAAAATTATGCTAAATGGTAAAACATTGAACACCCGCATAATCTAAATGAATGTCTGCCGCTTGGGCCATTGCTCGGGCGGCAAAACTTGCATCTGGTAGCCAAAACGTCTATAAACACCCGCTCATTCAACTCTATATTTTTCAATTACAGCGGATACCGTTATGTCACAACCTCCTTTTTGGCAACAAAAAACACTTGCTGAGATGTCAGACAGTGAATGGGAATCACTGTGCGACGGATGCGGCCAATGTTGTTTGAATAAACTGATTGATGAGGACACGGATGAAATCTATTTCACCAATGTGGCCTGTGATCAGCTCAATCTCAAAACCTGTCAGTGCCGTAATTATGAGCGCCGCTTTGAATTAGAAGAGGATTGCATCAAGTTAACTCGCGAAAACTTGGTGACTTTTGAATGGCTGCCGCCTACCTGCGCATATCGCTTAATTGGCGAAGGTCATGATTTACCCCATTGGCACCCATTATTATCGGGTTCAAAATCCGCCATGCACGGTGAGCGAATTTCAGTACGTCATATTGCGGTGCGCGAGAGTGAAGTGATCGACTGGCAAGACCACATTTTGAATAAACCACAGTGGGCCAGATAACTCGTCACGATAAGCAGCCAAATATGGCATACTAGCGCCGAAATTTAACCAAGAAACTTAAAAAAATGAAATATTCTACTTTAGCCGCTGTTATCATCGGTATATTCACCACATTAGGTGGTGTTTCACATCAGGTTCAGGCCGCTGGGGCTTCATTAATTAATCTTGACTGCGAATTGAAAGAGGGCAGCAGCCTTTCTGCCGTATTGGATGGGCCGAATCAACAGCTGACCATCGATAAATCAGTATTTCAGTTTGTTAAAGTTAATCCGGAAGGTCAGGGTGAATCGCTGATCTTCCAGAAGTCGAATAACCAGGAACATGTTATTGCGGCTCTTAACATCTCCACCATGCCCATTCGTTTGGCGATTGTCGATGGTGAGCAAGCGAGCCAATATATTTGTACTCATAGCAAAGCGTAATACTGGGATAATAATCTGAAACAAGGCTGCCATAGGGCGGCCTTGTTTAGTTATGTCACGGGTAGATTAATTATTTGCTCCTCATTGGCAAGAAATAAAGAATCCAGATTCATCTGAAATGGAAAATTATATTCAATTTCCCTTGATGAAATATTATAAAAACTGTATAATTATTAATCGTATGAAGTTAAAGTATGACAGTATTTTTGTCTATCACAGTTAGTGGGTTACGGGATAAGATGTTTAACAGAAAAGCGCATTAAGGATATTTACAGTGTGTTTCTCTGTTATGCAATGGTCGTGCTTAGGCTGTGTAATGTTGGAGTGTACGACGGACGCTTACACCATAACATGACAGCCGGGAAAGTACCGGCATCCTTTCAAACCCTGGTTATTACCGGGGTTTTTATATGGCCGATTGAGTCAGCATGACGGCCACACTCTCTTATTCCTACCTATTTTTTGCCAGTAAATCCGATTAAACCAATGGATGGATTAGTCCTTATGCAGCCTTGAAGTTACCCACAAAGCAGTAAGTGAGTCCTCCACCAGGAGAATTAAATAGCTTGATTGATAACACCGCGATAATTTCTGCTTCTGCAATCATTGAGGAGGGGGCGGTGATTGGTGCGAATGTACATATTGGTCACTTTTGTTACATTGGTTCTCAAGTCACTATTGGTTCCGGCACGGTGCTTAAATCGCATATTGTGATTAATGGTATTACCGAGCTTGGATGTGACAATTATGTTGGACAATTTTCCTCCATCGGAGAGGTTAGTCAGGATCTTAAATACAAGGGCGAGAGCACGCGAGTTGTCATTGGTAGTCGCAATTTGATTCAGCAAAATGTCACTATTCATCGCGGTACTTTACAGGGCGGTGGAGTTACACATATTGGTAATGATAATAATCTGATGAGCCATGTTCATATTGGACATGATTGCATTGTGGGCGACCATTGTTTCTTGGCATCAAATGTGGGATTGGCTGGGCATGTCGAAGTTGATGACTTTGCCATTATTAGTGCTGGCAGTGCGGTGCATCAGTTTTGTGTTATTGGCACTCATGCTTTAGTGAATATGGGGGCTTGTGTGGTGCAGGATGTCCCGCCTTATGTTATTGCACAAGGGAATCGCGCAGTGCCTGTAGGAATAAGAGGTACAGGAGTCCGCGATGATTGGCTAGACAGCAATGATCAGCAGGCGGTTAAAGGTGCTTACGAACTTATTTATCATCGAGGAAAGCGGGTGGCAGAGGTAAATAAAGAAATTGAAATATTGGCGAGAGAGTGGCAAATATTACTGCCTTATCAGCCATTTTTCAGTCGCTCTGCACGCGGCATTATTCGTTAATCAATAAAGCTGTTAGCCCAATGGCTTGGGGCGGTCAGAATATAAAAAGGCGCCCCATTTTGGGCGCCTTAAATAGATAAAGATATGTGTAAAAATTGTCAGTCAAAATAAAAGCTAGCGGCTAAACAGATCGCGTCTTTTCGGCTTAACAAATTGACTAATTAGCACTAATACCGCCATAAGCAGATAAGCGGCGAAAATGCCGACTAACCACTGCGGCATTTCCAGTGACAGGAATTCCCATTGTTTTACTGCGCAATCGCCACTGGCAACAAAGATAGCAGGGAACCATTTGTCTAGCGGTAACCATGACGGGAAGCTGACAAAGAAATCACAGGTTGTGAAAGGTGATGGATGCAACTGCAGCATCGTATGTACCCAAGCTAACTGAATGCCTCGCCATGCACTGTAAATCCAGATGAAAATAGCCAGATAGCGCAAAGGGGATTTAGGCGCGATAGCACCTAGCAGTGATGCACCAAGAATACCGAATAATGCGGCCCGTTCATAAATACACATTACGCAAGGCTGAAGCAGCATTACGTGTTGAAAATAGAGCGCAACTAATTCTAATACAAGTGCAGTCAGGGCCATTAACAGCCAAGCACCGCGCCCTTTAGAGCAGCGGTTAAGGAATTGCAACATATCTTTATTTTCCATGCAGTAAGCAATTGTACCGGCAGTGTAAACCAATTCATCTTTGCTGCCAGCTACCCAAAGGTAAAATTAGACAAAAATCAGCTATTTCTCGCGAATATCAGCCATCACGATCATCAATTTTGCTTTGGGTGAGATATTGGTTTGTTTTACCCGCCCATTTTAGCCCCTTTATACGGGATTGGAATGGGCGGGTACAGACGATAATTTAAGTCATCAGTGTGTAATGCTAACCCCCGCAACGAGATGAGGCAAACTTATCCAGCCACTTTGTACCATCCACTCTGTTGCTGGCACTAATAAGAACTCAACACCGAGCAGGCCGACAATTGTCATCACAATAGTATAAGGCAGGGCCATATACACCATTCGACCATAGGATAGGCGAATTAATGGGGCGAGTGCTGAGGTCAACAGGAACAAAAACGCGGCCTGCCCATTAGGTGTGGCAACAGAGGGGAGGTTGGTACCGGTATTGATAGCGACGGCCAATAATTCAAACTGTTGGAGTGAAATAATACCCAATTCAAATGCCTTCCGTGCTTCATTGATGTACACCGTGCCGACAAAGACATTGTCAGAGACCGAGGACAGTAAGCCGTTAAACAAATAAAACAGGGATAATTGAGCTGACGGTGAGGATTGTAAAACAAACTGAATAATTGGGGTGAATAAATTTTGCTCAATAATTACTGCGACCACGGCGAAAAACACCGTCAGCAACGCAGTGAAAGGCAATGCTTCTTGAAATGCTTTACCCAGCGCATGTTCACTGGTGATGCCGCAGAAAGAGGTGGCGAGAATAATCACCGACAGCCCCACTAAGCCCACTTCAGCTAAATGTAATGCCAACGCGAGCACCAACCAGACGCCAATTAATGCTTGTACCAGCAGCTTCACTTTTTCCTGCCGATTTCGTTTGGCGCTAGCTTGTTGGTCATAATCCGTCAGAACATGGCGTACTCGCTCAGGTAGCTCCGCACCATAGCCAAACAGCTTAAAACGCTCGACCAACACGCAGACCAACAGTCCGCAAAACAGCACTGGCAGAGTGACCGGCAACATCCGCATAAAGAAATCACCAAAATTCCAACCGGCACTTTTGGCGATAATCAGGTTTTGCGGCTCACCCACCATGGTCATTACGCCCCCCAGCGCCGTCCCCACGCCAGCATGCATCATGAGGCTGCGCAAGAATGCTCGGAATTGTTCCAGTGTTTTGCGATTTTCCTGACTGTCTATCCAACTATCATCATTGATGTCTTTATCCGAATGATTTGATGTAACGTGATGATAAATAGTATAAAAGCCAACAGAGACACTAATGACGACGGCGATAACGGTCAGCGCATCCAGGAATGCTGAAAGGAAAGCAGCCGCAACACAGAATGCTAATGAGAGAGCAATTTTTGAGCGGATATTCAGCAGCAGTTTGGTAAAGATAAACAGTAATAACTGCTTCATAAAATAGATGCCCGCCACCATAAACACCAGTAACAGCAGGACTTCGAGGTTATTGGCAATTTCTTCGGCTACCTGATTCGGGCTGGTCATCCCGATAGCGACGGCTTGAATGGCTAATAAGCCTCCGGGTTGTAATGGATAACATTTTAGGGCCATTGCCAGTGTAAAAATAAACTCAATAACCAGCATCCAACCGGCAACAAAAGGACTGACAAAGAAGAATACCAGCGGATTAATAATGAGAAACGCTATAATTGCCAGCTTGTACCAATCGGGTGCACTCCCCAGAAAATTTTTCAGTACGGCCTGTCTAATGGTCATTTCCATTGTGAGTCACGGTCTCCTTAATAAGTTATTATGGTGTTATTACTGCCCAATGTTACATTTTACTTTACGTTATTTGCCTAAAAGCAATAGGTATAATCTGTTCATCATTACATCTGCGCCATTTTTGCAACTTTATGACTGCTTTCACCATTTGTTCGGCTCTGGAGCTATATCGGAATACAGTCGTCTGGTATGATGAGCGCACTAAATTGCTGATATGTATCGCTACGGAACGTCAAAAAATATGGTTATAAAGGCGCAAAGTCCTGCCAGTTTCGCGGAAGAGTATATTATTGAAAGTATTTGGAATAATCGCTTCCCTCCAGGCACTATTTTGCCCGCGGAACGCGAACTTTCAGAACTGATTGGAGTCACTCGCACAACATTACGCGAAGTGTTACAACGGTTAGCCCGCGATGGCTGGCTTACTATTCAGCACGGTAAACCGACGAAAGTAAACAACTTTTGGGAAACATCCGGCCTTAATATTCTAGAGACACTGGCGCGGCTTGACCACGACAGCGTGCCACAATTGATAGACAACTTACTGGCTGTTCGAACTAATATCGCTACCATCTTTGTCCGGACGGCTATTCGCAATCATCCGGAAAAGGCGCAGGAGATTCTGGCGCAAGCGCAAACAGTTGATGATAACGCTGAGTCTTTCACCGCACTGGATTACGGTATTTTCCGTGGTTTAGCTTTTGCTTCGGGTAACCCAATCTATGGTTTAATCCTGAATGGTTTGAAAGGGCTTTATACCCGTGTTGGCCGTTATTATTTCTCGAATCCAGAAGCGCGTAAGTTGGCACTGACATTTTATAGCAAGTTATCGACACTTTGTGATGAGAAAGCCTACGACCAAGTGTTGGACTGCCTACGAACTTACGGTAAAGAGAGCGGAGCTATCTGGCACAGTATGCAAAGCACCATGCCAAGTGATTTGACGGAAGTCCGCCGCTAGACGAAAACGCGGTGAAGCAGAAAAGTAAAAGGGGCTATTAGCCCCTTTTTTACAATTCTTATTCAATAAGACGGCCAATCTTAGAGCTTATTGGCTCTGGGGGGGACGCTGTCGAGCAATTCAATACTGCCATCATCATTGAGTTGCTCCATATGGATATCAAATCCCCATAAGCGGTGGATATGTTTCATCACTTGCTGGCGGCTTTTATCCAATGGTGCGCGGTCATGAGGGATATAGCGCAGTGTCAGAGAGCGATCCCCGCGCAAATCAACATTCCATACCTGAATATTAGGCTCATGATTACTCAAATTATATTGAGCAGACAATTCATTGCGGATAGCACGATAGCCATCTTCATTATGAATCGCCGAAATTTCGAGATAGTTATGCTTGTCATCATCTAACACCGTGAAGAGACGGAAATCACGCATCACTTTCGGTGATAAGAACTGGCTAATGAAACTTTCATCTTTAAAATCGCGCATAGCAAAATGCAGAGTATCCAGCCAATCTTTACCGGCAATATCCGGAAACCAGTAATAATCCTCCTCGGTAGGAGACTGGCAGATGCGTTTAATATCCTGGAACATGGCAAACCCAAGGGCATAAGGGTTAATACCGCTGTAATAAGGGCTGTTATACGGTGGTTGATACACAACATTGGTGTGGCTGTGTAAGAACTCCATCATAAAGCGATCACTGACCCGGCCTTCATCATATAAATGGTTAAGAATGGTGTAATGCCAGAAAGTCGCCCAGCCCTCATTCATTACTTGGGTCTGTTTTTGTGGATAAAAATACTGGCTGACTTTACGCACAATTCGCAGTATTTCCCGCTGCCATGATTCGAGCAGTGGGGCATTTTTCTCCATAAAGTAAAGCAGGTTCTCTTGCGGCTCACTGGGGTAGCGCTGGGCTTGGGCTTGCACTTCTTCCCGATCTTTTCGTGGTAGTGTTTTCCACAATGAATTGACCTGGCTTTGCAGATATTCCTCCCGGCTTTTCTGGCGCGCAGTTTCTTCAACTAATGATATTTTTTGCGGGCGTTTATAGCGGTCAACGCCATAATTCATTAGTGCATGACAAGAGTCGAGCAGCCGCTCAACTTCTTCTACACCATAGCGTTCTTCGCATTCACTGATGTAATGGCGGGCAAACAGCAAATAATCAACAATGGAGCTGGCATCCGTCCATGCGCGGAATAAATAGTTATTCTTAAAGAAAGAATTATGACCATAACAGGCGTGAGCCATCACCAAGGCTTGCATGGTAATGGTGTTTTCTTCCATTAAATAAGCAATACAAGGATTGGAGTTAATCACAATCTCATAGGCTAAGCCTTGCTGGCCGTGCTTATATTTTTGCTCGGTTTCGATAAACTTTTTACCGAAAGACCAATGGGTATAGTTAATCGGCATACCAATACTTGAATAGGCATCCATCATTTGTTCTGAGGTGATGACCTCTATCTGATGGGGGTAGGTATCAAGCCGGTAATGTTTTGCCACTCGGTCGATTTGATCCAGATAGACCTGCAACAGTTCAAATGTCCAGTCCGGGCCGTCAGTCAGGCGCTTATCCTGCGCGGTGTTTTTCGATGTTGAAGTTGTCATTAGCGCATCCTCACGGTTTATAACCCTGCAAAATACTGGTCACTTCAATAATCCTAGCTCAATATGAACAAATTGAGGCCTGTCTTGACCTTATGTCAATGAATATCAGTTATCTTTCACACGACAGGTATTTTGACGACTCTTATCTATTTTAATTTAGATTATTTTTTACCGGCAGAATCAACAATCTTAAAAAAGATTTTATTGGATTATTATTCTGAACAACCACTGCCTGGCTAGAATATAAAACTAATAAAATTGACTTCCGCAACATGCTGATTATTCATGCTGTTAATAGGGATAATTAGGGCGTTGTTCAGTCATTCTTTCGTATAACTCGCTAAAAGCAGCATCTTATCGCTATTTTCCTCCCGCTATTGAATTGAAAAGTTATTGCGGCGTAAATTAATTGTGAATGTAATCACAATCTATCATTAATATGTTGGATAGTTTTTTCTGCTGGGTTAATTTTCTGTCAACGGAATATTATGCTTTTGATGCATTTTTGGTGTGGGAGATGATATGCGCATTGTCATTTTAGGAAGTGGTGTGGTGGGTGTCGCCAGTGCCTGGTACTTAGCGAAAGATGGGCATGATGTTACGGTGATTGACCGGCAGGACGGGCCAGCTCAGGAAACCAGCGCCGGTAATGCGGGCCAAATATCACCGGGTTACGCCGCCCCTTGGGCCGCCCCCGGAGTCCCATTAAAAGCTATTAAATGGATGTTCCAACGCCATGCGCCATTGGCTGTTCACCTTGATGGCAGCGCCGCCCAGTTGTGCTGGATGTGGCAAATGCTAAGAAACTGCGACACTTCCCACTATATGATTAACAAAAGTCGGATGGTGCGCCTGGCTGAATACAGCCGAGATTGTTTAAAAGATCTGCGCGAAGACACAGGTATTCAATATGAAGGGCGTCAGGGCGGAACTCTGCAATTATTCCGAACTGAACAGCAATTTAATAATGCGGCCAAAGATATTGCGGTATTGGATGACGCGGGGGTGCCGTATTCACTATTAACTGCGGACCAACTGGCCAGCGTGGAGCCGGCATTGGCAAAAGTCTCACATAAACTCGCCGGCGGTTTACGTCTCCCTAATGATGAAACCGGCGACTGCAAATTGTTTACTGAGCGGCTGGCAAAAATGGCCGAGCAGGCGGGGGTGAAATTTATCTTCAATCGCTCAGTGGATAAATTGCTGGTGGATGGCGATCAAATTGCGGGGGTGTTGTGCGGCGACGATATTATGACAGCCGATGCTTATGTCGTGGCTTTTGGCGCTTATTCTACCGCACTGCTGGCGGGGTTGGTGTCGATCCCGGTTTATCCGTTAAAAGGTTACTCGCTAACTATTCCCATCACTAACCCGGCTTCTGCGCCATTTTCTACCGTGCTGGATGAAACCTACAAGATTGCCATTACCCGTTTTGATGACCGTATTCGGGTGGGCGGCATGGCGGAAATCGTGGGCTTCAATACCCAACTGGAACAGGCACGGCGAGAAACACTGGAAATGGTGGTCGGCGATTTGTATCCCGATGGCGGCAATATCAGTCAGGCCACATTTTGGACCGGTCTGCGGCCGATGACGCCGGACGGTACGCCGATTGTGGGGCGAACTTCACTGAAAAATCTCTACCTCAATACCGGCCACGGCACCTTAGGTTGGACCATGGCCTGCGGTTCAGGCCAATTATTGGCCGATATCATGTATGGCCGGCGTCCTGCTATTTTTGCTGATGATCTTTCGGTCTTCCGCTATAGCGCTGGTTTTCGGCCGCTGAATATGACGCCATTGCAAGATATTCATCCCGTGCGCTAATACGACCCTATTGATGATAATGGTTTACTGATAATAACAACTGAATATTGTTTTGGAAGGAATAAGCATGCCTCGCCCGATATCTGCCACGCTGAATTTATCTGCACTGCACCATAATTTAAGTATTGTTCGCCAACAAGCCAAAAAAGCTAAAATCTGGTCAGTGGTCAAAGCGAATGCTTATGGTCATGGTTTAGCACGTATTTGGCCGGGGCTGGCGGGCACGGATGGCTTTGCTTTACTGGATTTAAACGAAGCTATTTTGCTGCGGGAACAGGGCTGGCAAGGGCCAATTTTACTGCTGGAGGGCTTTTTCCAGCCGCAAGATTTAGTGCTGCTGGATCATTATCGTCTGACCACGACGGTCCACAGTGATTGGCAACTGGAAGCCATTAAAGCGGCCCGCCTGACAGCTCCGCTCAATATCTATTTGAAATTCAATAGCGGTATGAATCGTTTGGGGTTCCCTGTTGGGCAAGCACCGGCGGTGTGGCAATGGGCGAAAAGCCTTAGCAATGTCGGCGAAGTGACATTAATGAGCCACTTTGCCAATGCAGATAATCCTATCGGCATAGATGAACAGTTTGCTCAGATTCAACAGGCCACGGGGCATATTTCGGCGGCTCGATGCTTTGCTAATTCGGCGGCGATATTGCGCAATCCTGAGACTCATTATGACTGGGTGCGGCCGGGGATTATTCTTTATGGCGCGTCACCCAGTGGCGATATTGCGGATATTGCGGGTATTGGTCTGCGCCCGGTGATGAGTTTATGCAGTGAAATTATTGCGGTGCAATCATTATCTGTGGGGCAAAGTGTGGGATATGGCAGCCGCTATTGCACCAGTGGGGCGCAGCGCATTGGGGTGGTCGCTTGTGGTTATGCCGATGGTTATCCACGACTTGCACCCAGTGGAACCCCGATAATGGTGGACGGCATAGTAACTCACACGGTGGGGGCTATCTCGATGGATATGCTCACAGTGGATTTAACGCCCTGTCCACAAGCGCAGATTGGCAGCAAAGTCGAGGTATGGGGCGAAAATGTGTTGATTGATAATGTGGCACAGGCTGCGGGAACGGTGGGATATGAGTTGATGTGTGCGCTGGCAAGTCGCGTTACCCTTCTGACTTGACTCGGTAGCGGTGTTAGCGGCTCTCATTATTCGGCCCGTCCATGGGCCTCGCCTCTGCGAGGCCGCTGCAAGCAGCGTTCAAATCTGCTCCCAGCAGATTTGTCACCCGAATCACTGACTCATGTCAGCTCATCGGGTCTCATTCGTTTGCTGCCTTGCTACAACGCCAATTCATATGGGTAATCGGTTTCTTATTTACCATTGAAGTGGCGTGTTAGTTTATTTTCTGCAAGTTACCGCGCACATGTTTACTGGCTCGGCGTGCCTGCCACGCCAGTAGGCAGCCCGTTAACATCACGATAGCCAATGATAATTTAGGTTCAATTGGCAAGGCCATGGCCAACAGACCTAATCCAGCGCCGCCCGCCATTTGCACAAACCCCACCAAGGCTGAGGCAACACCGGCCTCATTGGCGTAAGGTTCCAGCGCATAGCTGGTGGCCGGGCCCATCATAAAGGCTAAACCGGCGCAAGCACTGGCAACGGGCAACATGTAAACCAGCCAATGTTGCTGTACCTCAGATGATAATCCCAAGCCATAGAGCAGGCCGAAACAGCCGAGCGCCATCAATACACTACCGGTCATCAAGCAGGCCGGGCGGCCCACTTTCTGGATAATCCGGTTCGCCAAAAAGCTGACGGCCATGATCCAAAAACCATTGGCTCCGAAGACTAAGGAAAATTGCAGCGGGCTTAGCCCCGCGCCGACCATCAGGACATTGGGTGCCAACGAAACATAAGTTAATGCCATCCCCATCGCGCCGGCATTCACCAGTGCGAAAGTCAGAAAACGGTCGTCACGTAAAATGCGCAGATAGTTTTTTATCGGCAAACTTTTCACTGGCTGGGTATTGGCTGGGCGGGTTTCCGGTAGGAAGAAAATCACCAGGATTAATACCAACAACCCATACAAGGCCAGGAACCAGAATGGCGCTCGCCAGCCAAAGGCTTCGGCCAACAATCCGCCCAATAAGGGAGCCAGCGCCGGGACGATATTTAATGTGCCGTTGAGGAAGCCAAAAGCACGGGCAGCTTCATTGCCATTGAGGCGGTCACGGACACCACTAAATGCCACCACTGCCGTGCAACAGACCGCCACGCCTTGCAACAGACGCGAGCTGACAAACATCAAGGGGCTGACAGCCAGTGCGGCCATCGTGGCACCTAGCATGTAAAGGATGATACCGATGATGGCAATAGGCTTGCGGCCATATTTGTCAACCAATGGCCCGGCGATCAGTTGGCCGATACCCAGCACCAGAATAAACAGGGCGATGGTGGATTGAATGAGTGACTCGCTACTGTTCAGGCCCTTGGCTATCGCGGGAATGGTCGGTAGGTAAAGGTCGATGCCCAGAGGGCCGAGCAGAATTAGGCTTAACAGTAGGAAGAGAAATTTTTGCATAACAACCATTTTTTGCATAACAACATTTTTTTGCATAACAATAATGCAACATCCAAATGACAAAGGCAGCAAGGATAAAGAATTTGCCGACAGATGAAAAGGTGGGCGGTGCCCACCTTCACGCGAGTGACCCGGTTACAGTGACAACGTCACTTATGGGTATTTAAACCTGCTAATAGATTACTACAACTAATTATATATCTCTTGTTGTTCATAAGCTAAATGTCACTTATCAGTTAATGGTCGTGCGCTGCTCCAACCACTCTTCCAACTTGGTCGCGGGCAGCGCCTCTGAAAACAAAAATCCCTGACCAATCAAGTAACCTTGCCGGCTCAGCAAAGTGCGTTGGGCTTCATTTTCGACCCCCTCAACTATCACCGACAATTGCAAACTTTCACCGATGCGAATCACTGCTTCACTCAAGGTTCGGCTGGTTTCGTCATGCTCAAGGTCATGGACGAAACTTTTATCCAGCTTGATTTCATCGAGATCCAGGCGGCGTAGATAACTGAGGCTGGAATAACCAGTGCCAAAATCATCCATCGATAACCGGATGCCCAGACGATGAATTTTTTCGATAGTAGTGAAAATTGTCGGGTTACTTTCAATTAATATATCTTCAGTAATTTCCAGTGTTAGATCCTGTGGCGGCAAATGATAATGGTGCAAAATGTGCAAAATCATGTCCGGTAATCCGGGGTTATGGAAATTAGTCGGGGATAAATTCACTGATACCGACGGAACATCAATGCCCCTTAAGCGCCAGTCCGCCAGTTGCCGGCACGCGGTATCAATTGCCCACAGGGCAAGCTCGTTGATAAGGCCGCTATCCTCAGCAATAGGAATAAAATGTTGCGGCGGAATATTGCCCAATACCGGATGATTCCAGCGACTTAGCGCCTCGACACCATACAGATGACCGTCTTTTAGCATCACTTGCGGCTGATAAAATAGCTCAAGGGAGCCAATATGAAATGCATGACGCAGCGCATCTTCCATATCCTGGCGTTGTTGATTGAGATTATTCATTTCTACACTGAAGAAATTGAAATGCCCATGGCCCATATTTTTCGCTTTATGCATCGCGATATTGGCATGGTTCATCAAAGTGTCTATCTCCATGCCATTTTCCGGATACAAACTGATCCCCACACTGGCCGAAGGAATAATATTCATATTGGCTATTTGACAAGGCTGAGACAACAAGCTGAGCATCTTTTCCACTCGCGCCGTGGTTTGTTGCAGGGGGCTGGAGGCCAAAATAATAATAAATTCATCACCAGACAGGCGGCCAATAATGTCATTTTTGGGCAGACTGTCGCGCAGGCGCTCGGCAATAGCGGCAAGAAATGTATCACCTGCAGCATGGCCGAGCGAGTCATTGACTTGTTTAAAACGATCCAGATTAATCACCAGCACGGCCAGCGGATGATTCATTTCAGCCGCTAACGCAATGGCTTGTTTAGCATAAACCCAAAACTGGCTGCGATTGGGCAGCCCGGTTAATGAATCATAAAAAGCTAAATGTTGAATTTGTTTGCGTGATAGTTCCCGCTCCATGGCAAGAGAACACAAATCAGCCGTTAACTTGACCAGTTGGCGATGAAATTCACTTGGGCCTTGTACCTGTTTGTAATAAAAAGCAAAAGTCCCCAGGATTTTATCTTGGCTAGAGAGAATCGGTGTTGACCAGCATGCCAGCAGCCCGTGGGGGAGAATCAAATGGCGATAATTTTCCCATAGTGGGTCAGTGGAGATATCTTGTACTTCGACGGGGTGCTTGCGAAATGCGGCTGTACCGCAGGATCCAGCATATGGGCCGACCGGCACACAGGAGAGTGCGGCAGTATAAACCGGTGATAGAGAGGGGCCGGCAAGGAACGTAAGATAATTTTCCCCATTGATCTGTAAAATGCTAGCGGTCACCTCCGGGGCAATTCGCTCAATTTCGAGGCACAGCATAGACATCACTTCTTCGAGTGGGCGTTCCTGAACTAATGCAGCTAACACCGGATAAAGTTTCACCCACTCTCGGGTTAATTTGTGTTGTTCAATGAAAAAGGTAATGTCTTTGGCGATTTTGACCATCCGGGTCACTGAACCGTCAGGGCCGCGAACCGGCTGATAGATAGCCGCCAACCAGACAGTTGAACCGTCTTTATGTAATCGCTCAAAATGTCCTTCCAGTGATTGCCCCGCGAGTAAGCATTTTTTGATTTTTTGGTATTCTTCACTGTTGGCATAACCGGGATGACAAAACATTAAATGAGGTCGACCAATGACTTCTTCGCGTTTATAGCCAAAATAATCAAGATAGTTCTGATTAACTTCGATAATACGACCGTAAAGGTCAAACTCAATAATAGCTAATGAGTTATCTAATGCGCTTAATAAGGCATTGTTTTCGTCATAATCAGACGGCTCAGCTTTCTGCCATTTTACTGTTTTTTTTGTTTTCATTATAAATTCCCATGAAAAAGAATCGCTTGGCAGTTGTGTTGTTTGAGTGAAATCACCTATGGGGTTATTGAAATAGCACTATTTTCTAATAAACAAAATTAATGATAAATATTTAAATACTCATTAATTTATGGAATGCATAAATAATACGGCAGTCTTATTTATGTCAGTTTTATTGCTGTATCGGTATCTGGCATTAAGTTTAGTCGATAACCGGGCAGGGAAAGAGAAGATTTGTCGTGAGTATCGGGCCGTGCGGAGATTATTTTTAATGAATACCAATAACTATTATTGCTTGATAACACGTATTGCTTGATAACACGTTAAATGCCATTACCTGACAAGGGCATATCAGGTAATGGCGAGCGAGTAGATCAGTGGTTAGGCATGATTATCCATCGAACCAAAGCGGCCATTGTTAAAATCAGCGATAGCCTCGGCAATTTGCTCCTCGGTATTCATCACAAAAGGCCCGTAACCGATAATGGGTTCCTCGATTGGTTCACCACTGAGCAATAACAGCACAGCATCATTATTGGCTTCGACAATCACCTTGCTACCGGCAGAACTCAACAACACCATTTCTGCATCACGGGCAACGGCATCGCCATTAATCTGCACAGTACCGCGCAACACAATTAGCGCGGTATTCCAGCCATCGGGCAGTGAAAACTCAGTGCTTTTGCCCTGATTTAGCCGGATATCCCACACATTCAAGGGTGAGAAAGTCTGGGCAGGGCCATTTTCCTCAGTATAGTCCCCGGCAATGACGCGCAGACTACCCGCGCCCTCAGGCAATGTAACCTGAGGAATAGCTTCATTGCGAATGGCCTGATAACCCGGTGTGGTCATTTTGTCTTTTGCCGGTAAATTGACCCACAACTGCACCATTTCAAAAGCACCGCCGTGTTGTGCAAAGCTATCTGAATGAAACTCTTCATGCAGAATACCGCCACCTGCCGTCATCCATTGCACATCACCAGGGCCAATGATTCCACCTTTACCAGTAGAATCACGGTGCTCAACTTCACCCTGATACACAATAGTCACGGTTTCAAAGCCGCGATGTGGATGTTGCCCGACTCCACGCCGATGCTGGGTCGGGGTAAAATCCATCGGCCCGGCATAGTCCAGCAGCAGGAATGGGCTGAGTTGTTTGCCATGGCTTTGGTATGAAAACAGTGAGCGAACTGGGAAACCATCACCCACCCAATGTTGGCGCGGCGCACGATAAATACCTTGGACTTTTTTCATCGTAATCTCCTTACAACATCTTTAATAATAGAGAGCAGCCTTACAGTTCAATCTGCTTGGCTACAGATTGGGTAAAGTATATATTCAGGATAATCTAAGCAGTAGTTAGCAAAAGTGATTATCACTGTTCTATTATTGGGACAATAATAACTGTAGGTAACAGAAAGGCAGGATATGCAGGATCTCAATGACCTTTATTATTATGCCGAGGTGGTCGAGCACGGAGGATTCAGTGCCGCAGCTCGAGTATTGGGAGTGCCAAAGTCAAAATTGAGCCGGCGGTTAGCTTTATTGGAGGAGCGGCTGGGGGTGCGATTAATTCAGCGCTCAACTCGGCGCTTTGCGGTGACGGACGTCGGGCGCACCTATTATGAACACTGCAAAGCGATGCTGGAAGAAGCCAAAGCTGCACAAGAATCGATTGATTTAACGCGAGCAGAACCTCGCGGCGTGGTGCGCATTACTTGCCCAGTGGCACTGTTACAAGCCACAGTCAGCACCATGTTAGCGGATTTTATGGCCAGTTGCCCTCTGGTGACTCTTCATCTCGACGCGACAAATCGACAGGTCGATCCGGTGGCCGAAGCCATTGATATTGCTATTCGAGTGCGGCCACCGCCATTGCAAGACAGTGATTTGGTGCTGAAGGTGTTGGGTAACCGCTGCCAGTGTCTGGTTGCCAGCCCTGAGTTGATTGCGCGCCAAGGGGAAGTGAACGTGCCGGCTGATTTGACCGGCTGGCCAAGTCTTGGGCTAGGGCAGCCTCAGCAGGAATTTATCTGGAATTTAGAGGGGCCAGAAGGGGCGCATGCGGCAATTTATCATCAACCCCGGCTGGTGACCGCAGACATGACTACATTACGCAGCGCTGCCCTCAGTGGTGTCGGGGCGGTGCAGCTTCCGGTGATGATGGTGACGGAGCAATTGGCCGCCGGTGAACTCATCCGCCTATTACCGGAGTGGTCACTGCGCCATGAAATTATCCATGCCGTTTTCCCCTCACGACGCGGTTTATTACCCTCAGTGCGCAGTGTACTCGATTATTTGGCACTGAGTTTTAGCCAACTTGATGATCAATAAGGCTATTCTGGCATCAATCATTGTTTGTGGGGGTGCCGATATTGGCCGCCTATGCTTGTTATTTATCTTTGGTTTGCGATTCATGCTTATGACGATGGTGCGAGTCTGGGAAATGGGGATGAGAGTGCGCCATTGGCTGATGCCGATGAGAATGTTTATGCGGCACATTGGCACTGACCGGGAAATCATGTGAATGCTGATGATGTACATCATGAAGATGTTCGTGTTCGTGCAGTAAATCTTCATGGTTGTGCTGATGCTCATGCTGTTCAGTCAGATGCAACCCAATCCCAATTGCCATCAACAGCCCAGCAACCACTAAAGGTAATGTCACGGCATCCCCCATCGCAACAGCCAGCGCCGCGCCCAAGAATGGTGCAATGGAGAAGTAAGCGCCAGTGCGGGCGGTACCGAGGTGGCGTAAACCAATAACAAACAGCGCCAGACTCACACCATAGGCAAAAAATCCGACCAACAGGGCACCGGCCAGATTGGTCAGTGGTGGTAAGGTTGCGCCTAGGGCAAAGGCCAATGCGAGATTCACTATACCCGCCACCCATCCTTTAACCGAAGCAATCCACGTGGCGTCCGTCAAAGAGACTTTGCGGGTCAGATTGTTATCAATCCCCCAGGCGAAACAGGCACCCAGAATAGCCAGTGTTGGCCACAGTCCGGCAAAATGCGCTTCTCCCGGCCAGCTCAGAATAGCTGCACCGGCAACAATCACCACCATGCCCAGAGCAATGCGGCGGTCAAAATTCTCCTTGAAAGCAAACCAGGCGAGCAGGGCAGTAAATACCCCTTCAGCATTGAGTAACAGTGAGGCTCCCGATGCGGGCATACCGGTCAGGCCAATCATCAGCAGCACCGGCGCAATAATCCCCCCCGCAGTAATCGCGCCGATAAGCCACCATAGCTCATTACGCGGCAGGCTGACGGCGGCTGGGCGGGTTATCAAGCGATACAGCGCCAAACCCACACCTGAACCCAAATACAGTAAACCAGCCAGTAGCCACGGGCTAACCGTATTCAGCAATTGTTTCGCCAACGGGGTTCCGGCACCAAACAATGCTGCCGCCGTTAATGCCGCTAATACACCCGGTTGTCGCAGTCCATCATGCCATTTCATGGAGGTCGCTCTGAGAATGAAGGGGAGTAGAAATTTTAGCGCATTAAAAAGCCGGAAAGCCATTTCTGTGGTAGAAAAAGATTGCCGGCTAGTTTGGTTGTTAATTATGTATAAATGTTAATTATCGACGGTTTGCCGATGAAACAATTCACGGAATACCGGATAAATATCTTCAGGATCCCGAATATGCTGCATGGCAAAGTTATCGTATTTTTCCTGCAAGTCTTCATATTCCCGCCACAGTGTTTGATGGGCACGGCGGGTGATTTCAATGTAGCTATAGTAACGCACCACAGGCAGGATTTTTTTCGCCAGTAATTCATGGCACAGCGGCGAATCATCGGCCCAGTTATCCCCATCTGAGGCTTGAGCCGCGTAGATATTCCATTGTGCGGGGTCATAGCGCTCTTGCACCACTTCGTCCATTATTTTCAGCGCACTGGAGACAATCGTCCCACCGGTTTCTTGCGAATAGAAAAACTCTTGTTCATCAACTTCTTTCGCTTGGGTGTGATGGCGAATATACACGACATCGACGTTTTTATAAGTGCGGCTCAGGAACAGATACAGCAGAATATAAAACCGCTTTGCCATGTCCTTGGTGGCTTGATCCATGGAGCCAGACACGTCCATCAAGCAAAACATCACTGCCTGACTTGAAGGTTCTGGACGGCGTTCATAGTTTTTATAACGCAAATCGAAGGTATCAATAAAAGGTACCCGGGCGATTTTTTGTTTTAATTCGGCAATGGCTTTGCGTATGCGTTCTTCTTCCAGCAATTGCGCCGGTTCCGAGTTTTCCAGCGCTTTCAGTGTCTCTTCCAATTCGCGCAATTCTCGACGTTTACTGGCGGTCATGGCAGTACGGCGGGCCAGTGAGTTTTGCAGTGAGCGCACCACACTGATATTGGCCGGCACCCCATTGGAGGTATAACCTGCACGGTGAGTTTTAAATTCGGTCAGCTGTTTATACTGATTTTTCTTCAGGTTAGGCAGCGCCAGATCTTCGAACAACAAATCGAGATATTCGTCTTTGGATATCTGAAAGACAAACTCATCTTCGCCTTCACCGTCCTGACCGGCATTCCCCTGACCACTGCCGCTACCGCCGCCACCACCTTGCGGGCGTTCTATGCGGTCATTGGTGACAAAATGGTCATTGCCGGGGTGAACTCGATGGCGTAATCCGCCACGGCCTTGATGGAACATCGGCTCATTGATGTCATCAATAGGTATTGAGACTGATTCGCCACTCTCAGTATCAGTTACTGACCTTTTATTGATAGCATCGGAAATTGATTGTTTAATTTGCGACTTATAGCGGCGCAAAAAGCGCTGGCGATTGACCATGCTTTTATTTTTGCCGTTAAGTCGCCTGTCAATAAAGTAGCCCATAACTCCCCCTGCCTCTATTCCCTGCATCTTCCGCACTGTTGCTGTGCTGACGAGCAACACAGCAACAATGTGGAATCAATCCCCGCGATATCATGGCGGACTAATAACAGGTTATGATGATTTTCTTACCCGCAGATACCATTCACACAGTAAACGAACCTGCTTGCGGGTATAACCTTTCTCCATCATTCGATCGACAAAGTCATCATGCTTTTTCTGCTCATCCGTTGAGGTTTTGGCGTTAAAGGAGATAACCGGCAATAACTCCTCAGTGTTGGAGAACATTTTCTTCTCAATCACGGTGCGCAACTTCTCATAGCTGGTCCAGTTTGGATTCCGGCCATTGTTATTGGCTCTGGCGCGCAACACAAAATTGACGATTTCATTACGGAAATCTTTCGGGTTGCTGATACCCGCTGGCTTTTCAATTTTCTCCAGTTCAGCATTCAGTGATTCACGGTCAAACAGTTGCCCAGTATCCGGATCACGGTATTCCTGATCCTGAATCCAGAAATCGGCGTAAATAACATAGCGGTCGAAAATATTCTGACCGTACTCAGAGTAAGATTCCAGATAGGCGGTTTGGATCTCTTTGCCGATAAACTCAGCGTATTTCGGGATCAAATACCCTTTCAGGTGCTCGAGGTATTTCTCCGCGATATCCTGTTGGAATTGCTCGCGTTCAATTTGCTGTTCTAATACATAGAACAGGTGCACCGGGTTGGCAGCCACTTCGGCATGGTCAAAGTTAAACACCCTTGAGAGGATTTTAAAGGCAAAACGGGTCGAAAGGCCGTTCATACCCTCATCAACCCCAGCATAGTCGCGATACTCTTGATAAGACTTGGCTTTAGGATCAGTATCTTTCAGACTTTCACCGTCATACACCCGCATTTTGGAGTAAATGCTGGAGTTTTCCGGCTCTTTCATTCTTGAAAGAATGGAGAAGCGCGCCAGTGTTTCCAAGGTGCCGGGGGCGCAAGGTGCATGAGTCAGTTCACTGTGAGTCAATAACTTGTCGTAAATTTTGATCTCTTCTGAAACCCGCAGGCAATAAGGCACTTTGACGATATACACACGGTCAAGGAAGGCTTCATTGTTTTTGTTATTACGGAATGTCACCCATTCTGATTCGTTAGAGTGCGCAAGAATAATACCGCTGAATGGTAGGGCGGATATCCCCTCAGTTCCGTTATAGTTCCCTTCCTGAGTTGCGGTCAGCAAGGGGTGTAGCACCTTAATGGGCGCTTTGAACATCTCGACGAACTCCATAATCCCTTGGTTCGCCCGGCACAATGCCCCGGAATAGCCATAAGCATCGGGGTCGTTCTGGGCATGATTTTCCAATTTACGGATATCAACCTTACCGACCAAAGCAGAGATATCCTGATTGTTTTCATCACCTGGCTCTGTTTTCGCAATCGCAACCTGCTCAAGAATAGAAGGCCAGACTTTGATGACTTTAAATTTGGTGATATCGCCGCCAAATTCGTGCAGACGTTTGGCCGCCCACGGCGACATAATAGTGCCAAGATAACGGCTGGGAATACTGTATTCTTTGGCCAGAATCGCCGCATCTTCCTGCGGGTTGAATAAGCACAATGGGTGGTCATTGACCGGGCTGCGTTCACCATTAGCACTTAATATATAGATAGGGACGCGTTGCATCAGGGCTTTCAAACGTTCAGCCAGTGATGATTTACCACCACCTACCGGGCCGAGCAAATAAAGGATCTGTTTCTTTTCTTCTAACCCTTGAGCGGCATGTTTGAGGTAAGAAACGATTTGCTCTATGGCCTCCTCCATACCATAGAACTCTTCAAATGCAGGGTAACGGGCGATAACTCGATTAGAGAATAGCCGCGACATCCGGGACTCAAGTGCGGTATCGACCATGACAGGCTCACCAATAGCCATCAGCAGACGTTCAGCCGCATTAGCATATGCACTGCGATCTTGCTGACAAATAGTGAGGAACTCCTGCAGTGTGAACTCTTCGTCCTTGGCAGCCTCATAGCGCTGGAGATAGTGATCAAATATGTTCATAGCGATGCCCGTCCTGTTTGAATGGTTGGGAACATAAAATAATAGTAGTGCTTTATTGGGTTAAAATTTTGAAACTACTACCTTATTGTTATGGTCGCGTCTCTCACAAAGGTCAAGTAGACATTAGGCGCAGACTCGCCACTGTCAGTACAATAAATAACCATCATTCGGTAATTAAATCTATTTTTTATTTCATTCCCAGTGTTTTATATATGATTAATGAAGATTATCTGTTTGAATATCTTGTTATTTTATTGTAATCAAATCTACATAAATTTTAGGTTGTTAATTTGCTGTATATAGGCGATAAATTGCACAGCGAATGTTGATATCGTGCGGGAATGTGTAAAGATTTCGCCACGGACAAGCAATTGATTTACACTTAGTTAACTCATGATTTTGTTACCAAAGGGATTTTATCCGTGAAAAAACATTACATAAAAATGAAGGAAGTCAAAACATTGGCGGCATTGGCTATTGCTACCGCAGTTTGTATGCCAACTGCGATGGCTGGAACATGGTCTGTGGGGGCATCAGCATTAGTCAGTCCTGACCCTTATCGTGGCAAAAATGACCGTGTTTACCCCGTGCCTATCGTTTCTTATGAAAGTGATAATTTCTATTTCCGTACATTGGCTGCAGGTTATTATTTATGGAAAGATGATAATAATCGTTTGTCGATTGATGCTTATTACCTGCCGCTGCACTTTACGCCAGGTGATAGTGACGATCAGCAGATGAAGGCGCTGGATAAACGCCGCAGCACCATGATGGCAGGGATGTCATATTCTCACATTGAAGATTGGGGGACTATCCGTGCAATGTTCTCCGGTGACGTGCTGGATAACAGTGGCGGCTTTGTCGGTGATCTGGCCTATCTCTATCGCTTCAGTGTTGATAGCTGGACTCTAACGCCGGGCGTTGGTGTTAGCTGGAACAGTGAAGATCAGAACAAGTATTACTATGGCGTGAAGCGTGGGGAATCAGCCCGCAGTGGTTTGGCGCAGTACAGCCCGAATGATAGCTGGTCACCTTATCTGGAACTGTCGGCTAATTACAATATCAATCCCAATTGGAATGCTTTCTTTACTGGCCGTTATATCCATTTGGCAAATGAAGTGAAGAATAGCCCTATGGTAGATGCATCTTGGACGGGTGTGCTGTGGACTGGGGTGACTTACACCTTCCGCTAATTTATCGCGCACGATATCTGAACCATAAAAAATGGGGCATAAAGCCCCATTTTTGTATCTGTAATATAGGTCGTTATTGAGAATTCTTACGGCTACGGATGGTCATGGCGAGGCGAGCAGGGGAATCTGACGTCGCAACCAAAGGTTTGTTGACACGCGCAGTCTCGACACAAACCATTGTTTTATAACCATCATTTGGCATATCAACCATGCTGCTGGACAGCTCTGCTCCTGGGTTCCATGCAACCACATCACTTTGATGATGATGATGTACTTCAATGGTCCGTTTCAGCGCGGCATCTTTTATCAAACTGTAAGTTTCTGGCTGGGTATAAATTCGGTCAGTCTGACCATCAAACACCAAATCGCCTTGTTGAGTGGCATCAGCCACTTTCAGCACTTTATCAAGATACTTTTCGCCTAAGCCACTGATCTTAATCTGGTTGATATCGCCAATCTGGAAATAAGTATGTAACGCAGCAACCGTTTCGTAATCGCCGTGTGATTCTAATTCCATTTCACATTCTTCACCTAGCTTGAAGCGGGCAATCAAAGTGAATGGATGTGGCCAGAATTGACGGGATGCATCACTGTCTTCCAGTGTGAAGGTCAGGATAACCCCATTTTCATTCTCATCATGGGCGCTAAGCGTCCATGGCAGTAAACGAGCAAAACCATGAGGAGGTTGCGCTGATGGGCCAAACCAAGGCCAACAAATGGGTACACCACCACGAATAGCGACACCGTTTTTAAATGGCGTGTTATTGCTCAACCAGATAACCGGTTGTTCACCGCTTGGTTGGTAAGCCAATAAATGAGCACCTTGCAAGCTAACTGCGGCACGTACTTTTGGATGGGAAACGACCACAATTGGCAGGTCATCCAACTGACGCTGACTGATGTAAGGTGAAATTTGTTCAACAACAGGTAGGGTGAAGATTTTCTCGTTCATTCGTTTGGCCTTATGAGAAAAGGGGCTGGAGATCCATTGAACTTCAGACTTTCGATAATATCACAGGCTTTAAATCTTGCAGCAAATCAACGATAAAGTAGTAGCGTATCATTGATATTGCGCAACTTTTTATAGGGCTGAAATGGGCAGGGCGGTGGGTTCATCAATGACAGGTAATAAAAAAGCCACTCGAATGAAAGTGGCTTTTGGTGGAAATTTATACTCTAAATATCAATCCATTATTTGGAGATATGAGAGATCAAATCCAGAACTTTGTTTGAGTAGCCAGTTTCGTTATCGTACCAAGAAACCAGTTTCACAAAGTTGTCATTCAACGCGATACCGGCTTTAGCATCGAATACTGAAGTCAGTTTTTCGCCGTTGAAATCGGTAGAAACAACGTCGTCTTCGGTGTAACCCAGAACGCCTTTCAGCTCGCCTTCTGAAGCTGCTTTGATTGCAGCACAGATTTCTTTGTAAGAAGCTGGTTTTTCCAGACGTGCAGTCAGGTCAACAACAGAAACGTTAGGAGTAGGAACGCGGAACGCCATACCCGTCAGTTTGCCGTTCAGTGCTGGGATAACTTTACCCACTGCTTTAGCTGCACCGGTAGAAGAAGGGATGATGTTCTGGGATGCGCCGCGGCCGCCGCGCCAGTCTTTGTGAGACGGGCCATCAACAGTTTTCTGAGTTGCGGTAGTTGCATGCACAGTGGTCATCAGCGCTTCAACGATGCCGAACTTGTCGTTGATCACTTTAGCCAGTGGAGCCAGGCAGTTAGTGGTACAAGAAGCGTTAGAAACGATTTCCTGACCTGCGTATTCTTTGTGGTTTACGCCCATAACGAACATTGGGGTGTCATCTTTAGACGGGCCAGTCAGAACAACTTTCTTCGCGCCAGCAGCGATGTGCTTACGTGCAGTTTCGTCGGTCAGGAACAAGCCAGTTGCTTCAGCAACAACGTCAACGTTGACTTCGTTCCACTTCAGGTTAGCCGGATCTCTCTCTGCGGTAACACGGATGGTTTTACCGTTAACAACCAGATGGCCGTCTTTTACTTCTACAGTACCGTCGAAACGACCGTGGGTAGAGTCGTATTTCAGCATGTACGCCATGTATTCAGCGTCCAACAGGTCGTTGATTGCAACGATCTCGATGTCAGAACGTTCCTGAGCAGCACGGAAAACAATGCGACCGATACGGCCAAAACCGTTGATACCTACTTTGATAGTCATATATTCCACCAGCTATTTGTTAGTGAATAAAAGGTTGGTTGTAAAATTACAAAAACCTTACCGAGCGTCAAGCGGAATCGTGTCAATTATTGCTACAAATCAAACCAAGGACGTTAGATCGAACATTAATTACGCGTTTCCAGATACGATTAGCCTCATTTTTATATTGGGGCGAATTATTCAGTTTAAAGTGAGAATCAGTAATATTTGCGATTTTTATCACATTTATACTGTTGCCACTTTGATGGCATACAGTTTAGGACAATTTTAACTGCTTTGTTGTTAATTTTTTGTTATTATTAGACGTTGTTTTCGTTGACTTTATTCCCTGCCAGAGAACCGCACAAATGGCTAAAGAACTGAACCCTACAGAAAATATTGAGAAACTGACCGATATTCAGCGGCATGTCACCCAACAGCGGGGGACGGAAGCACCTTTTAGCGGAAAGTTACTGCATAATAAGCGCGAGGGCATCTACCAATGTCTGTGCTGTCATCAGCCGCTTTTTATCTCAGAATCAAAGTTTGATTCCGGCTGTGGTTGGCCGAGTTTTTATCAGCCGCTTGATGCAGAATCTATCCGCTATATTGATGATTATTCTCATAATATGCACCGTGTTGAGATCCGTTGTGGTCATTGTGATGCGCACTTGGGGCATGTCTTCCCTGATGGCCCACAACCGACCGGCGAGCGCTATTGCGTGAACTCGGCATCACTGAATTTTGTTGATGATCAAAATGGTGAACAAACTGCAGGTTAAATGTGCATTTTTGTCCCCCCATTTTAGATGTGAAAAATCGATTCAGCTTATTATTCGTTTACTGAGGATGCTCTGATGGAGCTTGAAGACCTGATTTCAGTGATGACGCCCGAAATTTACCAGCGTTTGATGCAAGCCGTTGAGTTAGGTAAATGGCCCGATGGTGTGGCACTGACGCCGGAACAGAAAGAGAACAGCCTGCAAATGGTCATGCTGTGGCAAGCGCGTCATAATAAGGATGCACAGCATATGAGCATCGGTACCGATGGCCAGATAGTGATGAAAACCAAACAAGAGCTGAAGCAGCAATTCAGCCAGCCGACACTGGTCAAGTTGAAGCCCGAGTGATCACTAAGGTAAGTCAGGTTGAATGCACAATTTAAGTTGCAGGTTCAAACGGAGCCACATTCGGCTCCGTTGATGTTTATACCCGTCAACCCGCCAGTGCTTTTATTTCAGCCATAAACTGTTCCAACGACTGTATGTTTGCTCCTGCTGCATTCATTGCATCAAGGGCCTGCTGGCTGTCTTGTGGTTGCAGATTGACCCCACGGCAACCCTCACTGATGACGGATGTTTTATAACCTAATGTCAATGCATCTAACACGGTGTATTTCACACAGTAATCTGTTGCCAACCCCATAATGAACAAATGGTCAATTCCCTGCTGTCGTAACCAATCGTCCAGTGGCGTTTTCGCTCGTCGACCATTGTCGAAAAAGGCGCTGTAGCTGTCGATATCAGGATCTTGGCCTTTACGGAAAATGTCGATAATCGCCTCTTGATTTAACTGCGGATGCAAAGCCGCGCCAGACGTATTTTGGACACAATGCACTGGCCACCACACTTGGGGTAATCCCGCCAAATCACCGACAGTCCAAGGCTCAGCCTGTGAATTAACGGCAAAACTCCGGTGCCCGGCAGGGTGCCAATCCTGACTGGCGATGACCGGTATTTTGTGTCTCAGACAGGTGTCAATAGCCTCATTAGCAATGGCAATCACTGCATCACCCTCGGCAACCGCCAACGCACCACCGGGACAAAAATCATTTTGTAAATCAATTAAGAGCAGTGCGGTATTCATTCACATTCCACCAAATCAGTTAGTCTCGGTCAGTTCGCCGCGCAGGTTTTGTTGCATCAACTGGCGAATCTCTTCGGGGGAGAGAGATTGGCTTAATAAATAATGCAATTTAGTCAGTGCCGCTTCCACCGTCATATCAAAGCCACTGATAACACCGGCGTGCGCTAACGCATTCCCGGTGGCATATCCGTCCATATTGACTCTGCCAGAAATACACTGTGTCAGATTCATCACTACAATACCGCGGTCGCTGGCATTTTTTAACTCATCTAATAACTCGGCTTTTTGTGGTGCATTTCCCACACCATAGGAGCGCAATATAAGCGCTTTTACCGGTTGCAACAGGAAATTGCGCACCACCGCCCCAGAGATTCCAGGATAAATAGTGACGACCCCAATGGGTTGAGGTGTGATCTTGTGAACAATCAATGGGCCGTTAACCGCCGGGGATTCGACTGCGGCCATCCGGCGAATATGAATCCCGGCCTCAAGCAACACCGACAAATTAGGAGAAGCAAAAGCATCAAATCCATCAGCATGTGCTTTGGTGGTGCGGTTACCGCGAAAAAGTTTGTTATTAAAGAACAAACTAACTTCATTCACCGGGTGATTGGCAGCCAGATAGAGCGCGTTGAGTAAGTTGGTTTGCCCGTCAGAACGCAACTCGGCCAAAGGAATTTGCGAACCGGTAACAATCACCGGTTTAGCTAAATTCTCCAGCATAAAAGAGAGGGCGGAGGCAGTAAATGCCATGGTGTCAGTGCCGTGCAAAATAACAAAGCCATCATATAAATCGTAATTTTGCTGAATATCATTGGCAATATGCTGCCAGTCCTCCGGTGTCATATCCGAAGAATCAATCAATGGGGCATATTCATGGATAGTAAAATCCGGCATCTCGGGGCGATGGAATTCCGGCATTAGCGCAAGCTGGCGCTGTAGATGGCCGGAAACAGGAATGTATCCGTTATCTGAGCGCTGCATGCCAATAGTCCCGCCAGTATAGGCGACATAAATAGATTTCTTTTGCATGGGTCATATGCCTAAAAAATAGTACAAAATGAGATAGATGAATTATAGGGCGACTGGCGAGGAAAAAAAGCCCGGCGGGTGCCGGGCAGAGTATTTATCTACTATTTACTCAATTGACTAGCGCACATCACCGCATGTTAGACATAAAACATAGCGATTCTGCGGGTCATTGAGTGTATTTAATAAATTGGGTTGATCTTTCACCGCTTGCGCCATTGCGGAAATAGGCGCAGGCAACCAGGCTTGAATTGCAGCAGGCAACATCGCCTGTACTGATGCGCTTATTTGACCGAAAATCAAATCACTGAGGCTTGGTTCATCAACAAACCAGTTCAGTTGCCAGGTTTTCAGTTGTGCCAGCTCAGCCACTTTCTTAACGGCGTCATCAAAGTCACCCAGTTGATCTACCAGACCATTATTTTTGGCATCCAGCCCAATCCACACATGGCCCTGCGCGATTTGGTCAACTTGCTCTGGCGTTTTGTGGCGGGCAGTCGCAACCAAATCAATAAAGGTTTTATAACCATTTTCGATATTGATTTGCATCATCTGAGAGAACTCAGGCGGCAAGTCTTTGGTCACAGAAATATTCGCCAGTGGTGAAGTCGCGACACCGTCGGTATGCACGCCAATGCTTTCCAGTGTGTTTTGGAAAGTATTAATCACCCCGAAAATACCAATCGAGCCGGTCAAGGTGCTTGGGTTAGCGATGATATAGTTAGCTGGGGTTGAGATCCAATACCCACCTGAGGCGGCCATACCGCCCATTGATACCACTAATGGTTTATTGGCTGCACGTAACGCCGCTAATTCAGAGCGAATCAGTTCAGAGGCGCTCACGCTACCGCCTGGGCTGTTTACCCGCAAGATAACAGCTTTAATTTTTGGATCCAAACGCGCCTGACGAATTTGCGCCGCCAGAGCATCACCGCCAACATTCCCAGGGGTCTGTGGGCCATCCATAATCGCGCCATTAGCAAAGAGAACCGCTATCTGCTCGCCTTGTTGTGGGGTTGGTGTCGGTTGGTAGTCATAAATGCTGACATAGTTGAAATCGTTACTTTTCTTATCCCAGCCAAAGGCTTTAACCAACTCATTTTCCACGTCCGGACGTGTGGCTAATTGATCAACCAGTTTGCTCGCCAGTGCATATTGCGCCGGAGAACCGCCAGCGGCCTGTAAACCACTGATAACCCCCGCAGCCCCTGGGAATAATTGTTCTGGGGTTAATTGCCGGTTAGCGGAAACCGCCGTCAGATAATTTTGCCATAGACCGCCAATCCAACGGCTGTCTGCTTCCCGTGCAGCCGGCGACATATCATCACGAATCATCGGCTCTACCGCCGATTTATAGGTGCCGACACGGAAGATATTGGTGGTGACTTTGAGTTTTTCCAGTAACGATTTGTAATACAGATTATTGCTGGCAAACCCATGCAGATCGATCGCCCCTTGTGGGGACAGATAGATCTTATTGGCAAAGCTGGCTAAATAGTATTGAGTTTGATTATAACTATCGCCAATAGCATAAATGGGTTTGCCCGAATCACGGAACTCCCGCAGTGCTTTCCCAATATATTGTAGAGAGGGCTGATCAGCACCGGTAAAGTCACTCAGTGATAACACCAAGCCAGTAATATTATTATCATTTTTTGCCAGACGGATGGTTTCGACAATATCAAACAGGGAGTTTTCCTGTAGACGATTGCTCGATGCGCCTAAGAACTCACGCCCTAATTGACGCAGTTTATTATTAACCGCGGGCTGATCGACCACGACACCCGTTAAATTCACTAACAGCGCGCCTTTAACTGGCTCTGTCGGCTTACTTTGGAACTGAAGGTAAACACCGACACCGACCAAAATCAGCAGTATCAGGAAAAGATTAAGAATAAACTCTCTGGCAAAATTCAGCAGACGCCAGGTCCACTTGAAAAAACCAGCAATAATTCGCCACAAAGTGCGCATGTTATCTCCAACAAAACCGGGCAAGTACAGTTATCCTAATGACCTGACGAACAAAAGTCAGCTTTAAATCATCGAGAAGCTTAGCTAATAGGTCAGCACTGGTAACAAAACGACAACTTATGCTACCTTGCTGAAAATGAAAATCGTTATCAGGAGAAAATGATGGATGCATTGGAACTGTTACTTAATCGCCGCTCGGCGTCGCGCTTAGCCGCTCCAGCCCCAGCAGGCGAGGTATTGGATCACATTATTCATGCAGGAATGCGGGCGCCCGATCATGGCACACTCCAGCCATGGCGCTTTGTTTTAATCCAAGATAAAGGGCTGGAACGCTTTAGCCAATTGCTACAGGATGCGGTCAAGCACGATGGCTCTGATGATGCGGTGTTGGAGAAAGCAAGACTGGCTCCTTTCCGCGCGCCATTAATCATTACTATTATTGCCCATGTCACAGAAAACCCGAAAGTCCCTAATTGGGAACAAATCGTTTCTGCCGGTTGCGCGGTGCAAGCGATGCAGATGGCGGCTCTGGCTCAAGGGTTCAATGGTATTTGGCGCACCGGCTCCTGGACGCACCATCCTGTTGTTCGTCAGGGGTTTGCTTGCCGTGAACAAGATGAAATCGTCGGTTTCCTGTATTTGGGGACACCGCAATTGAAATCAGCGACCAAAGTAACGCCGCCAGATTACTCGACTTTTGTCCGCTATTTCTGAAATTTACTATGCGAAACTGCGCAGCCTGTCGCTTTTATCGGCAATAAGCTGCGTTTTCGCCCGCTTTGTGACCAACCTATCTGCCCGACCGCGGCTCTCTACTTACTAAGCTAAGCTATAGGCGCTACCATAGACACCATGGATGCATATACCCGTCATACTTCAAGTTCCATGTGTGTTGGCTACGTTCAATTACCCGAATCACTTACTCATGTAAGCTCATCGGGTTCTCTCGCTTGCCGCCTTCCTGTAACTCGAATTATTTAGGGTATATATATCTTTAAACTGGTTATTACTGAATCATCAGATGGGAGAGTGCCATGACATCGCCAGCGATACGTCTTACTCAATACAGCCATGGAGCGGGTTGCGGTTGCAAAATTTCGCCCAAAGTTTTGGATAAAATTTTACATTCGGAGCAGGAAAAATTCCTCGATCCTCGCCTGCTGGTGGGCAATGAGACCCGTGATGATGCTGCTGTTTATGATATTGGTAATGGGGTCGGTATTATCAGCACCACCGACTTTTTTATGCCGATCGTCGACGATCCCTTTGATTTCGGGCGCATTGCCGCGACTAATGCCATCAGTGATATTTATGCCATGGGCGGCAAACCGATTATGGCTATTGCAATTTTGGGGTGGCCAATTGATAAACTGGCCCCCGAAGTTGCTCAGCAAGTCATTGAAGGTGGGCGATATGTTTGCCAACAGGCAGGGATTTCGCTCGCGGGTGGGCACTCTATTGATGCACCGGAGCCTATTTTCGGTTTGGCTGTCACCGGTATTGTCGGCACTGACCACGTGAAGAAAAACAGTGCCGCAAAAGCAGGATGTAAACTGTTTCTCACCAAACCATTGGGGATTGGCATCCTAACCACGGCCGAGAAAAAAAGTCAATTACGGCCGGAGCATCAAGGGGTTGCAACCAAAACCATGTGCCAGTTGAACAAGTCTGGCGCTGACTTTGCGCATATTCCCGGGGTCACTGCCATGACAGATGTGACCGGGTTCGGCTTGCTGGGCCATTTAAGTGAGATTTGTCAGGGGTCAGGTGTCCAGGCGACATTGCATTTTTCGGCTATCCCGCGTTTACCGGCGGTTGAAGAATATATTGCGGCGGGGTGTGTTCCGGGGGGAACTGGCCGCAACTTTGACAGTTATGGTCATCTGATTGGCAAAATGTCCGATTTACAGAAGAGTTTACTCTGTGACCCGCAGACATCCGGCGGCTTGCTGTTAGCGGTCTTACCAGAAGCTGAGGCGCAAGTACATGAAATTGCAGCTCAACATGACTTGGTGCTCAGTGCTATTGGCGAGTTAGCTACGGTGGATAGTCGTCGAGCACTGATTGAGATAACAGAATGATTTTTCCTTTGCTGCCCTTTTTTTTGATGCATTCGCGCGGTAAATGATGCGACTTTTTATTGCCGAAAAGCCCAGTCTGGCACGGGCGATAGCGGATATTTTGCCAAAACCGCATCGTCGGGGTGATGGATTCATTGCCTGTGGTAATGATCAAATGGTGACCTGGTGTGTTGGTCATTTATTGGAACAAGCTCAACCCGATGCTTACGACAGCCGCTATGCGCGTTGGTCATTAGCGGATTTACCGATTATTCCTGAAAAATGGCGATTGCAGCCGCGCCCCTCGGTGAGTAAACAATTGAATGTTATCAAACAATTGTTGCAACAAGCCGATGAAGTCGTTCATGCGGGTGACCCTGATCGCGAAGGTCAACTTTTAGTTGATGAAGTCTTGGATTACCTCGATTTAGCGGCAGAAAAGCGGAAAAACGTACGCCGGTGTTTGATTAATGACTTAAACCCGCAGGCTGTGGTGCGCGCGGTAGAACGTTTGCGTTACAACCGTGAGTTTATCCCGCTTTGTGTTTCAGCATTGGCCCGAGCCAGAGCCGACTGGCTATATGGCATCAATATGACTCGCGCCTATACTATTCTTGGGCGCAATGCAGGCTATGATGGCGTGCTGTCGGTTGGCCGTGTTCAGACGCCGGTATTAGGGCTAGTGGTACGCCGCGATGAAGAAATTGAAGATTTTGTCGCCAAAGATTTTTTTGAGGTAAAAGCCCATATCGTCACGCCGGCTGATGAACGTTTTGTGGCGTTATGGCAACCGAGTGATTCTTGTGAATCCTATCAGGATGAAGAAGGGCGCTTGTTACATCGCCCACTGGCAGAACACGTCGTTAACCGCATAACAGGTCAGCCAGCGGTTGTAACGTCCTATAATGATAAACGGGAATCAGAAACCGCCCCGTTGCCATTCTCTCTTTCTACTTTGCAAATTGAGGCGGCAAAACGATTCGGATTGAGCGCGCAACAAGTGCTGGATATTTGCCAGCGATTATATGAAACGCACAAATTGATTACCTACCCGCGCTCGGATTGCCGATACCTACCAGAAGAACATTTTGCCGGACGTCATTCAGTGCTCAATGCTATCAGTATTCATCAGGCAGACCTTTTGCCGCTGGAAGTGATGGACAGTGACCGGCGTAACCGCTGTTGGGATGACAAAAAAGTCGATGCTCACCACGCGATTATTCCAACAGCGCGCGCCAGCAAAGTGAATTTGACGGCCGATGAGAGCAAAGTTTACCGATTAGTCGCGCAGCAATATTTGATGCAGTTTTGTCCTGATGCGCAATTTCGAAAATGTGTTATTGAACTGGATATTGCAGGCGGTAAGTTTATCGCCAAAGCTCGTTTTCTGGCGGAGGCAGGTTGGCGTACCTTGCTTGGCAGTAAAGAGCGGGATGAAGAGAATGAAGGCGCGCCATTGCCGGTGGTTGAGAAAGGCGCTGAGTTACTGTGTGAACGTGGCGAAGTTGTTGAACGCCAGACCCAGCCGCCGCGGCCATTTACTGATGCCAGTTTATTATCAGCCATGACCGGCATTGCCCGTTTTGTGCAGGATAAAGAACTGAAAAAAGTATTACGCGCTACCGATGGTTTAGGAACGGAAGCCACACGAGCAGGGATTATTGAACTACTGTTCAAACGAACTTTTTTGTTTAAGAAAGGCCGTTATATTCATGCCAGCCCGGCAGGACGAGCATTAATTCATGCATTACCCGATATCGCTGCTCGGCCCGATATGACGGCTCATTGGGAATCAACACTGACGCAAATCAGTGAAAAAAACTGTCGCTATCAGGATTTTATGCAACCGCTGGTGGCCACATTGCAGGATTTAATCAGTCAGGCAAAACAAAATCGGTCGCCTCAGGTTTTTCGTGGGTTGCCAGCCGCTCCTACAGGGGCGATAAAGAAACGCAAGAAAACGCCGACCAAAACCAAGGAGACTAAGTCATGAAAATATGGGTAATGCTAGGGTGCATGGGGTTTGCCACACTTATTTCTGGCCAGGTTTTGGCAAACCGGAATAATGTTGATGTCGTCGTTCCTTTACCTCCCGAAGTTTGGAATAACTCATCAAATCGCAACAGTAATCCGTGTACCCGTTGCTGTATTTATCAAAATCAAAACTATTCGGAAGGTGCAGTATTGCGGGTTGAGGGTGAAGTTTTACAATGTGTGCGGGACCCTAATGTGATCGGAACTAACCCATTGATCTGGAAAAGATTAACCCGATAGCTAATTACTTTTTTTGGCGGATAAAAGCTTCTAATAATGGAATGTCGGCGGGTGCCAGAGGGTAGTTATGAACATCCTCTGGCATTAGCCAGACGAGGGCAGAGTGGCAATGTAAAACAGGCTCACCATAGAAGCTTTCAATGTGCCAGGCATGCAGTCGAATGATGCCTTTCGGTGAATCCCACTGATTAGTCGCAATATATTGGGTTATCACCGCGTCAATATTTAACTCTTCGGCAAGTTCGCGTATCAATGCTTGCGGTTGGCTTTCTCCAGCCTCGACTTTCCCGCCAGGGAATTCCCATAAACCCGCCTGGTCGCGATGTAAATCTCGTTGCGCCAATAAAATTTTACCGTTCCGTTCAATAATCCCCGCGACGACATCAATCATTTTTATTTGCCTGACTACAGTGGTTTATTTATTTCGTTTAGATGTGCCCTATAAGCAAATAGGGCATAGCAAAATCTGGCGTTATTAGAGTGCGAATTCAGACCATACTGGAGCGTGGTCTGAGGGTTTTTCCATGCTTCTAATATCGTAATCAATACCTGTGGCAATGCAGCGAGCTGCCAGAGGGTGGCTCGCCAATAATAAATCTATGCGTAAGCCTCTATTTTCGTCAAAACCACGCGAACGATAATCAAACCATGAAAATTGGTCATTACAATCAGGATTTGCTGCACGGAATGTATCCACTAGCCCCCAATTTTGTAAACGCTCCAGCCATGCACGTTCTTCAGGCAGGAATGAACACTTGCCCGTACGCAACCAGCGTTTGCGACTCTCTTCGCCAATACCAATATCCAAATCTGTTGGACTGATATTGATATCTCCCATAATCAGTACTTGGGCATCAGATGACAGTTGCTGCTCCAAATACTGCTGTAAGTCAGCATAAAAACGCTCTTTAGCAGGAAACTTTGTGGGGTGGTCACGGCTTTCTCCTTGAGGGAAATAGCCATTAATCACGGTTAAAGGACCTTGCGGTGTCGCAATGTCAGCCATAATAATACGGCGCTGCGCATCTTCTTCATCGGTAGGAAAACCGCGTCGTACGGCCAAGGGTTCATTCTTGGTTAACAATGCAACGCCGTAATGGCCTTTTTGTCCATGATAATAGACGTGATAACCATGTTGACTGACCTCTTCAAGCGGAAACATATCATCATGTACTTTTGTTTCTTGAAGCCCAATAACATCGGGTTGATGTTGTTCGATTATTGCAGCCAGTTGATGTGGTCGAGCACGTAGGCCATTGATATTAAAAGAGACAAACTTCATGGTCAGCACCGTATGTTCGCTAGAAATGATTCCGAATATTAGCAGATACCGAATGAAAATGTAATCCATAATAAGAGAATGCCTCTAGGCTATTATAAAAATTAAACAATGAAAAATCACTGAAAGAAAAAATATTTAAAAAAATAGATTACTGATCCTATATAAGGTGAAAAAAATAACTATATTATTCACCATTAAGTTTCACTGGGGTTAAATATAGGTTTACTTTTCACTGGTATTATTTATAGCATTAATCACTATAGAGTTATTTTCGTATTTTTCAAATCATCATAAATTTATTGTCATATTCTCGCGGTGATTATCATCATGAGAATCTATTGGTTTATCTCACTCTTCGCCTTGTGTGGAAAAATGGATTCAGCTGCAAAAAAAGTTCCTGCAAATATTAACTATTTTGTCAATTATAAATATTAGCAGTGACGTTTATTTTTTCATATTTGATGGCATTAACTGATTTTGTAACAAGGAGAATAAAAAATAGTTATTTGATATCATAGATCTACATCGGATTGTCTGTTAAAAATGTTTGTAATGTTAGGGTGATAATACACAAAATCGCCAAAACTTTGATTGCAAAAAATGTAACTTCACGTCGTTAGTGTCTACGCGACAATAATTTTTGATAATATATCTATAAATTATTCTAAATCCAACGGGTGTTTTTTTTATTATATATCAAAGAATATCTACAGTTAGCATTATACACGTAGGCATGCTTGTTGTTTTTTCTGATTAATTTTTACGCAAAGCAAAGGATTGGTGAATTATGTTTCTATCTCGTAAGTTTGAAGCCTTTATGGCTGTAGTTGAAAATGGTTCGCTGAGTAAGGCTGCAAGAGTAATGAATAGAACTACACCCCCTGTAGCAAAGTCTATAAAAGACTTTGAAAGCATAATAGGCAAAAAATTATTTAAACGAGAAAAGTTTGGTATGAGTTTAACTCGGGATGGCGAGGTTTTATATAATGATCTAAAAGATTTATATCAGCAAGAAAAAGAAATAACCAAAAAACATCTTACTGGTCATGTTTCTAATGTTATCAATATTTATTACGACTGGGGGAAAAGTGAAAAGCTGACGAAGTTGTATAAAGTCGCTGAGAAAAATAACATCCAAGCTAATATAATAAAATTTTATTATGAAAATATTGATGAGATTGGAGATTATGATGGAAACTCGCTGATACTCTCATCAGAAAAAATCCCCAGTGACAGATTTATACTATTGAATGAAGTCCCAGATAGTGGCTTTGGTATTTATGGCAGAAAAGATATAATTAATGAAAGTCCAGATATAATAAATATCCTTCATAATAATACGTGGCTGTGTAATCCTACATTATATAGAAGTAAATTTGTTAAGGATTTAGAGGAATTGGTTAAAAAACAACATGATAAAGTCAGTGTTAGACAGGTAGATAACTTGGCTTGCTGTTTGGATTTTATCTATTCAGGTAGATATATCTGTATTACAGACTCTATCATGGATAATTTTAATGGTGATTCAAAATTGGATTTCATAAACTTAGCTAATTTCCAAGATGAAAACAAACTGTATTTTTACAAATCAAGGTCACATTCAAGCGTACTAAATGGATTAATTGATTATATTTATAGTTTGGTATAACCATACAATGTTATTTATTTTTCAGAGAAAATGATTAATTTATCCCTGATCGGAACTATTCGGGATAATTTGATTGATTATAAAATAGAAACACTATGAGGAGATGGTGGTGGGGGAAGGATTCGAACCTTCGAAGTCGATGACGGCAGATTTACAGTCTGCTCCCTTTGGCCGCTCGGGAACCCCACCACTGATTTCGTGGTTTAATGAATGATACTTGGCCGTGCTATTCCTTTGAAGACTCTCATCTTTCCCTTAAGTGCTTATCTGAACTCTTGATGCTGAATCAGCTTGCTGTTTAAGGTTAAAAATGGTGGTGGGGGAAGGATTCGAACCTTCGAAGTCGATGACGGCAGATTTACAGTCTGCTCCCTTTGGCCGCTCGGGAACCCCACCACTGGCCTATCTGCTTAACAATACTGTCTTGGTAAGCGGGGCGCATCATATCAAATGAAGCGCCGCTGTAAAGACTTGAAATGAAAAAAATAATTCGTTCGATGTTTTTTTGTCCGTGACGATGATTATATGGACAAAAAATATCGATTTATTGTGTATTTACAAAATAACAGTTCGGTTACCGTAAACAAAAACCCGCTGTGCTAATACACGATAGAGCGCCCGGCTCAATACGTTTTTCTCGACATCACGCCCGGCACGCATCATATCTTCTGCGGTATATGAGTGATCAACATGAATCACATCCTGCATAATAATTGGGCCTTCATCCAAGCTGTCATTGACATAATGCGCTGTAGCACCAATGATTTTCACACCTCGCTCGTAAGCTTGATGGTAAGGACGTGCACCAATAAAGGCAGGTAAAAAAGAGTGATGAATATTAATAATCTGATATGGGAAGCGCTGCACAAAAGCGGGTGTCAACACGCGCATATATTTTGCTAATACAACATAATCTGGCTGGTATTGTTCTATTTGTTCAATCAACAGTTGATCATGCTGGTCACGGGTCAAACCTTCATGGCTAATAAGATGGAACGGAATATCAAAACGCTCGACCAAATGCTGTAATTCACTATGGTTGCCAATGACGGCAGCAATCTCAACATCCAGACCGCCGTAAGCGCTTTTCATTAATAAGTCACCCAGGCAATGTGCTTCTTTGGTGACCATAATGACAATGCGACGACGCCCAGCAGTATGCAGCTCGCGATTAGTCCCTTCCGGTAATGCGTCGTCCAGATCGGCGAGCAAGGTGGTATCGTTAAAAATACCTTCAAGCTCTGTACGCATGAAAAAGCGACCCGTCAGATGATCGACGAACTCATTATTTTGCACGATATTGAGTTGGTGTTTGTAGCAAATATTAGTGATTTTTGCGATTAAACCTTTGGCATCAGGGCAAATGGTGCGTAACACTTTCTTTTGTACATTCTGGTGTGGCATAAGGTGGTAAATCCTGTCTTAACATGACTTGATGTTATGTAATTGTTTGATGTTACGGCCAATAAGAGACCGATCTTACTGTTAGCGCCCGCAGCATTTCTTATGTTTTTTCCCCGAGCCACAAGGGCATGCATCATTTCTACCCACAGATGGCCGGATTCCGTCAATATAGTACCAGTGTTCATTTATGCGAAGGAAGCGAGAACGTTCATGCATGGAGCTTATCTGGGTACTATTTGTATCAGTATTGTTTGTATCGGTATTGTTTGTATCAGAAAAACGAGCGATAAACTCAACAAATGCTTCATCATCACGATCACTCTCGATTTCAGCAATGACAGTTAATCCGTGCCATGTCGTATTATTAAAACTTTGAATTATTCCATCACGCCATTTTTGCGCATTGCAGTCGGGATGCCAAGTATTGACCAGATAATCCACATTCTTTTTCACGTAGGCGCTATAGCGGGAACGCATCAATATCGCCGGGTTAACCGCAACTAGAGTACCTAGAATATAAGGTTCACAACATTCTTGATATTCAAGTGTACTGCCGCAAGGACACTGTTCTGACAAAATTTCTCCAAAATAATCAATATGCCGTGATCACCGCGAGTTACTCATTAACGGCAGATCAGCACAAGCAAAGCCGAGCTGTTGCGAATAGGGGGTATCTTACCTAATCATGTGTTGAGGTTCAAAGCTGATAGCCTCGTAAGAGACCGAGTGTAATCATAAGTTTTGTGACTTAACTCACAAAAATACTTGACCGCCGTTTCATTTTGGATTAACTTTACAACTGTGATGTGTATCACATAAAAATAAAGATATGACTGGAGCTAGCCATGAAACTGATTAACAAAGTTATCGCAATGTTCGAAAAAATGAATGTCTCATTCGGTACTATTAACGGTTAATTATTTCGTTATTAATATATTAGTCTTCATAATATTCTGGACGAAACTCGGTTCATAGGTGATGGTTCTGAGCTTATTGCAGACAGACCATAAAGTAACAATGCACTGTGCATGACCTGTTTCTCGTGTTTGTTTTTATCAGATGATATTTCGCCTGTTGAGCGCGTGATCCTGAATATTAACTCTAAATAGCTACCATTAAGGTGGCTATTTTGCTTTTTATCTTCTGTTGATGATAATAAAATTAAAAGAATATAATTAATAAATTAGTTGTATGTCCTTCATATATGTTTCTTATGTTTTACTCATTGATTGGGGTATAACTTTTTCACCATAAATATACTCAATGGATCATAGGCATAATGGCCGAGTTGAGTTGTCAATTCAAAACCTAGCCGTTGATATAAGCATATTGCTTCAGGCTGGAATACTCCCGTTTCAAGATAAATTTCCTTTGTTTTTAAAGTATTAGCTTTGTCAAATAGGGCGGTTATCAGCAATGATGCAATACCGTGACCTCGGCAATCTGGCGTGACAAAAATGCGTTTAACTTCAGGGGCGCTATCCCCATGTAGTACCAGAATCGCGCATCCGACAATGCGGCCTTCCCACTTCGCGACATAAATATATGCTTTTATCTGAGCCATATGCTCTATAGGCTCCGCATGATTGTTTTCTGCGGGCTAGAGTGCAGATTGGTACGCATCTAATTGATTAATTAGTGCAACAATCTCAGAAATAAACCGATCAATTTTGCATATTTCAATATTCATCGTATGTCTTTTCGTCCCCGCGCTATATCTTAGCCATGAAATGTAAAGTATTTGTATCAAAATAGCAGAAGAATAAATATTCACTATAGTTATATAAGTAAGGCTGTGAAGTAAAAGAATAAATACCCATTTTATTCCCTAGCTACAGCAAGGTTAATATCAACTAAATTGACTATCAACGTGCAGGGTGTGAGGCGTTACATTTATTTGCTTTTTCAGGGTAGGGGATGTGCCAAAGTGATTCGAAATGGATGAAACACAATGAGAAAAAGTAAGGTTGGATTGGCACTGGGAGCTGGCGCTGCTAAAGGATGGGCACATATTGGTGTCATTAATGCACTGAAAAAGATGGGCGTAGAGATTGATGTGGTCGCTGGGTGCTCAGTTGGCTCATTAGTTGGTGCAGCTTACGCCAGTGATCACCTGGAGGTAATGGAATGCTGGGTGCGCTCATTTAAATACTGGGATGTTATCCGAATGATGGATTTTTCGTGGCGGCGTGGTGGGCTACTGCATGGGAAGCGCGTATTTAGTGTGGTAAATGAAATTATTGAAGTACAAGATATCGCCGAATGCGCATTGCCTTTCGGGTGCGTGGTAACAAATTTAACCACTGGTCGGGAGCTATGGCTTACAGAGGGGGATATCAAGCAAGCTATCAGAGCATCGTGCAGTATGCCTGGGTTATTCTCACCTGTTTTGTTAGAGGGATATTGGCTTGTTGATGGTGCAGTTGTTAATCCGGTTCCAATCTCTTTGGCCAGGGCTATGGGGGCTGATATCGTTATTGCGGTTGATTTGCAGCATGATGCACATCTTATTGCGCAAGATATATTTTCTCCACAAACACTTGAAAGCAAGCTTGCGGAGATCCCGGATAATTGGCACCGGCGCTTGAAAGCACGGATAACGAACCTAACATCTAGCCCGCCAAAGAATGCACCCAGCGCAATGGATATTATGTCTACGTCGATACAAGTATTGGAAAACCGATTGAAACGTAATCGTATGGCCGGCGATCCTCCTGATGTCCTTATTCAGCCTTATTGTCCACAAATATCAATGTTGGATTTTCACCGTGCGGATGAAGCCATTGCTGCCGGAGAATTGGCCGTGGAGAAGTGCGCGGAACAGTTATATCCCCTGATAAAGCACAGATAGCATAAGTCGGTGTCGGCAAAATAGCGCATAACAATTTCTGACAAGCACAAACAATCATTTTGAGCCACTATTACCATTAAGGTCAGTAAGAGAAGCAGTACATGGAAAAACCACTAGTAGGTAAAAATATTTTAGTCGTTGAGGACGAAACAGTTTTTCGCTCAGTCATTGCGGAATTCTTAGGTTCACTCGGCGCGACAGTGCACCAGGCGGAAAATGGACTGGTGGCTTTAGAACGATTAAAAACTCAGGTTCCTGATCTGATACTGTGCGATCTGGCTATGCCAGTGATGGGAGGGATAGAGTTTGTTGAGCGTTTACTCATTCAAGGGGTGAAAATTCCCATTCTGGTTATATCAGCAACCGATAAAATGACGGATATTGCTAAGGTTCTGCGTCTAGGTGTAAAAGACGTTTTGCTGAAGCCAATTGTCGACTTAAAACGCTTGCGAGAAACCGTATTGGCCTGCCTTTATCCTGCATTATTTACCTCCCATGCAATTGAAGAAACTGAACTTATTCAAGATTGGGAGGCGCTGCGCCAAAATCCTTATTATGCCGCTCAGTTATTAAAGCAGCTCCAACCTCCAGCACAACAAACAATTGCTCACTGCCGCATAAACTACCGGCAATTGACCATGGTTGAGAAACCGGGGTTAGTCTTGGATATTGCAGCATTGTCAGACAAAGATGTCGCTTTCTACTGCCTTGATGTTACACGGGCGGGAGATAACGGCGTTTTAGCCGCTTTATTGCTAAGGGTATTATTTAATGGGATTCTTCAAGAGCATTTAGCACATCAACAACACCGTCTACCACAGATGTCATCTTTACTCGAACAAGTTAATCAGCTCTTAAGACGTACTCATTTAGAGGGGCAATTTCCTTTGCTGATGGGCTATTACCATGTGGAGCATCAAAATTTGATACTGATTTCCGCTGGGTTACATGCCAATGTCCATGCAGGTAAACATCAGATTCAACTCAGTAATGGCGTGCCTTTAGGAACATTAAAAACAACCCATTTAAATCAAATTAGTCAGCGTTGCGCTGCATGGCAGTGCCAAATTTGGGGCGGAGGGAGTCGGTTACGGTTGATGCTGTCCGCGGATGAGCCAGCCGTGCTATGAAAACAGAATAATGAGTTTAATAAATCAATATATTGACACATTTGTTTACGACTACATCTATCTTAATATAAATGGTTCTATAACGAATCTGTGAAATAAGCCCAATATGCTTCAATCGATGTGTATAACCGAGATGTAATAATTATCGGTTGATATACTTTCTTCCTTACTTATATCTGAAAATTTTCAACCTGCTTTATTTTTACAGGCAATAAGATACGTCGCCTCAGGCTAAATTAAGGTTAGTTACTGATAATGACCTGTAGCACGCCCCTTATTGAATTTTTGACTTGAGGATAGATTGAATGAAGGTTACGGTTTTTGGTATTGGCTATGTCGGGTTAGTCCAGGCTGCTGTCCTGGCTGAAGTTGGCCATGATGTTATGTGTATAGATATTGATGAAAAGAAAGTTGCTGATCTACGAAAAGGGCATATCGCTATTTTCGAACCCGGATTAGCACCACTGGTAAAAGAGAATTATGAGAGTGGTAGACTACAATTCTCCACGGATGCAGAAGCTGGTGTAGCACATGGCACTATTCAATTTATAGCCGTTGGCACTCCTCCTGATGAAGATGGTGCCGCTGACCTAAAGTATGTGCTTGCCGTTGCCAGTACCATTGCTAAATATATGGATACTCCCAAAGTTATTATCGATAAATCTACCGTCCCTGTAGGGACTGCGGATAAAGTGCAAGAAATGATACAAACTGTTCTACAGCAACGAGGGAAGAAAATAGCATTCAATGTGGTTTCAAATCCTGAGTTTCTAAAAGAAGGGGTGGCAGTCGCTGACTGTAAACGTCCAGAACGCATCGTTATCGGCATTGATACTGATGATAACGGTGTTATCGATTTAATTAGCGAGTTATACGAGCCATTTAATCGAAATCATGACCGGATGTTAATAATGGATATTCGCAGTGCTGAACTGACGAAATATGCAGCAAACGGCATGTTGGCAACTAAGATCAGTTTTATGAATGAAATTGCTAATATCGCTGAACGTCTTGGCGCAGATATCGAAAAGGTGAGACAGGGCATTGGTTCTGACTCGCGCATTGGCTACCATTTTATTTATTCTGGCTGTGGTTATGGTGGTTCTTGTTTCCCCAAAGATATTCAGGCGTTAATTCGTACAGCCGAAAGTTGTGGTTATCAGCCTCAGTTGTTACAGGCTGTTGAGCAAATCAATAATGAGCAAAAGTTTAAATTGGTCGAATTTATTCTGCGTCACTTTAACTCACAACTGGCGGGAAAAACATTGGCTCTTTGGGGGTTAGCATTTAAACCCAATACGGATGATATGCGCGAAGCTCCGAGTCGGATTTTAATGGAGTCATTGTGGAAAGCCGGTGTGACTATTCAAGCTTATGACCCCGAGGCAATGGATGAAGCACAGCGGATTTATGGTGCCAGGGACGACTTAAAATTAATGGGTACAAAGGAGTCAGCATTACAAGGCGCTGACGCTTTGATTATTTGTACTGAATGGCAGAATTTTAGGGCGCCTGATTTTGGGATGATCAAGTCCCACCTTAAACACCCCGTTATTTTTGATGGGCGCAATTTGTACGATCCCGAGCGTCTAAATAGACAAGGTTTTACTTATTACGGGATTGGCCGTGGTGCTTCGATTAATCGTGCGCAATAAGTGGTAAAAGTGGGTTTATGTGTTGGGTACAAAATTAAAGGAGTTCTTTTTGTGTAGCCAACACTAATCCTCATCTGATTCAATAACAGTGGCTTATCGCTAAATTTATCTTATATCACAAAGGATAATGTCGATTTGGCTGTTATAGCGATTATTATATTGTTATAAATTAGCGAAGTCTTCTTATCGACTCTCATTGAGAGTGATAACAGAACGTTATTTATTGAAAATGATATGTTTAGATTGACTGTCGTTTACCGATTGGATGTAAACCGTTAGATAGGGTAATTCATTGGAGGAGTACGAGTTTTGACTCTTAAAAGAGAACGCAAAAAAATACCCCCCGTATAATAGGAGGGTATTTCTATCACAATAGTAAATTAACTATTACGACTACAGCAGGAAATCATCTAGTGATTTGCCTTCATCTTCAATGGCTTTCTTAATCACTGCTGGAGTACGGCCTTGGCCTGTCCAGGTTTTAACATCGCCATTTTCGTCTGTGTACTGATATTTAGCAGGGCGTGCAGCACGTTTTGATTTACCAGTTGCGGCTTTAGCAGCTGCAATAGTATTCAACAGTTCATTTGGATCAATACCATCTGCAATAAGCATTTCACGGTATTGCTGTAATTTACGTGTGCGTTCTTCAATTTCTGCCTGTGCTTGAGAGTCTTCTTCGCGGCGTTCATTAACGACCACTTCGAGTTTCTCCAGCATCTCTTCTAAAGTTTCAAGAGTGCATTCACGCGCTTGTGCACGCAGAGTACGGATGTTGTTAAGAATTTTTAACGCTTCGCTCATTGTCCTGGTCTCAAATTATAATTGGTGGGGGGGCGTCTGGATAATAATAGAGTGCTATTTTAATTTCTGCAATAGCCAATTTGATTAGCATACTCGAATTCACGTATTTATTAGCGAAAACTTGCTGCTTACTACTAATAAACGATGGGCACTTGTTATTATCTGAGCTGTTTTTAACGTAAATTTTCGTTTCACTCACTAATGATTTTGCTCGAGAGCATGATTTTCTCACTAAGTTATAAGTTTGCTTTATATCAATAAAGCAAAAATACGTTACTTCTCATGTTGGGATGCACAATAACTGATCACACGACAACACCGAGATATTGATATAGCCGCAACGAAATATTGAGTAAGAAAAAACATGCAGTCCAAGCTTTGTCAGGTCACGGCAATATTTGTTATCACTATTTACGAATTAATCATGAGAACACATTACCCGTATCATTAATGTACCAATCGTGCGACCTACATATCAAACACTATTGCTTTCATCTCGCGCTAATCTGGTTAATGTTCAAACAGAATACTTTTACTGTCTCAATATTGTGAAATGGGTCATGTAACCTAGCTAATAATACATAAGCATTTCCACATCAAAGCTCTGTCAACTTCATTAGTTATCTCATTACTTAATAGAAAAAACAGTAATATAGAGGAGAACCTCTGCTCCACGAAACCTTGGGATTTATGATAAACTGTGTATATGTTGTCAATGTGACCATTTATTATACTATTGGAGCTACAGGCCCATGGCTCAACTTTATTTTTATTACTCAGCAATGAATGCAGGTAAATCTACAGCGCTATTGCAGTCCTCTTATAACTACCAAGAGCGTGGTATGCGCACTCTGGTGTTTACAGCCGAGATTGATAATCGCTTTGGGGTTGGAACAGTCAGTTCGCGTATTGGTCTGTCTTCACAGGCCCTGCTTTACAATAGTGGGACATCATTATTATCTATAATCAACACCGAGCATCAGGGAAGTCCGGTCCATTGTATTTTACTCGATGAGTGCCAATTTTTGACTAAAGAGCAGGTTCAGGAATTGTGCCAGGTGGTGGATGAATTGCATATCCCTGTGCTGTGTTATGGTTTACGCACTGACTTCCTCGGTGAGTTATTCCCTGGCAGTAAATACTTATTGTCGTGGGCTGACAAATTGGTCGAGCTAAAGACAATTTGTCATTGTGGGCGTAAGGCTAATATGGTGTTACGTTTAGATGCACAGGGCCGGGCTGTTCACGATGGTGAACAAGTTGTTATCGGTGGGAATGAAAGCTACGTTTCTGTTTGCCGACGCCATTATAAAGAAGCCATCAAAGCTGCCTCCCTCTCTCAATATCCTTAACGGCCCAGAGAACACCTCACTGGCTCCTTTATTAAAGGCAGTGGGGTAGTTACTTTTTACGTTATTAACACTATATAGCACCGTACAGCTTCATTCATTGTGCTTATGCGTATGCGTATGACTCATACTCTCTAACCTCTATTTCTGACCGCGTCATAAATGACCAAGGTATTTTATTGAGTATCATTGGTGGGATGACATCGAGCTATTCATTTTTATAAGTTATTAATCCGACGATATCCCTCAGTAAATCGCATCTGGTGAGATGTGGTGAGTTTATTTGATGGGGCAGGTGAATGAGGTAAGGGCAACTATAAATCGCCGTTGTCGGGGATTTAGAAGCAATGAGTAAAGCATGGTATGCAGACTATGTATAAATTCATTGGATGAATATAAAAAGAAACCCCCAACAGATGTCGGGGGTTATATCTTTCAGTGGCTCGCCTCACCACCGGTGAGACTACACATTAAGATAGAAATTACTTCTTGGCTTTTTTCTCAGCTTTTGGGGCTGGAGCGGCTACTGCAACTTCTTCATGATCCAGCTCTTCGCTGAATTCACGGCCGTAGTAAGTATCCATCAGGATCTGTTTCAGCTCAGAGATCAGTGGGTAGCGCGGGTTAGCACCGGTACACTGGTCATCAAATGCATCTTCAGACAGTTTGTCTACTTTCGCCAGGAAGTCTGCTTCTTGCACGCCAGCTTCACGGATTGATGCTGGGATACCCAAATCAGCTTTGATTTCATCTAACCAAGTCAGCAGTTTCTGGATTTTCTGTGCGGTACGGTCGCCCGGAGCACTCAGACCCAGATGGTCTGCAATTTCAGCATAACGACGACGTGCTTGTGGGCGGTCATACTGGCTGAATGCAGTCTGTTTGGTTGGGTTGTCATTCGCGTTATAGCGGATAACGTTAGAAATCAACATGGCGTTTGCCAAGCCGTGTGGAATGTGGAACTCAGAACCCAGTTTATGGGCCATTGAGTGACAGACACCCAAGAAGGCGTTAGCAAAAGCGATACCGGCAATAGTCGCGGCGTTGTGAACACGTTCACGTGCAACCGGATTTTTTGCCCCTTCATGATAGCTGGCTGGTAAGAATTCTTTCAGCAGTTTCAGCGCTTGCAGAGCCTGGCCGTCGGAGTATTCGTTCGCCAATACAGAAACATAAGCTTCCAGAGCATGGGTCACTGCATCCAAACCACCGAACGCACACAGAGACTTAGGCATATTCATAACCAGGTTGGCATCAACGATTGCCATATCTGGAGTCAATGCATAGTCAGCCAATGGATATTTCTGGCCTGTGGCATCGTCGGTAACTACCGCGAATGGTGTAACTTCTGAACCCGTACCTGATGTGGTGGTTACGGCGATCATTTTCGCTTTCACGCCCATTTTCGGGAACTTGTAAATACGTTTACGGATATCCATAAAGCGTAATGCCAGTTCTTCGAAGTGGGTTTCTGGGTGTTCGTACATGACCCACATGATTTTCGCAGCATCCATCGGTGAACCACCACCCAGCGCGATGATCACGTCTGGTTTGAAGGAGTTCATCTGCTCTGCACCTTTGCGCACAATACTCAGGGTAGGGTCCGCTTCTACTTCGAAGAAGACTTCAGTTTCGATACCGTGAGATTTCAGTACGCTGGTGATTTGATCAGCATAACCGTTGTTGAACAGGTAGCGGTCAGTCACGATGAAGGCACGTTTTGCACCGTCAGTTGCCACTTCTTCCAACGCGATAGGCAGGGAGCCACGGCGGAAGTAAATAGATTTCGGGAGTTTATGCCACAACATGTTTTCTGCTCGCTTAGCCACAGTTTTCTTGTTGATCAAGTGTTTCGGACCGACGTTTTCAGAGATGGAGTTACCACCCCAAGAACCGCAACCCAGCGTCAGAGATGGCGCTACTTTGAAGTTATACAGGTCACCGATACCACCATGAGAGGCAGGGGTATTGATTAAGATTCGGGCGGTTTTCATTTTATCGCCGAAATACTTAACGCGCGCAGGCTGGTTATCTTGGTCTGTATACAGGCAAGAGGTATGGCCTATACCGCCCATTTCCACCAGTTTTTCTGCTTTTTCAACAGCGTCTTCAAAGCTCTTCGCACGATACATCGCCAGTGTTGGAGACAGTTTTTCGTGAGCGAATGGCTCTGATTCATCAACAACTTTAACTTCGCCGATCAGAATCTTAGTATTAGCAGGAACTTTGATGCCGGCCATTTCAGCAATTTTAGTTGCTGGCTGACCTACGATAGCCGCGTTCAGGCCACCATTTTTCAGGATGATGTCCTGAACAGCTTTCAGTTCTTTGCCCTGTAACAGGTAGCCGCCGTGGGAAGAAAAACGCTCACGAACAGCATCATAAACTGAGTCAACAACAATGATAGATTGCTCAGACGCACAAATGACGCCGTTATCAAAGGTTTTAGACATCAGAATAGAGGCAACAACACGTTTGATATCGGCTGTTTCATCAACAACAACTGGCGTGTTACCCGCACCAACACCGATAGCAGGCTTACCAGAACTGTAAGCAGCTTTAACCATGCCTGGGCCACCGGTGGCCAGAATCAAGTTAATGTCTGGGTGGTGCATCAGTTGGTTAGATAACTCAACAGTAGGGGCATCAATCCAACCAATAATATCTGCTGGCGCACCTGCGGCGATTGCGGCTTGAAGCACGATATCTGCAGCTTTATTGGTTGCGTCTTTAGCACGTGGATGTGGAGAGAATACGATACCGTTACGGGTCTTCAAGCTAATCAATGCTTTGAAGATAGCGGTAGAGGTCGGGTTGGTCGTTGGCACGATACCGCAAATCAAACCGATTGGTTCAGCGATAGTGATAGTACCAAAGGTTTTATCTTCTTCCAGAATGCCACAAGTCTTTTCATCTTTGTATGCATTATAAATGTATTCAGAAGCGAAGTGGTTTTTGATCACTTTGTCTTCCACAATACCCATGCCAGATTCTTCTACAGCCAGTTTGGCCAGAGGAATACGGGCATCTGCTGCAGCCAGAGCTGCGGCACGGAAGATTTTATCAACCTGCTCTTGAGTAAAGTTGGCATACTCGCGCTGGGCTTTCTTGACGCGTGCTACTAGCTCGTTAAGTTCAGCGACATTCGTTACAGCCATAATGCTCTCCTGATAATGTTAAACTCTTTTAGTAAATGAGCTGTTGAAGCAATGAGTATAGACAGGCTAAGCCGTGCTGTACTCTCGAATAGAGATGGTTTTTATATCTTACTTTCTCATTCTTTACCGCTGATTTACTGAAAGAGCTTTAAGTTCGCCAGGAATAAAGTGGGAGAAAAACACTCTTTTCAACCCAGATACTCCATTTCTTGCTAAAGGTTCACTCTACTACGGCTCTGAGCTTAACGATTCTTAAGACTGATTTTCGTGATTTAAATCACAAAATCCGCAAGCTGACACCATTCAGCAATTATTAGTTGAGAGTAATTATCATTAGCGTAAATAAAGTGACAATTCATGACGTTAAATCATCATTGACGCCACAGAATATTAACAATAATGATTATTTTAGACAGCGGAGATTTATCCCGCCTAAATGCGGGTTTATTCCATGGATTCCTGTGACTAATTCTATTACATTAGCGCGCACATCTACTTTGGGGTTGTCCTAAGGGTGATTTTCAGTGAAAAGAACTGTTGTCAGGGGGGTGAGCAGTGGAGGCCAGTTGCGGCGTGTGGTGGCATCATTATTTGCCCGCGAATTTTCCAAGGTTTAGCCGTAAGATGTGTTGCCTCGGGACATTAGGTATAGTGACCTGATATCTGTGATGTATTTATGAGCAATTGCGCGGAGTGATGTGTGAGTCAATCCCTGTTGGACCTTTCAGGTTACATCAAGTTTTTTGTTGGCTTATTTGCACTGGTTAACCCGGTGGGTATCTTGCCAGTATTTATCAGTATGACAAGTTATCAGGCAGCTGCGGGCCGGGATAAAACTAACCTGACAGCTAACCTGTCAGTGGCGATTATTTTATGGATCTCTCTGTTCCTTGGGGATGCCATCCTGAAAATATTTGGTATTTCTATTGATTCATTCCGTATTGCCGGGGGCATCTTGGTGGTCAGTATTGCCATGTCGATGATCAGCGGTAAACTGGGTGAAGATAAACAGAATAAACAGGAAAAAACAGAAACTGCAGTACGCGAAAGTATTGGCGTTGTCCCATTGGCATTACCATTAATGGCCGGGCCGGGGGCAATTAGTTCAACTATCGTGTGGAGTTCTCGCTATCACAGTTGGCAGAACCTGCTGGGGTTAACTGTTGCAATTGCACTGTTTGCTTTTTGTTGTTGGTTATTGTTCCGGGCTGCGCCGCTATTGGTTCGATTACTCGGTCAAACCGGCATTAACGTTATTACCCGTATTATGGGTTTACTGCTGATGGCATTGGGTATCGAATTCATTGTTACCGGTATTAAGGCTATTTTCCCAGGATTGCTTTAACCTCCTCATAAGACAACTCATCATTAAGAGGCCACGGGTTTATGACCGGTGGCTTTTTTCTTGCCATTAGCATGATATTTAAGTCCCCGCGCGTTATTTTGGTGCAAATGATGCAGGAAATTTAATCTGTTGCACTCAAATGCTGCACTAATAGATATTCTGAACAAATAATTTGGTTTAAGGCTTATTTATTCATCTTTAATAAAGGGTTGGATAACCTTCCGATTAAATTAAATACGCTATTTGTTGTTAAAATGCTCACATCATTCTGTAGGGCTTGTGCTGAATTTATCTAGATGTTATTAGTGATTAGTACGCAGTGAGTAGGTGTTTATTCTAACAATGATAAAAATGTTAACTTTATGTTTCTTATCACTGTTTTTAAACATAATTTTTGATGTGAAGTTAAAAATATTATCATTTATAACCAATTAATTCATGTGCTTATGTGTTTTCTTGGATGATAATATCCTGCATTACTACTGATACTGACTCAGTAAAAAAGAGAATTGCTTAACATTTCTGTAAAAATTATTGGCGTCAGATTTCGGGTTCTGTTAGCTTTCGGGCAACTCCCTAACGAGAGTTTTCTTGTTTTTTCAATGAAACTGAACCGTGGTTTTTATTTTTGGAATAGTTATTGCTAGTGGTTGTTGGCGGCAGATTGACGCATAACCTTGAGAAAAACATCACAAATCTCGTAAAAGGGCGGTTAGAAATGCAAATAAAGTTTAAACAGCGACCACTGGCAATAATTGGCACTATTTTGGGTTTGTCATTCTCTGCGGGATCGATGGCTGCAACCGTTCTTCCGGGCGTAGAATTAGCGTTAGATCAGAGTATTACTATTAATAATGGTTCTGAGGTTGCCTCTTTAGACCCGCATAAGGTTGAGGGAAATCCTGAAACCAATATTATTCTAAATCTATTAGAAGGGCTGGTAAGTAATGATGCTAACGGCCATATCATTCCGGCTGTTGCAAGCCATTGGGATAATAATGGTTATAAAGTCTGGACTTTCCATCTGCGCGATAATGCGGTCTGGAGTGATGGTACGCCGGTTACTGCGCAGGATTTTGTTTATAGCTGGCAGCGCCTGGCTAATCCTAAAATAGGTTCTCCTTATGCCAGTTATTTACAGTATGCCCAAATTGAGAATATTGATGCGGTGCTAAAAGGTGTCAAAAAGCCAGATGAATTAGGCGTGAAAGCATTAGATACCAAGACGTTGCAAGTCACTTTGACCGAACCCGTTCCTTATTTTATTAGTATGCTGTCACACACTTCAATGAAACCGGTTAAGCGTGATGTCGTTGAAAAATATGGCGATAAATGGACGCTTCCACAGAATTTTGTCGGTAATGGTGCCTATAAATTAAAAGACTGGGTGGTTAACGAGCGTATTGTGCTCGAACGTAGCCCGACTTATTGGAATAATAAAGACACCATCATCAATAAGGCGACTTTTCTACCCATTACTTCTGAAGTGAGTGATATCAATCGCTACCGTAGCGGTGAAATCGATATTACCAACAGCGCCATTCCCCCCAATTTGTTTGCCAAAATGAAAAAAGACCTGCCAGAGCAGGTTCATGTCAGCCCATACCTTTGTACTTTTTATTACGAGATTAATAATCAAAAAACCCCTTTCACGGATGCAAGGGTTCGAGCTGCCATTAAATTAACGCTAGATCGGGACATTATTGCGACCAAAATTATGGGGCAAGGGCAGATTCCTGCGTATGGTTTCACCCCAACATTTACCGATGGCGGTAATTTCGCTTTACCCGAGTGGGCCAGTTGGGCTCAGGAAAAACGGAATGCTGAAGCGAAGAAATTACTCGCTGAGGCCGGTTTCAATGCTGAGAATCCATTGAAGTTTAATTTGCTCTACAACACCTCAGATCAAAATAAACAACAGGCTATTGCTGCCGCCTCAATGTGGCAAAAAAATCTCGGTGCCACTGTCACTTTGCAGAATCAAGAGTGGAAAACCTCTTTAGAAAGTCGCCATCAAGGCCAATTTGATGTTGCCAGAGCAACCTGGTGCGGTGATTACAATGAGCCGACGGCATTCCTTAATATGTTGTTATCGGACAGCAGTAATAATACTTTTTTCTATAAGAATCCTGAGTTTGATGCGTTATTAGCCAAAACATTAGCGGCCCCGGATGCCAAAGTGCGCACTGCGTTATATCAACAGGCTGAAAACTTATTGGATAAAGACTCTGCCATGGTGCCAGTATACTATCGCGTCAGTGTGCGCCTAATTCGGCCAACCGTGGGCGGGTTTACGGGTAAGGATCCACAAGATTTAATAGATTTAAAAAATCTTTATATTCGTAAATTAGAGTAGTGAAAAGCGGTTAGCCGTAGGAAGTCGAGTCATAAAGTACTTAGGAAAACAAATAGGGTATTAGGGATGTATAACACAGTACGAATTTTCGTCTGATGTTAATACATATAGGGTATTACAGGGCGGATTCGTTCCCCGCGCGATGTAATTTATACATACCTTTTAAAGGTGAAGCTCGCCTGATTATTGGGCGATGCAATAATAAAAACTGGAGTGGATATAAGCATGACCAACATCACGAAGAAAAGTCTCCTGGCCGCAGGCATTGTGGCTGCTTTAGGTATGATGGCTGTAGGCAATACTTTTGCAGCGAATGTGCCCGCAGGCGTACAACTGGCTGAAAAACAAGTTTTAGTGCGAAATAATGGTTCTGAACCTCAGTCATTAGATCCACATAAAATTGAAGGTGTCCCTGAATCAAATATCTCACGCGATCTATTAGAAGGGTTGGTTATTAACGATCCTAACGGCAAAATTTTACCCGGTGTGGCAGAAAGTTGGGACAATAAAGATTTTAAAGTGTGGACTTTCCATCTGCGTAAAGATGCTAAATGGTCAAATGGTGACCCTGTAACGGCACAAGATTTTGTTTATAGCTGGCAACGTCTGGCGGATCCTAAAACAGTTTCTCCTTACGCAAGCTATGTGCAATATGCCCATATTGCTAATATCGACAATATTATAACCGGTAAACAAGCACCCGATACCTTGGGCGTGAAAGCTCTGGATGACCATACTCTGGAAGTCACGTTGAGTGAGCCAGTGCCTTATTTGGATAAATTATTAGCGCATCCTTCTATGTCCCCGGTGAACAAAACCGCGATAGAGAAGTTTGGTGATAAGTGGACTCAGCCGCAGAACTTTGTCGGTAACGGTGCCTATAAGTTGAAAGATTGGGTCGTTAACGAACGTATCGTGTTAGAGCGCAGCCCGACTTATTGGGATAATGCCAAGACCGTCATTAATCAGGTAACTTACCTGCCAATCTCTTCCGAAGTGACTGATGTTAACCGCTATCGCAGTGGTGAAATCGACATGACCTATAACAACATGCCGATTGAATTATTCCAGAAGCTGAAAAAAGAGATCCCAGAAGAAGTTCATGTTGACCCGTATCTGTGCACCTATTACTACGAAATCAACAACCAAAAAGCGCCATTCACGGATGCTCGCGTTCGTGAAGCCCTGAAACTGGGTATGGATCGCGATATCATCGTGAACAAAGTGAAAAACCAAGGCGATTTACCGGCCTATGGCTTCACCCCGCCATACACCAGTGGTGCCGAGTTGACTCCGCCAGAATGGTTCAGTTGGACACAAGAAAAACGAAATGAAGTGGCTAAAAAGTTACTGGCGGAAGCTGGTTACACTAAAGATAAACCGCTGACATTCAATCTGTTATACAACACATCAGACTTACACAAGAAGCTGGCTATTGCCGCCGCCTCTATCTGGAAGAAAAACCTGGGTGTTGACGTTAAGTTGGAAAACCAAGAGTGGAAAACCTTCCTGGATAGTCGTCACCAAGGGGCTTTCGATGTGGCGCGTGCCGGCTGGTGTGCTGACTATAACGAACCTTCTTCTTTCCTGAATATGATGCTATCTGACAGCAGCAACAACACCGTGCATTATAAAAGCCCGGCGTTTGATAAGCTGATAAAAGATACGCTGAAAGTTAAAACTGAGAAAGAGCGTGCTGGTTTGTACCAACAAGCCGAAGTCTTGCTGGATAAAGACTCTGCTATCGTACCCTTGTTCTATTACGTGAATGCCCGTTTAGTGAAACCTTATGTCGGTGGTTATACCGGTAAAGACCCACTGGATAACATGCACGTTAAAGATCTTTATATTATCAAGCAGTAATATCTTAAGGGCAGCCGCCAAATTTGTGGGCTGCCCTTATTGCTTGATAATTCAAAAAGGCTAAAGGTACAGGCAATGTTAAAATTTATTCTACGCCGCTGTCTGGAAGCAATTCCGACACTTTTCATTTTGATCACCATCTCATTCTTTATGATGCGTCTTGCCCCGGGCAGTCCATTCACCGGCGAACGTAATCTTCCCCCTGAAGTGATGGCGAATATTGAGGCGAAATATCACCTCAATGACCCAGTTTATAAGCAGTATTTTAATTATTTGGGCCAATTGGCACAGGGTGATCTTGGGCCATCATTCAAATATAAAGATTACACTGTCAATGAGCTGGTTGCCGCCTCGTTTCCTGTTTCAGCTAAACTTGGGCTGGCTGCATTTTTACTCGCTGTAGTATTAGGTGTTAGTGCCGGTGTTATTGCTGCGCTGAATCAAAATACTAAGTGGGACTATATGGTCATGGGGTTTGCTATGACCGGGGTGGTTATCCCGAGCTTTGTTGTGGCACCTTTATTAGTGCTGGTGTTCGCCATTATATTAAAATGGCTACCTGGCGGTGGTTGGAATGGCGGGGCACCGCAATATATTATTTTGCCGATGGTGGCGCTGTCATTGGCGTATATTGCCAGTATCGCGCGTATTACTCGCGGCTCAATGATTGAGGTTCTGCATTCCAACTTTATTCGCACAGCGCGGGCCAAAGGTTTGCCACTGCGAACGATTGTATTACGCCACGCATTAAAACCGGCATTGCTACCAGTTCTCTCCTATATGGGGCCAGCATTTGTTGGCATTATCACCGGTTCAATGGTGATTGAAACCATTTTTGGGTTGCCGGGTATTGGTCAGTTGTTCGTCAACGGAGCGTTAAACCGCGATTACTCTCTGGTCCTGAGCTTGACCATTTTGGTAGGCGCATTAACCATTTTATTCAATGCGATTGTCGACGTGCTGTATGCCGTTATCGATCCGAAAATCCGTTATTAACACTGGAGCACGCCAATTATGTTGAGCAAGAAAAATAGCGAAGCTCTGGAAGTTTTCAGTGAAAAACTGGAAGTTGAAGGGCGCAGCCTTTGGCAGGATGCCCGCCGCCGCTTTATTCATAACCGCGCGGCGATCACCAGTTTGGTGATCCTAATGTTAATTACCTTATTTGTTATTCTGGCCCCGATGTTAGCTCAGTTTTCCTATGCAGATACTGACTGGGGCATGATGTCAGCGGCACCCGATATTGAATCCGGACACTACTTTGGTACTGATTCATCTGGCCGTGACTTATTGGTGCGAGTCGCTATTGGTGGGCGCATCTCATTGATGGTGGGGGTTGCTGCGGCCTTGGTGGCGGTGGTGGTCGGCACATTATATGGGTCATTATCAGGCTATCTCGGCGGGAAAATTGACTCACTGATGATGCGAGTGCTGGAAATTCTTAACTCATTTCCCTTCATGTTCTTCGTCATTCTGTTGGTGACTTTCTTTGGCCAGAATATTCTGTTGATATTTGTGGCGATCGGGATGGTGTCCTGGCTGGATATGGCGCGTATCGTGCGCGGGCAAACCTTAAGTCTGAAACGCAAAGAGTTTATTGAAGCAGCTGTCGTGGGCGGGGTTTCCACGCGTAATATCGTGTTGCGTCATATTGTACCGAACGTATTGGGTGTGGTGGTGGTATACGCCTCTTTACTGGTTCCCAGCATGATTTTGTTTGAATCATTCCTGAGTTTCTTAGGATTAGGGACGCAAGAGCCATTGAGCAGTTGGGGCGCATTACTCAGTGATGGTGCCAACTCAATGGAAGTTTCTCCGTGGTTATTGATGTTTCCTGCCGGTTTCTTGGTAGTGACGCTGTTTTGTTTCAACTTTATCGGCGATGGCTTACGTGATGCCCTCGACCCGAAAGACCGCTGAGGAGTAGCACGATGACGACTATTGATAATCAGTCTGCTGTTCAGCATGATGTCCTGTTGGATGTCAAAGACTTGACCGTCACATTCGGTACACCAGACGGCGATGTTACTGCCGTTAATGCCCTTAATTTTGACCTGCGCGCCGGTGAAACGCTCGGTATTGTGGGTGAATCAGGTTCCGGCAAATCGCAAACGGCATTTGCTTTGATGGGGTTGCTGGCCAGTAATGGCCGCATAGGCGGTTCGGCGAAGTTTCATGGCCGTGAAATTCTCAATTTACCCGAGAAACAATTGAACCGCTTACGGGCCGAAGAAATCTCAATGATCTTCCAAGACCCAATGACCTCTCTTAACCCTTATATGCGCGTGGGTGAGCAGCTAATGGAAGTGCTGCAATTGCATAAAAAGATGAGTAAGAGCGAAGCGTTTGAAGAGTCAATCCGCATGCTTGACGCGGTAAAAATGCCGGAAGCGCGTAAGCGCATGCGGATGTATCCTCATGAATTTTCTGGGGGTATGCGCCAGCGGGTGATGATAGCCATGGCGTTGCTGTGTCGCCCTAAACTGTTGATTGCTGATGAGCCGACAACTGCACTGGATGTAACAGTTCAGGCTCAAATCATGACTTTGCTGAATGAACTTAAGAATGAGTTTAATACTGCAATCATCATGATTACCCATGATCTGGGGGTGGTTGCCGGTATTTGTAATAAAGTTCTGGTGATGTATGCGGGCCGAACTATGGAGTATGGTCAGGCCCGTGATGTGTTTTATCACCCCAGCCACCCTTATTCTATTGGCTTACTAAATGCAGTCCCTCGTCTTGATGCTGAAGGCGAATCTCTCATGACCATTCCGGGTAATCCACCTAATTTACTGCGCTTGCCGAAAGGGTGCCCGTTCCAGCCTCGTTGCCAATATGCAATGGAACGCTGCGGGACAGCTCCGGCATTAGAACACTTTGGTGATGGCCGTTTACGTGCCTGCTATAAGCCAGTAGGGGAATTGGTATGAATACCATGACAGAGCAAAAAGTCTTGTTGGAAGTGGCCGACCTGAAAGTTCACTTTGATATTCAGGATGGTAAGCAGTGGTTTTGGCAGCCGTCAAAAACACTTAAGGCGGTTGATGGCGTTACCTTGCGTCTGTATGAAGGTGAAACCTTGGGCGTGGTGGGTGAATCTGGCTGCGGTAAATCAACTTTTGCGCGTGCCATTATTGGTTTGGTGAAAGCCACTGGCGGCACTGTAACCTGGTTAGGTAAAGATTTACTCAATATGAGTGATGCCGAGTGGCGGGCAACACGCAGTGATATTCAGATGATATTCCAAGATCCGCTGGCGTCCCTTAATCCGCGAATGACTATTGGCGAAATCATTGCCGAGCCATTGCGGACTTATCATCCCAAAATGCCACGTCAGGAAATCAAAGATAAAGTTAAGGCCATGATGTTAAAGGTGGGTTTGCTGCCTAACTTAATCAACCGCTATCCTCATGAATTCTCGGGTGGCCAGTGCCAGCGTATTGGGATTGCCCGCGCCTTGATTCTTGAGCCGAAACTGGTCATTTGTGATGAGCCAGTATCGGCGTTGGATGTGTCAATCCAGGCGCAAGTTGTGAATCTGTTGCAGCAATTACAACGTGAAATGGGGCTGTCACTGATTTTCATCGCGCATGATCTGGCGGTGGTAAAACATATTTCTGACCGAGTATTGGTAATGTATCTGGGCCATGCGGTGGAGCTGGGGACTTATGATGAGGTTTACCATAACCCTCAGCACCCTTACACCAAAGCATTGATGTCGGCCGTGCCTATCCCTGATCCGGATAAAGAAAGGGCGAAAGTGATTCAGTTGCTCGAAGGGGAATTACCCTCACCGATTAACCCGCCATCAGGTTGTGTATTCCGCACTCGCTGCCCCATCGCCGGGCCAGAATGTGCAAAAACCCGCCCACTATTAGAAGGAAGTTTCCGCCATGCGGTCTCTTGCCTGAAGGTAGACCCGTTATAAGGCCATCAATTGTACTCGTCATACGCCAAGCTGCATGTGCGTTGGCTGCTTTTGTGACTTGGCCCGTCCATGGAACTCGCTCTGTCGCCGCCTTCCTGCAACTCGGATTATTTAGAGTATAGATATTGATGTCCAATAAAAATCCCCGCCAGATAAATCAGCGGGGATTTTTTTATGGGCATAATGGCATGAGCGACACATATTCGTTGGGTAACGCCGCGGCCTAAGCAGTGGGGGAGTTTGTTACTCTTTCCACAATATATGGCAAAGTTTATGGTCTTTTTCACGGCACAGCAGAACACGAGCAAATACATCGTTTATCTCTTCACCATCACTGTCCGCCAGACCAATGACCACCTCGGCGAAAAAGTCCGGATTTAAATCAAAATCGACATGTTCTTGCCAATCTTCAGCGGGATCAAACAACTCAGCACCACCGCGCTCTTCAAACTGAAGATTAAACAATAAAATATCTGCTGGATCGAGGTTGTCACCGGCCAGTTCCAGAAATATATCGTAAGCCTGCTCCAGCGTTTCATCTTCAGTCAGGCGGTTATTAAGATCCATTTGCAGATTCCCATTTGTCATTTACAGATTACGCTTATTAAAACATTCTCTATGCGGCTTTTACAATTAATATGCTATTGAAAGCGAATAACTCAGAGAATCTACAATTGGATGATTGTCAGTTTCCGATTGATTACAGGAATGGGCTGAAAAAGTAGAATAATCTTTCAGTTACGCGATGCCATAACGGGCGCTTATTCCACTGTTCGCCGTCTAATAATACCGAGCGAGCAATATAATCATCTTGGACTTGGGCTAAATCGGCACCAAAACCGTCATCGTCAATGACCAGTGTGATTTCAAAATTCAGCCATAAGCTGCGCATATCCAGGTTCACGGTTCCCACTAAACTTAACTGACCATCGACCAGGACACTCTTACTGTGCAGTAAACCGCCCTCAAATTGATAAATCTTAACCCCGGCTTCAAGTAATTCAGAGAAGAAAGCGCGGCTGGCCCAGCGAACCATCATTGAGTCATTATCGCGCGGAACGATAATGCTGACATCGACACCTCGCTGTGCCGCTGTACAGATGGCGTGCAGTAAATCATCACTTGGCACCAGATAAGGTGTGGTCATGACCAACTGTTTACGTGCTGCATACACGGCGGTCAACAATGCCTGATGAATCATTTCTTCAGGGAAGCCCGGGCCAGAAGCGATAACCTGAATAGTATGGCCGCTCTCTTCTTCGAACGGCATAATATGGTTATCGGGCGGCGGCGGCAAAATACGTTTGCCGGTCTCAATCTCCCAGTCGCAGGCATAGACGATGCCAATGGTTGTCGCCACTGGGCCTTCCATTCGCGCCATCATATCAATCCACTGACCGACACCCGCATCTTGTTTGAAGAAACGTGGGTCAACCATATTCATGCTGCCAGTGTAAGCAACATAGTTATCAATCAATACGACTTTACGATGTTGGCGCAAATCCATTCGGCGCAAAAATACCCGGAAGACATTCACTTTGAGCGCTTCGACTACCTCAATACCAGCATTGCGCATCATGGCCGGATAGGGGGTGCGGAAGAATTGCTGGCTACCGGCTGAATCTAGCATCAGTCGGCAATGGACACCGCGTCGCGCCGCAGCCATCAGGGATTCGGCCACTTGATCAACTAAGCCGCCCGGTTGCCAGATATAAAAAACCATTTCTATATTATGGCGAGCTAATTCAATATCGCGCACCAATGCTTTTAATGTGTCATCGGTGGTGGTTAATAACTGTAATTGATTTCCTTTAACGCCGCTGATCCCTTGGCGACGTTCGCATAATTGGAATAATGGGGTCGCCACTTCGCTGTTGGAGCTGGCAAAAATGTGCTGGCAATCTTTCAGTTCACTGAGCCAACGTGCAGTGGAGGGCCACATGGCTTTTGCTCGCTCAGCGCGCCGCTTACCCAGATGAAGCTCACCAAATGAGAGGTACGCGATTATGCCCACCAAAGGCAGAATATAGATAACAAGCAACCATGCCATAGCCGAAGGAACAGCTCTGCGTTTCATGAGAATACGCAATGTAACCCCGGCAATAAGCAACCAATAGCCAAAAACTGAGAGCCAACTGATTACGGTGTAAAATGTTGTCATAAGGGCGGGAATCCTGTTCACAAACGGTCACTAAAGAGTGTACGCACAGTATGGAGAAGACGAAACCTTTAATCAGATATATTATGGATAAAGTCTTTTAAGCTAAAGGACTTGCAAGGACAAATAGAGATATAGAGTTAGCGACCTTTGTTCTATCACAATAAAGATTAGATGATTTAGCGCTAAACATGTGTTTTTTCCTCAGTGTACTTTTTTTCTCGGTGTGACTTGGCTCAAGAGATGAAAAGTTTATAATGGCCCGGTTCTCAGCTTGGAAAGAGTGGCTTCATGAGACGGAGTAAAAATGAGGTAGGCCGTTGGCGTATGTTGCGGCAACATCAGCGCAGAAGAAATCGCTGGCTTGAAGGTCAATCACGGCGCTATCGCCATATCTATAGTGTTCGGCAACTCCACGAGCATCAACATCGTAGAGCACTATTGTTCACTGTGGCTTATGAATGGTGATTCGCTGTGATGGTAATAAAAACAGTCTCTTTATGAGGCTGTTTTTGTTTTTTCCCGTGTGCAAATCCACAAGATATTTATTTTACGCCGAATAGCACTTGATATAATACACTTTTCATCTCTATTCTATCCCATGATTTTGCTAAAATAATGATATTGATAGGATATTTTTGAGAGATACTTTAGGCTTTAAATTTCACTTTTTTGCGCATAAAAACGGCTCCTATCCTAAATTATCAAAATACGATAATTCTGATGTTCATATTAATAATAAAAGGCGCAAAATAGTCTTTTCGCAGTTTATTTCACATCAGAATGCGTTCGCGCTACTCTATATATTCGGTCGCTTCGTTCTAATTTTTCAGTTTCAGGGGTGTTACTGTCGGGTTGTTCGAGGCGACCATTCCCTGATGAAATAAATGATTGTGAAATAATAAACATAATAAACATTATGGTTATCTTGTATTTTCTTATTTATCAATGTGTTATTTAATTTTTTATTTATCCCACTCATTTTCATCATCGTTTTTATTGATCAATAATAAAAAATTTATCAATTTTATCAATTGATCAATACTACAGTTCTCATCAAATAAAAGGATTTTACTGTGGATAGCAGACTAAACATTGCTGTTGATTGCACTTTTATCTGTGAACCGGTTTACAAACGTGACGGTAAGTTACTTGCAGTAGAGTTATTGAGTCGTTTTACCACAGCCTCTTTTAAATCGCCCATTTATACTGAGCGCTTCTTACATCAACTTAATGCTCAGATGAAAGCAAAATTATTGCGTACTCAATTATGTGAAGTAAAAAATCAGCAGCAGTGGTTTACTGAACATCAAATAATACTCTCAATAAATATAGATTTTGATATGGCAAATGCGGTGTTAAATGATGAAGAAGTCATATTGTTGTTGAGTTCAATGCCTTTTATCCGATTAGAAATAATGGAATGTTTTCCTAATCTCAGTGATGGCGCTGAGAATGCATTATTGAGTAAGCTGGCTAAACGATATTCTCTCTGGTTGGACGATTTTGGTAGCGGTGATGCTCACATTGCAGCAGCAGCCAGCGGCTTTTTTGAATGTGTAAAAGTTGATAAGCACTTTTATTGGCAATGGGGTGGGGGGGCCAGCTTTGACAATCTGGTCGTGAGTTTGCGCAGCCATTGCCAGCATGTGATTATTGAGGGTGTCGAAACTCACCAGCAGTTTAGCCAACTTGCCGATATGGGCATTGATGCCATGCAAGGTTATTTATTCAGTTCTTGCCCATTAGATGCGGTGAGCTACCTGCCTCTGCAATATGATCATTTTAATATTAGAGAATGCCGTTAGCGGGGCATAAAGTGGGGGAGAGGAAAGTAAAAATTTATCGATATGACATCAACTTAGGTAAACTTTTGCTGTGAATATCACAGTTATATCATGCGGTTCAGCGGATGATGTAATCCCTATTTCAGCAAAGGCTACAGTTAATGTCTCAATATAAATTAGCGAAAACAGTATTCTTCGGGGATTTGAAAATCAGCACGGCGCTGTATAAATATGAGATTTATTGTGAAGAGTCTGAGCTGATATATCACGCTGCAATTTATTCTGAACAAGTCATTGCTGCCGGCAAACATACTTATTCTGTCTGGGTAAGAAAAGACCATATGATCCTAAAATCTCCGGCGCATATGTTAGATAAAGCGGTAGATGCCTGTGAAGATCATTGGCTGAAACACTACAAAGTTTAGTCGGTCAGGTGATGGTGCAATCAAGCTAATACGCCTGGAGCCAGGTGTATGATTCCAATCAAAGTCATCACTAGAGTCAATCAAATAACTCTGACAGAAAACTTTTCTTTTTATAGTGCTTGGGCTTTGAATATCCGTGATGGTCGCGATCACGGTCACTATTTCTTGGCTCAGCATAAGAGGCCGCAGGCGCGCTCTCAGTTGATTTTTCAATGATTTTATCAAGCTCTCCGCGATCAAGCCAAACACCACGGCAGTTCGGGCAATAATCAATCTCAATGCTTTTACGTTCAGACATAACCAGTTGGGTATCTTTGCATACTGGACACTGCATAGTCTTCATCTCCGCATTTAACAAAATGGCTTATCGTCTCGACATAAGAATCGATACAGAATTAGACATTAATTCTCTGTAATTATAAGTAAAGTTGATTAAATACATGTAATAACCCGGCAGTGATCGGGAAATTCGAGCCAAAATTTGGCTGGGAATGGTAAGAAATATCGTCTTTCAAACAGCTGCCGCCATTAGGGGCGCGGCACCTTCATAATCTTTGATTCAAAATACACGTTTATAAGGTTTTACAATAACCGAGTGATATACCCCAGCGGCAACATAAGGGTCTTGTTCAGCCCAAGCCTCGGCCTCGTGCTGCGATTCAAATTCAGCTATCACTGTAGAACCGGTGAACCCAGCAGCACCAGGATCAGCACTGTCGATGGCGGGATTAGGGCCCGCCGTCAATAAACGGCCTTGATCTTGTAAGGTCTGTAAGCGCGCCAAATGTGCAGGGCGCACAGACAAGCGCTTCTCAAGTGAATCAGGGACATCGGTCGCAAAGATTATGTACAGCATGTTTCACCTTTTAAATGTATATACTTCAATATGATGATTTGTGTTTAGTGTTCCATAACACCATGTTCTATCCATAAATTCAATAATCTGCGTAAAGGGTAGCATCTAAAATTCTCAGATGAATACACTGGCAATTTATAATGAAATAAAATGATAACTAAGCGTAAATGGAAAGTGTTATTTGGTAGATATTGCCGTTTAAAGCATCATTTAAAGCTGTTCAGTAAGATTGTTTGCTCATGCTTATTGAATATGATTGCTATTTGCATTTAAACTTAGCTGCATTAGAGGACACTGAATTATTATGCAGCTAAATAAAATTTTCCTGGGTCGACGGGTTACATGGCCACTTGTATTTTCAGTAGGGCTACATGGCAGCGTCATTGCGGCGCTGCTGTATGTATCTGTAGAGCAAATGAATATACAGCCAGAGATAGAAGACGCGCCGCTGGCTGTCACCATGGTGAATATAGATACCTTCGCGGCACCTCAGCCAGCGGCGGCGGAGCCACAGGCTGAGCCGGAACCTGAACCCGAAGCTGTTGAAGAAGCACCGCCAGAGCCGGTACCTGTCCCGCTTCCTGAACCAGTGAAACCGAAACCGAAGCCGAAACCAAAACCGGTGAAAAAAGAAGTTAAAAAGCCAGAAGTGAAAAAACCGGATGTCAAAAAGACGGTTGCGCCACCGGATGACAAGCCGTTTAAGTCGGATGAACCCGCATTGGTTTCCACTAATGCACCGGTAAAATCTGCACCTAAGGCGACGGTGCCGGGGGTATCAACATCGGCCGGGCCAAGAGCACTCAGCAAAGCGAAGCCGAATTATCCTGCTCGGGCACTGGCCTTGGGGATTGAAGGGCAGGTTAAAGTACAATATGACATTGACGAAGATGGCCGAGTCACCAATGTGCAGATATTGGAAGCAACTCCGCGCAATACCTTTGAGCGCGAAGTGAAGCAGGTGATGCGCAAATGGCGTTTTGATGGGACGGACAAAAATCGCGTTACCACTATCGTGTTCAAAATTGGTGGCACGACGGAAATGAACTAAGCAGTGATATGGCTGTTTAGCTATCTTCACGCTGCAATAAAAAGGGCCGCTTTATAGCGGCCCTTTTTGCATTTACCGGATAACTTTATGGTTATTGCGCCGCGCCAACTTCAAAATTTCGGCTGCCTTCAGGCAAGGCGCGGGCTTTACCTGCATCATCAACGGCCACATAGGTGAATACCGCTTCAGTGGCCTTATAGCGCTGTCCAATTGGCTCAGAAGAGACCTTTTTCACCCAGACTTCAATATTAATGGTAATAGAGCTGTGGCCAGACTTAATGCAGCGGGCATAACAACAAACCACGTCACCCACGGCAACCGGTTTGAGGAAAGTCATGCCATCAACCCGCACCGTGACGACTCGGCCATGGGCTATCTCTTTAGCTTGAATAGCGCCGCCAATGTCCATTTGTGACATCAACCAACCACCGAAAATATCCCCGTTGGCATTGGTATCGGCGGGCATCGCAAGGGTGCGAAGTACCAGCTCACCGTTGGGTAATACCGGTTCACCGCGAGGTGATATTTGTTCTTGGGTCATCATTGCCTACTATTTTAAATTATGACTTTTTCTGTTCTTCCGGCATATGTTTGTAGATATAAACGCCGCTGATGAGTGTGAATACCAGCGTCAGAGCCGTTAAGCCAAAGACTTTGAAATTGACCCAAATATCTTGTGGTAACCAGAACGCGACATAAATGTTCAGTAGCCCGCACACCAAGAAGAACACCGCCCAAGACAGGTTCAGTGTCGACCAAACGGTATCGGGCAAGGTCAGTTCTTTGCCAAGCATCCGCTGAATCAAGGGCTTTTTCATAAACCACTGGCTGATGAGCAACGCGACGGCGAACAAAACATACAGCACAGTCACTTTCCACTTAATAAATAAGTCACTGTGGAACGCCAGCGTCAAGGTACCAAATACCAGCACCATAATGGCGGTGACCAGTGTCATTTTTTCTACCTTGCGGTATTTGACCCAGGTAAAAGCTAGCGCTAACAATGTGGCGACAATCAGTGCCCCTGAAGCGACAAAAATGTCATACATTTTGTAGAAAACGAAAAACACGACCAATGGGAGAAAATCTAAAAGTTGCTTCATGAATCAATCCATCATTTATACACCGCCTGACTATACCGGATTCAGTGAGGTGAGGGTACCTGCGACAAAACACTATTATCCTTAATTATCTGCTGGAATGCGCGCTCTGCCAGCGGAATTTGCAGAAACTTACGATAAACACATAACAGATTTGGTCTGTATATTGCTAGTCAGATACTAACCCAGCATTATAAGTGATAGATATTGGGTTAAAGTTTGGTGGAGTTACTATGCAGAGAAAATCACTCCGGTATTGGATGCCGGGTTTGACCCAATTAATGGCTTATGAACGCGAATGGCTCAAGCCAGATATGAGAGCCGGGTTGTCGGTGGCGGCAGTGGCATTACCCATCGCCATCGCCTATGCGGAATTGACCGGTGTTAGTGCCGCCGTCGGCTTGTATTCTTGTATTTTGCCAATGATTGCTTATGCATTCTTTGGTTCATCGCGGCAATTGATTGTCGGGCCGGATGCAGCAACCTGCGCGGTAATAGCCGCGGTGGTTGCCCCATTGGCGGCGGGGAATAGCGAGGTTCACTGGCAGCTTACCATCATGATGACTCTGATGATGGGGACATGGTGCTTGGTGGCTAGCCGCTTCAAGTTGGGGGCGTTAGCGGATTTATTATCGCGGCCGATACTGACCGGCTTACTCAATGGGGTGGCGATCACCATTATTGTTGATCAATTAGGCAAAGTTTTTGGTTTTATGACCCGCCCGCCTCAATTGATCGAGCGGGTTTTGGCACTGCCGTATAATTTGGTTAACAGCCATTTACCTACTGTCGCGATTTCACTACTGACTTTTGTGGTGCTGTATGGCGTCAAGTGGTTACGGCCAAATTGGCCCGCGCCTTTGTTGGCGATTGTCATGGCGACCTTTGTCTCTTGGGCTGCCAATATGCAGCAATTTGGTGTTGGGGTGGTAGGGGGCTTTGAAGGCGGTTTGCCGATGGTGCATTGGCCTGATTTCCAGCCGGGTCTGTTACGTGACATGGTGATCCCGGCACTCAACCTCGCGGTAGTCAGCTTTGTCAGTATGATGCTCACGGCCCGCAGTTTTGCAGCGAAAAATGGTTATGAAGTCGATGCGGATGTCGAGCTGCGCGCGCTCGGTGTCACCAACATTGTTTCTGCTTTGTCTCAGGGTTTTGCCATCAGTGGAGCCAGCACCCGCACTGCGGTGAATGATGCCAATAATGGTAAAAGCCAGTTGGTGTCCATTATTGCCGCATTGGTTATCGCCATGGTATTGCTGTTTTTAACTCGCCCACTGCAATATATTCCGATAGCCGCACTGGGCGTGGTGCTGATTTATGCCGCCTGGTCTTTGCTCGGATTTAGGAGCTTATGGCAATTACGCAAACGTAATACGCAAGCTTTCTATTTGGCGATTTTTACTTTCGTCAGCGTGGTATTGGTCGGTGTTATCAGTGGCATTGGTTTGGCGGTATTGTTGGGGTTATTACAATTCTTGCGCACCGTTTTCCGCCCGACAGAGCAGTTATTGGGGGTGAATGCTGATGGCATGATCCATTCAATGCGCAGTGGAAATGGCATTAAACCCGTACCCGGCGTGATGATTTACCGTTTTAACTCGCCACTGACGTATTTCAACGTCGCCTATTTTAAACGGCGCATTCTGAATTTGGTCGACAGCACGCCACATCCAGCCAATTGGGTGGTGATTGATGCGGTTGCCAGCTTTACCTATGCGGATATCAGTGTGTTGGCGGCTATTGATGAGCTTAAGCGCGACTTAAAACAGCGCAATATTAAGCTGATATTGGCCGGGCGGCGCACTGAGTTGACGCGCTGGTTCCGGATTAATCGGCTGAAAAGTCATGATGATGACCTGATTTTGGTGCCCGATCTCTATTTAGCTCTCAAGCTGATTCAGAGTAAACAGCGGGTGGCAGAGAGACAAGAGCCGGAAACTGAACCGGAAATCAGTACAACAGCAAATGTATTGAATCCTGAATAACAAAAAGGGCCGTAATGGCCCTTTTCTGATTTTATCGGCACTGATGCTTATACGGCAACATCCGTTGGACGCAATAACATATATAAGCGGAACAGATACACCAGCAGTAATGCAGAAACCAGATTACTCAGTGAAGCTAAAACGACACTGGCAATTGGCGTCGGCAACACCGTCAGGTGATTGACCAAATACAGTAAAATTAGTTTAGCCGCTATCCACAGCATCATTGCCGGAATAATCAACCGCACATTGGCAAATGCCAATTTAGTGCTGGCTTTCATGGCGGCAAAAACGCCTATTTTTTCTGTCGTGACGATAGCAGGTGACAGGGAAAGTGCGACAGCAATGATGATACCCGGCACGATAAACAGGGTTATTCCCAACTGAATCAACAAGGTGCCGATGAACATCAGCAGCAGTAGGCGGGGTAAAATAGGCAGGGAGATGCCAATTGCCTGCAATGCGCTAACACGACGGCCTTGAGAAACCATAGAAATCAGCGTCAGCATGCCACCGACTAATAATACGTTACCGATTAATGCAGAAAAAGTTGCCGCCGCTGACACTTTGAGCAGCACAATCTGTTGCTCCGGTGTGAGCTGCGCCACTAATTCTGTAATGCTGAGATTGCCTGATGACGCGAAATCACTTTCTGTAGAACTTAAACTACTCAATTGTTCAGTATCAGGGATAAATGCCTGATTTAACATGACGGTAATGAACGCAGTCAGCAGCGCCAGCAACAGAATGGCGGGTAGCTGATTGCGTAGAAAGTTAAAACTGTCACGGTATAAAGTGTTAGCCGTGATAGGCATGAAAGCTCCTTGGGATGAAAAAATAGCGCTTAGCCGATGATTATACCTTGTTATGGCGCGCTGTGGGATCCCGTCATTGGTCAACGGCGGATTTCTTCTACTCTCATTATCTGGATGTTATCAACAGGTAAGGGTGGCAAGCATGACCACTGTTGTCTTTTTTAGCCATGGTTCTGAGCACAATTTGATGTAAACAGCCATTTATGATCCAGATCAATTTCAATGTTATTAAGGAATTAAATAACCCTACTTAATTTAGGATTTATTCAAGTTGTTACGAAAGATGTGATCTCGATTGGATCATGAATACTTATTTGTAGGTATATTCTGTTCGCGAATATACCTACAAATGGAATGGATAATGAAAAAAGTCACTTTGGCATTGTTAGCCGTAGCAACTCTGGCATCGACTGCGGTAAGTGCGCACCAAGCAGGCGATTATATTTTCCGGGCAGGGACGGCAACTGTCAGACCCAATACCGGGTCTGATGATGTGCTAGGTTATGGTTCTTTCAAAGCGGATAACAATACCCAGTTGGGTCTGACCTTCAGTTATCTGGTTACTGATAACATCGGGGTTGAACTTTTGGCCGCGACGCCGTTTCGTCATAAGGTTGGCCTTGGGCCGACCGGCGATATTGCAGAAGTTAAGCAATTGCCACCGACATTAATGGCACAATATTATTTCCGAGATAAACAAGACAAATTGCGCCCATACCTGGGGATAGGTCTGAACTACACCACGTTCTTTGATGAGAAATTCAACAATACCGGCACTTCTGCTGGGCTGACGGATTTAAGTGTCAAAGACTCTTGGGGTGTAGCCGGTCAGGCCGGTTTGGATTACATGGTCAGCGAAAACTGGATGGTGAATATGTCTGTCTGGTGGATGAATATCGAAACTGACGTGAAATTCAAAGCAGCAGGTCAAGAGCAAAGTATTCATACCCGTCTTGATCCATGGGTGTTTATGTTTGGCGCTGGCTATCGTTTCTAATTATCCTTCGTCCTTGGCGTTACAGGGGTGTTAGCTGCGCTCACTCACCCGAATCACTGACTTGAGTCAGCTCATCGGGACTCGTTTGCTGGCTGCCTTGCTGTAACACCAATGACTTTGGCTAATCCGACTTGAGGCGTTACAGCGGTGTTAGCTGCGCTCACTTACCTGAATCACTGATGTGTATTAAAAAGGAGGCGCAGGAATGCGCCTCCGAGAGGGGGATTACTTGATAAGCATCTGATCACTAACAGATTTCACCCCAGGTACACCACGGGTAATCTGTACCGCGCGGTTAGCATCCTGACGCGAGCTAACAAAACCACTCAGTTGAACCCGCCCTTTGAACGTCTCAACACTGATTTCAGTCGATTTTAGATTCTTCTCACCCAGCAGCGCAGTTTTCACTTTCGTGGTAACCACGGTATCATCCAGATAACCACCAGTCCCTTCCGATTTTGCTGTAGGCGCACAAGCAGATATTGCCATCGCCATGACCACTGCAATACATAAGGCTGCCAAGGTCTTAAAAATCTTCATAAATGACTCTCCATGTTTAGCTCAAAGTACTATTAACTCATATTTCACTCAGGGGTGCTGACACTCACCACATCTTAAATGTAAAAAATGCGTAGTGTGTTACACATTATTAGTATTGGTGATGAATGGTTTTTATACAACTTTATGCTGAATAGACCGCGAGAAAAGTATTGAAAATAAGGAAGATATACCCTAACTAATGCGAGTTGCAGGAAAGTTTTACAGAGGCGAAGTCTATGGACGGGCGAGTAATGAAAACCGCCAACGCACATGCAGCTTGAAGTATGGCGGGTAGAGCGCCTGAACTGGGACATCAGGCGCTCAGAGCAAACTAGTTGCGGGTAGCGGCTTTCATTTTAGTCACAAAACTCGCCAATTGCGCGAGCATCTCTGTGGGCTGTGAGACATTGTTTTCAATGATTTTGACAATTGCAGAACCCGAAATAGCCCCTGCAGCCCCGGCCGCCAGACTGATTTTTACCTGTTCTGGTTCTGAAATACCAAAACCTTGCAGGGCTGGCGCGGCATTATATTCACGCAGTTTATCTATTAAATGATTCAAAGGCTGGTGGCCATGATTCTCTGCACCGGTCACACCCGCACGAGAAAGCAGATAGGTATAGCCACGACCGTGAGAGGCAATTTCTCGCAACAAATCATCATCGGCATTAGGCGGGCAGATAAAGATAGGCGCAATGCCGTGGCGCAAGGCCGCTGTGCGGAACGGTAGTGACTCTTCAAACGGCACGTCAGCAATCAGCACCGAGTCGACACCTACATCAGCGCAGCGCTGATAGAAAGTATCAATTCCGTTATGGAATACCAGATTTGCATACATTAGCAGCCCAATAGGAATGGTAGGGTGCTTTTGGAGAATTTCTGCCAGCATTTCAAAACAAATACTCGGGGTAACACCGGCGGCGAAAGCACGTAGCGCCGCATTTTGAATCGTCGGGCCATCCGCCAATGGGTCAGAGAAGGGAATACCCAGCTCCAATGCATCGGCACCGGCGGCAATTAAGGTGTCGATAATCTCTAAAGAAAGCGCCGGTGTTGGGTCACCAAGTTGGACGAAAGGAACAAACGCGCCTTCTTTTTTGGCGGCCAATTGTTGGAAAAGCTGCTGATAACGCTCCATTAAATTTCTCCCCGTGCTTTCAGGATATCGTGAACAGTGAAAATATCTTTATCACCACGCCCGGACAGATTCACCACCAATATCTGTTCTTTTTCCGGTGAAGCTTTAATCATTTTTAAAGCATGTGCCAGTGCATGGGACGATTCCAATGCCGGGATAATCCCTTCTTTACACGACAGCGCTTTAAATGCTTCCAGAGCTTCATCGTCGGTCACGGAAACATAGTCAGCGCGCCCGATGCTGTTCAAATAAGCATGTTGCGGCCCCACTGACGGGAAGTCTAAACCCGCAGAAATTGAGTAAGATTCTTCAATTTGACCATCACTGGTTTGCATCATCGGCGATTTCATACCGAAGTAGATACCCACTTTACCGTGTTTGAGGGGCGCGCCATGTTGACCGGTTTCGATACCCAGCCCCGCCGGTTCGACACCAATCAGCCCAACACCCGGCTCATCGATAAAATCAGCAAACATCCCAATGGCGTTAGAACCGCCACCGATGCATGCCAGCACGGCATCTGGCAGACGGCCTTCTCTGTCCAGCATTTGTGCTTTAGTTTCTTCGCCGATCATCCGTTGGAACTCACGCACAATAGTCGGATAAGGGTGCGGGCCAGCGGCGGTTCCCAGCATATAGTGGGCGGTTTCGTAGCTACCAGACCAGTCACGCAGGGCTTCATTACAAGCATCTTTCAATGTTGAGGAGCCACTGTGCACCGGAATAACTTCCGCTCCCATCAAGCGCATGCGGAATACGTTGGGTGACTGGCGCTCAATATCTTTAGCGCCCATATAAATGCGGCATTTTAAGCCGAGCAGCGCGCAGGCTAACGCTGACGCCACACCATGCTGACCGGCACCGGTTTCAGCAATGATTTCTGTCTTACCCATGCGTTTTGCTAATAAAGCTTGGCCTAACACCTGATTTGTTTTGTGCGCACCGCCGTGTAACAGGTCTTCGCGCTTCAGATATAGCTTGGTTTTTGTCCCAGCGGTCAAATTCTGACATAGGGTTAGGGCAGTGGGACGCCCGGCATAGTTCTTTAACAAATCCTGAAATTCCGCCTGGAACTCAGGGTCTAACTGAGCGCTGACAAAAGCCTCTTCCAGTTGCTTCAATGCTGGCATCAGAATCTGTGGCACATACATGCCCCCGAACTCGCCAAAATAAGGATTCAATGTGGTCATTATTCTGTCCGTTAGTCGTTGATTTAATAAGTGCGTAAAGTGTCGAACACCGCAGCAATCTTTTGAGGATCTTTAATGCCGGGGGCGCTTTCGATACCGGAATTGAGATCCAGGCCAGCAGCACCCAATTGGGCCGCAGCACCGCAGTTATCCGGCCCTAATCCACCCGCCAGCAATACGTTATTCAATGGCTGGCCGGCTAATAATGACCAGTCAAAGCGTTGACCGGTGCCACCTTGGCCATTATCCAAAACATAGCGCTCGACATGCTGTAAATTGCGTGCTGGCACCGTGTCGCTGACACTCAATGCCTTCCAAATTTGGCAACTGGCGGGCAATATTTCGCGCAGTTGGTTGATATAGGCTTGATCTTCATGCCCATGTAATTGCACGGCGGTTAGTGACAGGCGCTCGGCAGTTTGTTGTATAGTTTCGATTTCGGCATCACGGAACACCCCGACATATTTTAGCGGCGCACCACTAATAACTGTGCGGGCGCGTGCAATATCCACATAACGTGGTGAATTGCCGACAAAAATCAACCCGCCATATACAGCACCGGCCTGGTAAGCGGCGGTAGCGTCTTGGGCGCGGGTCAGCCCGCAGACTTTATTCTCGCCCAGCAATACGCGGCGTACCGCAGCATTCAGATCGGGTTCGGACATCAACGCGCTGCCAATCAGGAAACCGTTGGCAAAGTGGCCGAGTTCACGCACTTGCTGGTAGTTATTGATGCCGGATTCGCTGATGACCGTCACGCCCTCGGGTAAGCGGGGAGCCAATTCGCGGGTGCGATCAAGGCTGATAGACAAGTCGCGTAAGTCACGGTTATTGATACCGACGACTTTCGCCTCTAATGCAATGGCGCGTTCCAGCTCCTCGGCGTTGCTGGCCTCCGTCAACACGCCCATATTCAGGCTATGAGCCACGGCGGCCAGTTGGCGGTAAGTTTCATCATCAAGCACAGATAACATCAGCAAAATAGCATCTGCCTGATAAAAACGGGCGAGCTGGATTTGGTAAGCATCAATAATAAAATCTTTGCACAAGACCGGTTGAGTCACTACGGCACTGACTTGCGGCAAGAAATCAAAACTGCCCTGAAAGTATTTTTCATCGGTCAATACCGAGATAGCCGAGGCGTAATTTTTGTAAACTGCGGCAATCTCAGCCGGGTTAAAATTATCGCGAATGACACCCTTGGACGGCGATGCTTTTTTGCATTCCAGAATAAACACCGTTTTGTCGCCCCGTAGCGCGTGATAAAAATCGCGCTGGCTCGGGGTAATGTCATTTTGGAAGCTGGCCAGAGGCTGTTGCAATTTCCGCGCAGCAAGCCAGATTTCCTTATCGCCCACTATTTTGTGGAGTACAGTTTTGTTAAGCCCAGTATCCTGCATGATTTATCCTCTTGCTGCCAAAGCGGTAACCCGGTTAAAAGGCTGGCCGCTGTGAATCATTTCCAATGCTTGCTGTGCGTTGTGGCGTAAGTTTTCTTGCCCGTGCAACTTCAGCAATAACGCCACGTTAGCCGCGACGGCTGCCGCGTGGGCTGGTGTACCCTTACCTTGTAACAACCGTGCTAAAATGTCACGATTTTCTTCCGGTGCGCCGCCTTGCAGTGAGCCAAGTTCATAGCGATTTAAACCAAAATCTTCGGGCGCTAATTCGTAGCTTTCAATATGGCCGTTATTCAGCTCGGCGACTTGTGTCGGCGCATGAATCGCCACTTCATCCATTCCACCGCCATGCACCACGGCAGCGCGTTGATAACCCAATACTTTAAGAGTTTGAGCAATCGGTAAAACCAGTTCAGGGCTATACACACCAATCAGCGCCAACGGCGGGCGGGCGGGGTTAATCAATGGCCCCAGCACATTAAACAGGGTACGGGTTTTCAACTGTTGGCGCACCGGCATCGCGTGGCGAAAACCCGTGTGATACTGCGGCGCAAACAGGAAGCAAACGCCTAACTCATCCAAGGCCAGACGCGATTGTTCGGCGCTCATGTCGAGGCGAATACCAAAGGCGGCCAGCAAGTCTGACGAGCCGGAGCGACTGGAGACACTGCGGTTACCGTGTTTGGCCACTTTCACGCCACAACTGGCGGCAACAAAGGCGCTCGCGGTGGAAATATTGATGCTGTTGGTGCCGTCGCCGCCGGTGCCAACAATATCAGCAAACAGGTAATCTGGGCGCGGGAAAGGTTGTGCGTCGGCTAATAAAGCTTGTGCGGCACCGGCAATCTCGGCTGGCGTTTCACCGCGTACTTTCATACTGATTAATGCCGCCGCTAATTGGCTGGCTTCCAGTTCACCACGCACAATCGCGGCAAATAATAGCTGGCTTTCTTGCTGGCTCAGAGACTCGGCGCGGAACAGTTTTTCTAATAACAATTCTTTTGGTAATAGATTGTGCATCATCAATTCCTTAAATATTCAACCCCCAAAGGGCTTGGCATCACAGCTAACACTCTTGCGGTTATACCCGCGAAGGGGATAGCGCCCAGTCTAAGGTTTGCTCCAGCAACCTGGCCCCTTGGGTGGTTAAAATCGATTCCGGGTGGAATTGGTAGCCACAAACCCGATGGGCATCATGACGAACCGCCATCATCATCTCGCCAAAATGGGCGTTAACGGTTAATTCTGCTGGGATATTGCTGCCGACTAATGAATGGTAGCGGGCGACCGGCAATGGATTTGGCATTCCTGCAAACATGCCGTGCCCGTCATGCTCAATGGCTGAAGCTTTACCATGTAATATTTCGCCAGCCTGACCCACATGGCCACCATAGGCTTCGACAATGGCTTGATGGCCGAGGCAGATCCCGATAATCGGCAACTGACCGCGTAAGCGCTGCAACAATTCCGGCATACAGCCCGCTGCCGCGGGAGTGCCGGGGCCGGGTGATAACATCAGCACCGGCCGCTCGAGCTGTTGCAAGCGCTCAATAATGGTGTCGGCGGCAATGTGGTTACGGTAAATCACCACGCGATGGCCGCTTGAGCGCAACTGATCAACCAGGTTGTAAGTAAAGGAATCGATATTATCGAGCAGCAAGATATCGGCCATTAGATTGTTTTCCATTAGAACATTTTCCATTAGAACAGCTCCCTGGCGTGGTGTGCAGTGGCAATTGCTCGTAGAACCGCGCGGGCTTTATTACGCGTTTCATCGGCTTCCGCTTGTGGGATTGAGTCGAGCACCACACCAGCACCCGCTTGTACAGTGGCAACCCCGTCTTCAACATAAGCAGAGCGAATCACAATGCAGGTATCCAGATCGCCATGGGCGGTGAGATAGCCGACGGCACCGCCGTAGCTGCCCCGACGCGATCCCTCACTGTCAGCGATTAATTGCATCGCCCGGACTTTGGGCGCGCCACTTAATGTCCCCATGTTCATACAGGCTTGATACGCATGCAGCACATCTAAATCGTGGCGCAATGTGCCCACTACGCGAGAAACCAGATGCATAACAAAGGAATAGCGGTCAACTTTGGTTAAATCCGCCACGTAACGGCTGCCTGACTCACAGATGCGCGCCAGGTCATTGCGGGCTAAATCCACCAACATCAAATGCTCGGCCAGTTCTTTATGGTCGGTGCGCATTTCCAGCTCAATGCGGCTGTCTAAATCGCGGTCCAGTTCACCATTAGCGCGACGGCCACGAGGACGAGTACCGGCAATCGGATAAATTTCAATCTGGCGATTGGTGGCGTCGTATTTCAGTGCGCTCTCTGGTGAGGCACCGAACAAAGAAAATTCATTATCCTGCATGAAGAACATATAAGGGCTTGGATTACTGTCTTTCAGTGTTTGGTACGCCGCCAGTGGTGATGGGCACGGTAATGAGAAGCGGCGGGAAGGTACCACTTGGAAAATCTCACCTTGGCGAATGGCTTGCTGTAATTCACTGACCACTGCGCCGTACTCTTCATCTGATTGGTTACACTGTAACGTCATTTCCGGTACTGATTTGGCTGGAATAGGCTGTGGCGCTTGTTGCAATTGGTGGGCAAGCTGTTCTAAACGGGCCGTTAAGCGCTGATGCTCGCTGTTATCCGGAGTGAACAGGCTGGCTTGTAATGTTGTTGAGCGATGTTGATGATCTAACACCAACAAGGTTTCAGCTAAATAGAAGCAAAAATCCGGACAACGTTGGTCTTGGCGCAACTGCGGCAAGTTTTCAAAACCGGCGACCAAATCGTAGGCAAACAAACCACCAATAAACATGGCTTCCCGCTCTGCCACTGGAGCATCCACCAGTTTTAGCAGCAGGCGCAAAGCATCAAAAACGGATAATGCCTGTAAACGAGAGTCTTCATCCTGCACATCATTAATGACGGGAAACGTGAGTTCGCGGCCAGTTGGGCGCACTTGAATCTCAACTTGCGCGGGTAAAGCTGAGTCCAACAGCGGTAATAAAGATGCGCCATTGCGTGTCAGCGCTTCTATTGTCACTTTCTGCCCCAGTGCGGTGATACGCAACGCACTGTCGACTATCAGCAAGCTTTTCAGGTTTTGTTTGCTGGTCACTTCCGCAGATTCAAGCAGCAATGTTGCTGGCCGTGCGCCGCAGAGCTGGTGAAACAGTGCGGTTGGGTCATCACGGTAACACCCCGTAGTGGTCAATAACTGTAAAGTAGGACGCGAGGTTTGCATTGTTTGTCGTTCCTGAAAAAGTGTTTGTCGAAATCTATCCATAAAAAAGCCCGCTATTAGCGGGCTGAAGCAATCTGCATTGTCTGATGACTGATATGCGCGATTACACCGCCCGAAAGAGGGAGATGTGCCACCAACGCAGTAAGGAAATTAGGGAAATTTTCATTATCAGTCACTCGCTATGATTGTGTTATCGAATAGACCTGAACAGCATTTTGGTCTCTCGTGAACCTGTGTACTAGTTAACTGGTTCTCGAGATGAATGTCAACCCCTGATGATTGTTTTTTAACAAACTCTTTTTGTCAGGGCATTGGTCTTACTGGGCTTGAAGTATGACGGGTATAAATAAGATTGATTAACGTTAATGTCACATTAGCGAGTATAATTGAAAGCCACGCTTTTTCCGGACTCATGTTTTGACTAATAAATCAGTTTTGGCTAATAAACCCGTTTTATCTGATAACTCCACATCACCTGACACGGCTGATTTAACAGATGCTGTCACATCAACGGCTTTCACACTCTATGATTTGCATAGCCACACCACGGCATCGGACGGCTCGTTAAGCCCCGCGGCGTTGGTTATCCGGGCGGCGCAAATGCGTGTAGGTGTATTGGCGATTACTGATCACGATACCACCGCAGGGTTAGCAGAAGCCGCCGCGACTATCGAGCAACAGCAATTGCCCATCCGGCTGATTCCTGGCGTCGAGATTTCCACATTATGGGAAAACCATGAGATCCATATTGTGGGTTTGGGTATGGATATCCAGCATGCCAGTCTTCGCCAGCTATTAAGCGAACAATCAGAGCGCCGCTATATTCGAGCGCAGGAGATCAGTGCTCGGTTGGCAAAAGCACGGATCCTTGGTGCATGGGAAGGGGCAAATCGCTTAGCAGAGGGCGGCCAGGTGACGCGAGGCCATTTTGCCCGCTATCTGGTGGAGTTAGGTCTGGCCAGCAATGTCGGCCAGGTTTTTAAAAAGTATTTGGCCAAAGGCAAGACAGGCTATGTTCCCGCGCAATGGTGTACAATAGAACAAGCTATTGATGCTATTAAGCAATCTGGTGGGCAGGCTGTACTGGCGCATCCTGGGCGTTATGATTTAACGGCGAAATGGCTGAAGCGGTTATTAGCGCATTTTGCTGAGCATGGCGGTGATGCTATGGAAGTTGCCCAGTGCCAGCAAGCCCCCCACGAGCGGGCACAACTTGCCCAATATGCGCGCGACTATAATTTACTTGCATCCCAGGGGTCTGATTTCCATCAACCTTGTTCCTGGATTGAGTTGGGCCGCAAATTGTGGCTGCCCGCTGGGGTAGAACCGGTATGGCGTGATTGGCTGATAGAGCGCTAATCCACTTGTACGTTGAATGATAAGGCAGAATCATGAGTCAATTTTTTTATATTCACCCGGAAAACCCACAGCCGCGGTTAATCAACCAAAGTGTTGATGTTTTGCGCAAGGGTGGGGTGGTGGTTTATCCGACAGATTCGGGTTATGCCCTGGGTTGCCGCTTAGAAGATAAGGCGGCAATGGAACGTATCTGTCGTATTCGCCAGTTGGATGGAAACCATAACTTCACACTGGTATGCCGTGACTTGTCCGAGTTATCAACTTACGCCTATGTTGATAACTCCGCGTTTCGGTTAATCAAAAATAATACTCCCGGCAATTATACATTTATACTGAAAGCGACAAAAGAAGTGCCTCGGCGTTTGATGAATGACAAACGCAAAACTATCGGCTTGCGTGTACCGTCTAATCCTATTGCGTTGGCGCTGTTGGATGTATTGGGTGAACCGCTGATGTCGACCACATTGATGTTGCCGGGCAATGATTTTGCGGAGTCTGATCCAGAAGAGATCAAAGAGCACTTGGGAAAACAAGTGGATTTAATTATTCACGGCGGCTCTCTGGGCCAACAACCCACCACGGTGATTGATCTAACGGATTCTTCCCCAGAAGTTATCCGCGAAGGTGCCGGTGACGCCACTCCGTTCCGCTAAGCGGCAGCGAATTTATAGTTACTGTGAATGTAACACGCGTGTTGGATACGCCAGTCAGCTTGCTTTGAACGGTAAGTATCCAACTCGCGGGCTAAATACTCCCCCAAACTCCATCAAAAACCCCCACTGCTGACGAGCTCCTTCAGTCTCCTGTTTTCCCTTAAAAAAACCTGTTGTCATCCTAATGCATTTGAGTTGCTTAATGAGTCACGATTTTTGCTAAGACTTTATTCAAATATGAATTGAAATTTTTCAGGTAATACCGATTAAGCTCTTTTCATCTTTATTTTTATTTATGCATCTAATTGATGCTTTTATAAAAATAATCATATAATTCAAGTTATTATCTGGCCTGGACGAGGTTGTTTTTCCTGTTTGTTTTATGTCTAATAAAAATTACTTCTGAATATAGATAGGCTTTCTCTGCTAAGACTAATTTCTCATTGATAATTAACTTTGTATTTTTTGCTTATTTAATTGATTTTTTTGAATGGTTGTTTTTAAGACAGATCCAATGCAAATTTAATTGTAAATATATTTACATGGCTATTATTTTAATTAGACGATCTTTTATTCTAAGGTTTAAATCATTTAACAGAGTAATAATCTGAAAGTACGCTACAAGGTGGTCATTTATGGGTCTATATGTCGAGTTAATAATTTTTATGATCATAAATACCAAAAAACTTGCTTTTTCTATATGACTGGGCGATTCTTATTAAGACTGAATGCGACTAATGAAATGACTGATGTTAAATATAATTTTTTTGCCACAATTTGATTGTGGCGTGCTTGGATAAAAAGTATTTATTTTATTTTATCTTACTGATAAACACTCATAATAATTTATTGCATTAAAATAAAAAAAAGGCGTTACTACATAATCCCCATATGGTTTTATAAGATTATTCTTATCTATTTTTTTATTTAACTTATTGATATTAGTAGTTAATATTTTATATTTCAGATCATTGTAGGATTTTTCCTACCAATGTGCTCTCCACCTCCTATATATCTGTATAACCTCGTACGTTTATCATTGTTATTAATGATGCAATATCAGGCTTAAGGTATACACCAGTGGAAGTTCGCCAACTTAATTACTTTTTAGTTAAGTAACAATGTTGCTCGTTATTTATAACCCATAATATACAGAGAAAATTGAGCGTTTTATGAATCGAGTATTTAAAGTCATTTGGAATAGTGCTTTAGGCCGTTACGATGTTGCATCTGAGTTTTCTAAATCAGGAAAAAAAGCCAAGTCTTCTTGTTCAGGTCATGTCGATACGACCTTAGGCTTAACAACACCTTCTCGTCTGAGCCAGGTTGCCATCACTCTGATGTTCACCTTAGGGGCGAGTTCTGCCTTTGCAGCAGACATTAGTGTTCCGGTATTTACTCCAGAAGTTCAATTTGAACAGACATTCACCGGCCCAAATAATACTTTGTCGGGGAGTTTTAGCAACATTGCACGCGGTGATTCTGGATTTAAAAATAGCAAACTGGGTGATATTCCCCCGGGGAATTTCCTCTATGGTGCAGAGAATCTGATCAGTAAAAATATTTTCAATTTAGGGGATATGGTTACTGAAACTTTCCTTGATCCGAAAGGAACCGGCGCATTAATTACTATTAATGTGTATAGCAGCACGGCGATGTCAATTAAACCTTTGGCCGATTTTTCGGTACCAGTTTCTTATGCTGTCGGTGAGAATGGTCAGTATGTGAATCGTAACTTATTCCATGTGCAGGATAGCAGTGATCTGACCGTTAATGTCGGTGGCACTGCGGCAGGTTGGGTCAATGAGGATACCAACTACTTTAACGCTATTCTTAAGGGGGGCTTGAAAAGTCAACCTGAGCTAACCACCTCTTCAGGATTCTATGTTGACTCGACGACTTTAGCTCAAAATACAGTTTTAAATTATAACGCTAAGACCGTGGTCAACCTGGGTAATAACAGTAATAACATTCGTGATCGCACCACTTCAGTGGCTAATGCGGTACTTGATGACTTTACTGGCACTTTCACCAGCCCTTATTTAGGCGTGCAGAATGTGCAAAACTTTGCTGATTTCCAGCAATACAACAATGCGTTAATTGCCGGTATTAAAAGCGGTGCCATTGTCCTGGACAGCAAAGGTTATCAGGCTGAGTTGGCGCGTGCCTATTTTACTAACGGTAGCAATACTTCACCGAAAGTTACCCCTATCTATCTTGATATGGGTATTGACCCTAATGATGCCATCAATCACATCATTGATTCCGGTCGTGTTGCCTTTATTCATGGTGATGGTCAGCAGGCCATTGTGAATATTGGTGCTGATGCCAATATTCAGGCGTTCAATACGGATATTTCCGTGGTGCGGCTCAACGATGGTGCAACCTTGAATAATGCGGGAACATTAGGTTCAGCCGCCGGCACGGTTCGTGGCACCAATATTATTTTCGCCACTAACAGCACGGTTATTAATGAAGCCACTGGGGTTCTGGATGCCGGGACTAACCCCGAGATGCTGGATTTCAAACCCGTATCCAGTGCCACTTTGCCACTGGATGTCGCCAGCGGCAGTCATACTGCCATTCTGGCGAATGGGGCCTCTTCAGTCACTAACAATGGTGTCATCAACACCGCTTCACGTGGCACCAGTGTTTATACCCGCGCGGCTATCATTGACGGCACCTCTACCTTCGTCAATAACGGCGCTATTAACATTGCTGCAACTGTCGATAACTCTCCTGCAGCAGGGTATCTGAATGAAGGGGTGAGTGTTCAGAAAGGCTCTACTTTTACCAATAATGGCACTGTTTATATTGGCCGCCAAGCCCAGCGCTCGCTCACTGATGTGGTTACTGATCTGGCAATAAAAACAGAGTCTTATGCGGTTAAATTAGTGCAAGACACCGTCAATTTGAGCAATATCGCCACTTTTATCAATAATGCGAGCGGTAAAATTGTCATTGGCAGCAAAACTGAGAACTCCACCGCAATTATCGCACAAGGGGTCAGAACCGCCGTTAATCAGAACGGCACCATTGAGTTGAATGGTGCCGGGGCAACACCAGGACAAAACGCAGCGCAGAATATTGGTATTTCCGCTAGTTCAGGTGCCAACAATGTTGTCAATAATGGCAATATCATTATCAATGGTATCAATACCGTTGGTATGAAAGTGCTGACCAACAGTACCGCGACCAATGCCGGTAGCATTAATGTTAATAAAGGGCTGGATGCTGCTACCAATCTGGCTAACTACGGCATTCAAGCTGTGGGCACGGGCGCTGTGGCTAATCTTTCCGGCCAGGTTAATCTGACTGGCAACGGGGCTATCGGGGTGGTTGCGGAAGATAAAGGCACCATTAATGTCACCGGTAATGGTCAGGTTGAGTTTGTCTCCGGCACCAAACAAGTCGGATACCTGATTTACGGTGCCGGTGCTAGCGTCAATAACACCGCCGTGGGTGCCGAAACTGTTTCAACCGAAGGTTCGACTTTATATCGCGTTGATAAAGGTGCCAGCTTTGCCGGAACCACGGCTTCCACCATGAATGCCACCGGTAAGAATTCCTCTCTTATTCAAGTGACCGGTGCTGGCAGTACGTTTAACTCCGGTGCGCTAGATATGGTGCTTTCGGGTGAGGGTTCTACTGGCGTAAAAGTTGAGGGTGGCGCGACGGGCACCATCACAGCAGATGCCAGTTTAGAACTGAGTGGTAACGGGGCGACGGCCGGTATTGTCGATGGTAAATATTACGGGCTGGACGGTATCGAGACCGGTGCCACCGGCAAATCCGTGCTGACCAGTTCGGCGGTATTAACCACGGGTAACACAGCTTCTGGTGCTTATGGCTATATCGCCCGTAATGGCGGCGAGCTTATTCATAAAGGTTCCATTGATTTTACCCAGGCTGGCAGCACCGGTGTGTTGGTGAATGGCGGGATCCTGACCAACCAAAATATCATCTCTGTGAATGGCACTGCGGTGAATATTCAGGGCGCTAACTCAACAGTGAATAACTCGGGCACAGTGACCGCAACTGATGGTACCGCTGCCTTCCTGTTAGGTTCCGGATCCAGTTTGACACTGTCTGGTAATGGTGTAACCAACGCAGGCGGCACGGCTCATGGCGTATTGCTTGATACCGGCGCTACCGCTCTGACAGTTGACGGTGCAACCATCACTATGACGGCGGGGGGAACTGGCAACGCGATTGAAAATAAAGCAGAAATCGCGGGTATCCAATTAAAAAATACCACTCTGACTGTGGGTAATGGCGCAGGTGTGCGTACCGGAGCCTCGATGGCGGCGACCAACTCTGGCGTGATTAATGTCAATGGCAGCGGCACCGGTATTTTGTTCGCCAACACCGGCGATACCATAACGACTAACGCGCTGGATATGTCTAATTCGGCTGGCCTGGTGATTAATGTTAATTCGGCGGCGGGTAAAGGGATTGTTACCAACTCCAGTCAAAATTTGAAAACCGGTGCCAGTGTCAATGTGAACAATGCTGCTGGCGGCGCGGCCTTGATTGTTAAAGGCACGACTGGCCGTGTTGAGCAGTCCGGTAAACTGACATCCCAGTCACTGACTAGCCCAGTGGTTGATATCAACAATGGCAATGTTACTAGCTTCGTCAATAGCGGCAGCATCCATGCTAACAGTGCGGCGCAGCAAGCAGTGTTAACCAACACCGGCAGCGGCGTGGCCTTCACCAATGAGACCGACGGCAGCATTATCGGTCAGGTCAATCTGTTGGCGGGTAACAATACCGTGACCCTGATGCAGGGCAGTAAAGGGACTGACTTCACCACGGGTAGCGGCGATGATTCCTTTATTCTTAAAGGGCTGACAGCAACAGATACTGGCGTATTCAGTTCACTGAACGGCGGAACCGGCACAGACACTGTGACCTTTGATAGCTCGGTGTATACGCTGAAAGATGCTGATGCTATTCAGAATATGGATTACATCGACCTGATCAATGACTCCACGCTGACACTGGAAAATGTCCTGCTGGCGCTGGGTAATGCGAAAGATGACAACGTCAACACTGGTTTTAACTTGGGTGACGGCAGCTTGTTGCAGGTTAACAATCTGAATGCAGTGAATTTTAACAGCAAACTCAATGGCCTCGGCACTGTTGCGGTCAATACGGCGGGTAACGCGTTTAACTTTACTGCTAACGCGGCCCAGAATGCCTTTAACGGTGTACTGGCATTAGGCCACTCGACTTTTGATCTGGCAGCGAGCAACACCACCGCACTGGTGAACGCGACCCTGAAATTGGGTGCTGACAGCATCACCACGGTCGGTGATGGCGTTCAGACTATCGGCGGATTAATCTTTGACGGCGGGACGGCGAAATTTGACACCGGCACCCCAGGTGAAACGGTAGCGAAAAGCACCATTCATACCACCACCGAGATGAATCTGCTGGGTACCGGGACCGTGGAAGTGAATATCGACAGCATCGATAATAGCCAAACTCCGGTGAATCCTGTGCTGCCAATTCTGGAGCAGGATGATGCTAATACCCTATTGCAACTGGCGGTGAGTGATGTTGCGGTACAAGGTAATGGTGGCAATCTGGTGTTGAAAGACCAGTATGGCAATATTATTACCGATGCCACCACGGCAGATATTGCACAGAACGGCACGACGGTCGCCAAAGGCACTTACGACTATCGCCTGACCAGTGGCGTAAATAACGATGGTTTGTATGTGGGTTACGGTCTGACTCAGGTTGAGTTGTTGGGCAGTGGTGCTGATGCGCTGTCACTGTACGCCACCAATAAAACCGGCCCGGCCGCCGATTTGAGCGCCAAAATTACGGGGAGCGGTGATTTAGCGATTGATACTGGCGCGGGCGATACCGTGACACTGTCTAATCTGTTAAATGATTACACCGGATCTACCGAGGTGCGCAGCGGTACCTTGCAGATGCTGAATGATAATGTGCTGGGTAATACCTCACTGTTATCTTTGGCCGCCACTACCGCCTTTGATATGAACGGTCACAGCCAAACTGTGGGCGAGTTGAATGGCACCGCAGGCTCATTATTGAACCTTAATGGTGGCAACCTGACGTTGAGTCAGGGCGGCATTTCTAACGGTGAATTGACGGGCAGTGGCGCGTTGACGATTGCTGCCAATGTGTTGACCGTTAATGGTGCCAACAGTGGTTTGAGTGCGGTAACCACCATTACTAACGGTGCAGAAGCGGTGCTCAATAATGCGGCAGGGCTGGGGGATGGCAATATTGTCAACGCCGGTCTGTTGACACTGAAAGATGCAGCCGGTCAGCTGGTGAATGCTATCAGTGATGCCGGTCGCGTAGTGTTGCAGGATAACAGCGACATTACCGCCAGCGGCGATAACAGTCTGTTCAGCGGCCTGTTTGACATCAACAATGGCAGCCAGTTAGCGGTTTCTCAGGCGGCAAACCTGGGCAGCGCATCCGTCACCAATAATGGTTCGCTGGTCTTGAACTCAGCCACCGATTGGGCACTGGCTAACAACGTTAGCGGCACCGGCAGCTTGACCAAAAATGGCGCTGGCACAGTTTCGTTAACCTCATCAGCAGCTTATACCGGCCAAACAGATATTAACGCTGGCGGGATTATGCTGGGCAGTAATGCAAACCCAATGACACTGGCCAGCCAGCAGGTGAATATTGCCAGCGGTGCTTTCATGGGCGGTTTTGGTGGTGTCGCGGGTGCGATTGATAACAAAGGTTCCTTGTTTGTTGGCAACCCAACTGCACCAGTGACGTCAATATTGAGTCGTCTGGCACCTGCCAGTAATGTGTTCACTGTAGGGACGGATTTAACCAACAGCGGTATTGTCTTTATCGGCAACAAAACCAGTAATGGAACCGGCACCACAGGCAATCAATTGGTGGTAAATGGTAACTATGTGGGTAACAACGGCTTGCTGCATTTCAACACCGCGTTGGGTGATGATGACTCCGCCACGGACAGCATGATAGTCAACGGCAGCACCAGCGGAACCACCAAGGTTAGTGTGGATAATGCGGGCGGTTCAGGGGCTAAGACGCTGAACGGTATTGAACTGATTCAGGTTAATGGCCTGTCAGAGGGTGATTTCGTGCAAAGTGGCCGTATTGTGGCTGGCGCATATGATTACAGTCTGAAACGCGGCGTGGGCAAAAATGTGGCTAACTGGTATCTGACCAGCTTGAGCAACTTGCCGGTTGATCCTGAAATCCCAGTTGATCCTGAAATCCCAGTTGATCCAGAAAACCCGGTCGGCCCAGAGGAAGAAGTTAAACGTCCTGAAGCGGGTAGTTACACAGCAAACTTGGCTGCTGCTAACAATATGTTTGTGACCCGTCTGCATGATCGTTTAGGGGAAACTCAATATATTGATGCCCTGACTGGTGAGCAGAAAGTGACGAGCATGTGGTTGCGCAACGAAGGTGGGCATAACCGTTCGCGTGATACCAGCGGTCAACTGAAAACCCAAAGCAACCGTTATGTGATGCAATTGGGTGGCGATATCGCCCAGTGGAGCAACAATGACCTGAACCGTTTACATTTAGGTGTGATGGCCGGTTACGGTAACAGCAAAAGCAATACTCGCTCGCAATCCGGCTACCACTCTGATGGTTCCGTTGATGGCTACACTGCCGGTGTCTATAGCACTTGGTATGCCAATGACGAAGATAAGTCTGGGTTGTATGTTGATGGTTGGGCGCAGTACAGCTGGTTCAACAATACCGTGAAGGGCGAAGGTCTGGCGACTGAAGAGTACAAATCTAAAGGGATAACCGCGTCGGTCGAGAGCGGCTACACCTTCAAGATAGGTGAAAATAAGTCTAAGAACGAAACCTACTTTATCCAGCCAAAAGCGCAGATAACCTGGATGGGTGTGAAAGCTGACGAGCATCGTGAAGCCAATGGTACACAGGTGAGCGGCCAAGGCGACGGTAATATCCAGACGCGTCTGGGTGTGCGTTCTTATATGAAAGGGCACCATGCTATCGACAATGACAAAGATCGTGAATTCCAGCCGTTTGTAGAAGCCAACTGGATCCACAATACCAAAGACTTCGGTACCAACATGAACTCGGTTGATGTGAAGCAGGCCGGTACGAAAAATATCGGTGAGTTGAAACTGGGTGTTGAGGGGCAGCTGAACAAGCAACTGAATGTTTGGGGTAACGTAGGCCAGCAATTGGGTGATAAAGGCTACAGTGATACTGCTGTGATGTTAGGGATTAAATACAACTTCTAATCGATTGTTCGTCCTGATAAATAACGGTGCTTCGGCACCGTTATTTATATACTGCAATCCCAATGAAATCCCGCTCTGAATAAATAAAAAATAATAGACAAGGAATGATACAACGTCATGAGAGTTATTGTGGTTAGTGACTGCGGTTTAACAAAACTATCCTTAGAGATTATTGTTAAAGGAATAAAACGCGTTATAGATAGAGGGCAGGATATTGGTGTGGAGCTATATTACTCTGTTGATAACGAAAATATATATAGCCAATCAAATACCCGAGATATTGTCGTTCTTGATGTTGATAATATTCCTGCCATTAAAATATTTAACACTATTGGCAAAGTCAGAGAGTTGAATCCTCTTGCTTTTATTATGGTATTTTGTCGTAAAGATGAAAAGACAGAAGATTTCATTTGTTTGTCTGTTGTTTCTGATGGCATCCTATGCAAAACAGCTTCTATTGATAGAATAGAGAGTTTGATTGTTAAACTGCTCTCTTTGCGTAAACCCCCAAAGAAATTTGATCAGTTAGATTTGACGAAGAAAATAAAGAACCAGTTAACGAAGAGAGAGAATGAAGTTTTTGAATGTATATTGTCAGGGTTGAGTAATAGTGACATATCAAGAGTGCTTGAGATGAAGAATAAAACAGCCAGTGCTCACAGAAGGAATATATATAATAAACTAGGGGTTAAAGCAATAAATCAAACATTAAGAAATTTATTAATTCTAAAATGAAATATATTTGTTATTATAAAGAATAATTATTTCCCCATATAGGATTAATTATTATTAACCAAGATAATTCTTAATCTTTGGTATTTTAATAACTATATTCTAGTAAAAAGATAGCCTTGTTATTTTTTGTTGTTGATTTGCTGACGAAATGTTTTTATTTATTATGGTAGATGGTAATTACTTTCGTTTTTTTTTGCACTATGTCAATAATTCTAATTAATTTTAAATTTTTTTTGCTTTCAATTTAATTAGGTTGTTCCGCTGAGTTATATAAATAAGTTGAAATATAAAACTATCAATTCATAAGAATACGATCTATCCCGCCATTTTAATCCCCTCCAGAAGAATTTACATCTATTATATTTGCTTTAAATAGTATATAGATCTGACTTATCACCATTTGACAGCATAAAAGATCACGATGTACAGTGTGTCCTGCTACAAGCGTTGGATTGCATTCTATTGAAAAATACAGCTGAAATCGCTATGCAACAATGATATCAGTATAAGAGAGTGCATATTCAATAGAAGGTTGAGTACTTATAAAGGATTAATTAGGGTATTTTATGAAATCAGTGGCAATAGTAATATTGATGGCAAGTGCGGTATTGGGAGGGGGCAGCACGAAAGCAAAGGTTGATTCCGAGCAACAGACCGCAGCCATTATTAAAAAAAGCACCAATGATCAATGTGTCAATAATTTCTCTATGGTCAAAAAGCTGAATGCGAATGAATTCGGTGTATTTAGAGGCCAGTTTGACAAAGTCAATGACATGTATGCATTCTTAGAACAAAATAGAAATATTTTAGATAATGATCCTAAGCAGCTCATTTCTCTTGAATTAGACTCAAAACTTAAAATGGTGTGTGCCAGAGTTAGAAACACTGCGTTCAACGAAGTCCAAAGCAAAGTAAACTATCTCTCACGGATCTAATCAGTTATTCACTAAAATACTGTAGTATGACTATATGTAATTATTATAATAACTCCGTGTGTAAACTCGTGGTTTAGGTTTTATATCATTATGTTCTTCACTTTTTAGTCGGGTGAATGTTTTATGATGATATGCCACCAATACAATCACTGGGATTAGGGCAGTTTAGTTCGCTAAATTGCTCATTTCTTATCGTTAGTTATTTTATCGCACCATTAATAAACTGAGTTTATTGGGCGAGATACTGAATGACATCATTAAATTAATTAATGATGAACTCTCGTATGTCTGTCAATAATAAAACGGCTTATATCTCTGCGGTAACGGATATCGCCATTCAAAATCGGAACTTTGAATTCACTCTGAACGGTTTCCACTCAAATAAATTACTCATGCGAGCAGTTGCCATTAATACATTATTAATGCAATTACTGCTGCCTATATCCATGGCATTTACTCCACTAATATCATTATCGGTGTGCGCTGATGAGCTAGATGAAATAATGATGAAGATGCGATCAGCCGAGATATTGGTTGAATCCACAACAGCGCCAGCACCAATATATTCTGAGCAGCCTAAAGGTCATATTGATAACTCAGCAGTTCCTGACAAATTTAAACCCTCGAATCCTTTCATCGCGCAAGAAGAGCCACCTCTGTTACAGCCGAGTAAAACGCTACCCGATTTGGGATCTGAAAATCAGACATCAGATATTTCTTCTGCCAATAAATTTAATTTTACTGAAGATAATGTTGCCAATACTGCTACCCAAATTTGGGGCGTAATGGACAGTGAGAATTCTACCAAAGCCGCAGAAAGCGCGGTGAGAGGCGTATCTTCCGGTTTAGCTTCACAAGCGGCCTCCGATTGGCTTAACCAATTTGGCCATGCCAGGGTTCAGCTCAATTCTACAGGAACGGCCAATGCAGATATTTTACTGCCGCTGGTTGAATCGCAAAACAACCTGTTATTTGGTCAGCTAGGAGTCCGTTATAACGGCGACCGGACGACAAATAATGCGGGCCTTGGCGTACGCCAATTTACTGATAACTGGATGTTCGGGGTTAACAGTTTTTATGATTATGATCTGACGGGTAAAAATAGTCGTTTAGGGGCAGGGGCTGAGATTTGGACTGATAATCTTAAGTTCTCCGCCAATGGCTATTTCCGGTTGACAGATTGGCACCAGTCAGTGCTGTCGAATATGGAAGATTATAACGAACGGCCAGCGAATGGTTTTGATGTCCGGGCCTTGGCATATTTGCCAGCATACCCTCAGTTGGGTGGCTCATTAATGTATGAAAAATACTTTGGTAAAGGCGTTGCGCTAAACGGCGGAACTACCAGCCCAAATGACTTAGGTGATTCGCCGTCAGCGCTAACGATAGGGGCGAATTACACACCAATTCCATTGATAACAGTCGATGTTGCCCACAAGAACGGTCAGAACACCTCAAATGAGCTTCAGCTCGGTTTGAACTTTAACTACCGCTTCGGTGTGCCGTGGATTGATCAAATTAATAAAGATGCTGTCGGTTTGATGCGCAGCCTTGCGGGCAGCCGCTATGATTTGGTCGATCGTAACTACAATATTGTTATGCAGTATCAGAAACAAGACCTGATCAATTTAACTCTGCCCACCACAATTTCAGCTCATGCGCTGGAAAATGTCACTCTGACAGGGGCAGTATCATCAAAATATGGCACTGATCGGGTTGAATGGAGCGCGCCGGTTCTGATTACTGCTGGGGGAGCCTTAGCCGCACTGACCACCGAATCGGCCGCCGTTAGACTTCCTGCCTATCAACATCGGCAAAACATCAATAGCTATCAAGTTAGCGCTGTTGCCTATGATATTCGCGGTAATAAATCGAACACTGCCACCACTCAGATTATTGTCCAGGAATCACCGCATCAGATAGCACTGAGTGTCGTGGGTTCAAGTGCCACGGCCACGGCTGATGGTGCGGCGTTAGTGACTTATCGAGCCTCTGTGCTGGATACCGCCAATGGTTCTAATACACCTATGGCTGGCATGAATGTGGCATTCAACTCCACTCTGGGTGATGTGGTCTCATCGAGTGCGACCACTGATAGCGGTACGGCGACTATCCTCAGTGGTGCACTGACCGTCACTCATGACAATGCCATTGCCAATGGTGTGGCGACCAATGCAATAAAAGCTATCGTGACTGATGCCACCGGTAATGTGGTGCCGAATCAGGCGGTGACATTTAGTGCCGATAATAACGCCACTATAGTCGGCAATGGCACAAAGGGGGTCGATGGATCTGTGACGGTGTCACTAACTAACACCAAGGCGAGTGTCACTCATGTCACGGCGACAGTTAACGGTAACAGCCAGAGTGTGGATATCACCTTTATCGCGGACAGCACGACAGCAACCTTCCTCAGCGGTGCACTGACCATCATCCGCGATAATGCACTGGCCAATGGCACGGCGCAGGATGAGGTAAAAGCTATTGTCACGGATGCCACTGGAAACGTGGTGCCCAATCAGGTGGTGACATTTCGTGCTAATAACAATGCAATCATTGCCGCCAGTGGGACGACCGGAGCAGATGGTTCTGTGACGGTGTCACTAACCAATGCGACTGCGGGAGGGGCGCGCGTAACGGCGACAGTTAACAGCAACAGCCAAAGTGTGGATGTCACCTTTATCGCGGACAGCAGTACGGCGGTTATTATCAGCGGCGCACTGACCATCACCCGTGATAATGCGATTGCCAATGGCACGGCGCAAAATGAGGTGAAAGCGGTTGTCACTGATGCGACGGGGAATAAAGTGCCGAATCAGTTGGTGACATTCAGCGCGAATAACAATGCGATTATTGCCGCCAGTGGAACAACTGATAGTGGCGGTGTGGTGACCTTGCCACTGACTAACAGCACGGCGGGTGTCACTCAAGTCACGGCCACGGTCAATGGAAACAGCCAAAGTGTGGATGTCACCTTTATTCCTGACAGCACGACGGCCACTATCCTCAGTGGCGCACTTACCCTCACTCATGATAATGCGATTGCCAATGGGGTGGCACAGAATGAGGTGAAAGCCATGGTCACGGATGCCACCGGTAATGGGGTACCGAATCAAGTTGTCACATTCAGTGCCAATAACAATACGGTGATTGCAGCCAGTGGGACAACGGATAGCCAAGGTGTGGTGATCTTGCCACTGACTAACACCACGGCGGGCGTGATCAGGGTAACCGCCACCGTCAACGGTAACAGTCAAAGTGTAGAGGCGACTTTCATTGCTGATGAAAGTACGGCAACTATTATTCGCGGGGCGTTCAGCATTGAGGATGATGGCGCGGTGGCGAATGGCGTCGCCACGAACAGTGTTAAAGCTGTGGTGACGGATGCTTTGGGCAATCGCGTGCCCAACATGTTGGTGAACTTCAGCGCAAATAACAATACGGTGATTGCTGCCAGTGGCACCACTGATGCAAATGGCTCGGCCACATTGACATTCACTAATATAAAATCAGGTATCACCCAGGGGACAGCAAAGTAACGGCAACAATCAATAGCACCACCGATTCTGATGTTGTGACGTTTTTGCCGGTGGCATTCAGTGTCAAATTTACCTTGGAAATCTAAGCCGGTAGGGAAATAGAGTAACGATGATATAGAGAGTATTAAAAATCACCTTTAATACTCTCTTATTATCACGCAAAAATTTCAAACTCAGGGTACCAGCCCTTGAATTAACACCTGCTTTGCAGTCACTTTCGCGTGGATATTTATTATGAAATTATTAAAATTATTTTTATTTTCTTCACTGTTTTTAGTGTTGCCAAATACGCTATTGGCACATTATGAAGTTAAAAACCCTCAAACCAGTTTGAGTGAGCTTTCTTTCGACTTAATACATACTTATTGGGATGGGACAAATAACCCGCCGACAGCGGGTGACAAAAATTCTCATATGACCCATGTCAATAGATGTAAAAGGGCATCTAATACGGTCTCACTTAATTCCTGTGTTTTACGATATAGATTTAGTATGGTGAACTCAAGTGGTGGATTACTAGCTCCGGATATTCAAACATATGATGTGGATCTTCGCGGTAATGGTTCTTACGACGATGAATTAATGGATGCTGCCACCCATTACGATGCGGTTAAAGTGGCGATTGCACATGGCGTCGCTGTTGATCAACATATCTCAATTTCTCGCGCTAATATTACTTCATTGGCCGGCAGTTCAGGAAAGTTTCGAGTAAGTACCTATGGTGTGGGTAGCATCTGTAATAGCAGCACCTCTTGCAGCATACCGACTCCGAATAGCTATACCACCAGTACCCTCGATCTTGTTCAGCAAAATTTAGATGTTGCTTGCGAAGCCAAAGCTGAGGGGGCGACCAGTATTGAAAATATCTTAAGTGGCGAACATATCTATTTATATAATAGTAATGCATCGCGTCGGTCAGAGAATATTGGTGCAATTAACTTATCCGTTAACTGTGTTAATTGGTTGCCAACAGCCAAAAGCAAGACTTTGAAATTTACCATTTCTCCTAATGTGGTTATGGCGACTGGGAGTAATACTGAAGTGACATGCGGTGCTTATGTCAATGACATATCAACAACTCAGCCCGGATACACCTTCGCCAAAAACATTAGCATACCCGGTTATGACAGTATGATAGTGGAATATGATACTGACCCTATTTATTATGGATTATATGTTTCGACACCATCAACGACTGCTGAAACATCCCTTGCGCTTAACTGTGGTTTATCAGGGGGATACAAACTGAATTAATTCTTAATAAAGTATCTGGCAGAATGCCGATATCGAGTCATTCTGCCCAATCAACGGATTTAAATTAATTTTACGGATGAGGTTCTTATGGCAGGGGAAATTTCAGCGTTAATTATTGATCAATACCCATTAATTCGCTCTGTAGTGAGAGGGATTATAGAATATAAAGGGGGCAGGGTTTATGAAACTGGTGGAGAACTTGAATCAATAAAAATGGCTAATACTTACAAGCCAAATTTAATTGTAGTGGATTTTGTCGGGTATAAAAGTATCCAGCTTAATCTTATTCATAAATTAATGATTGTCTCCCCTGAGTCTAAAGTCCTTATCTATACTTCTTTAATGTCAATTTTTTACCTGAAAAAATGCCTTGAAATAGGCGTTCGTGGCTATGTACACAAAAGGGATGAAGTCATTAATTTCGATGGCGCTATTGATGCAGTGATATCGGGTTATTGCTGTTTTCCTCAGGGTGGGCTGCCTGTGAACACAGAATATATTTTGTAGGTGACCCAATGGAAAATAAAAGTGTATTGGAATTAATCTCATGAGTAAATTTGTTTCATTTTCTTTATCTTTATTCTGGTTTGTTTGGTTATTCTGCCTTTTTAGTTTACTTATTGTTGAAACATTCCCTGATATAATGAGTTACATACATTCAATTTATTTGGGTGCGAATGTATCGGAGGATACCTACGATTCTCTGATTGCTCTCTCTCTATGGTTATCATTTTTTTCTGCAATAATCGCCATGTTTTTTATAGATGTATTTTTCAAGAAATTAAAAGAATTTAGCTAAACAAAAACTCGATTTACATGTGTTATTAAAGGAGATAAGCGCTATGGAAGATAAGCTTGCAATCGTTCAACACCCTTGTTCTTTTACCCGATTTAGCCTGGAACGTATTTTGAAAAAATTATTAATGAGTGAATCGGTCAATATCGTAGCCAGTGTCAATTCTCTTAGTGATTGCTATGATAATCTGGTGAAGTTCCCGGAAACTCATTTAGCTATTCTGAGTTTACGAGGAGAGGATTATACCTCTGGCGATAGTCTTAGTCTGGTTGTCGACTGGTTACGAATACACCGCCCAAACTGCCGTGTGATTATTATCGCCGAGGAGTTTTGTGTTTCTCTCGTGAGGTAGTTTTTTTCCGGTGTTTCCCAAGTCTGTGCTGTTATTGCGCAAAATGAGTCTGTTAGTCAATTTATCACTCAACTAAACCGGGTATTTTCAAGCTCAATGGTGCTGAGTGGGAAACCGCCCTGTGTATTATCGAAGCGCGAACGAACAGTGCTGGCTTTATTACTGCAAGGTAAATCAAACAATGCTATTGCAGATCACTTGCAATTAAGTAATAAAACTATCAGCTATCATAAGCGCAGTGCTCTGGGCAAATTAGGCATCCCCACATTACAACCGATGCTGATGAACTCAGGAATTGTCTCGCAATTACTGGAGAATATCAGCGCTGAGCCACAATACGCGACAGCGTAATATTCTGATGAACTAGACTATAAAAATAGATTATTACTATTTTACTACAGACATGAGAGCAGCTAAACAGCACTGAATAACTATCGAAAAGCCACTGTGAGTAGCAGTGGCTATCGTTGAGTGCTTAAGAGATTATCTGAGAGAAGAGCGTTTCAATTGGGCTTTTTCAAGCACAGCGCCTCACTCGTGACATACTTAGTTGCCATTCCCGGCATCCAGCCTGATGGAATACCCCGACAAGCTATATATCCTCTTTTTTCAAATTCATTTATAAAATAAAACCTGAACCCTATCTGAAAAACAATAGACGTAAGGAAACAGACGATAATGAATTTAGAAACTGTCTTTTGGACAGAGTTGGAGGCTTGGCGCCCTAAAAAAATAGGCGGAACAGAAAGAAAGGTAAGTGGGAGCAATATAAGAAAACACGTAATTCCGTATATGATAAAAGATGAAAAAACAATAACATCAGGAAAAGATAAATACTCATTTATGGCATCTAAAGTCAGATATATACCTCCAGCGCTTAACGGTATAACTAAAAATAACACACCAAAAAACATAGATACTCTTCTTTTTAATGTGAGTTCGTACATTAAAACCACCTAGTATTAAAGTTACTCAATACTTCCTTGATATAGTTTCTGACTTCATACTCAATAACTTCTTTTCCTTTATCAAGCATCTTATCTGCATACATAGCCCCCAAATCCCAAATCCCTTGTTCCACCTCGCGAGCTTTTTCTACAAATTCTTGCTGTGCACCTTCAATGCACTTAACAACTTTATCTGTAACACCAAATTTATCATCTAAATGGTTTAAACCAATTGCAGAAACCAACCCGGCGACAACAACGACAACCAAAGGAACCGCAACGGTAGAAACAACCCCTAGAGCTATAGTCCCAACACCCCAACTAATAGCCGCCGCCACACCTATTTTCACTACATCGGTTGCTAAGGAACCGATAAACTCAGACAGTGAGGTAGCGTCATTCAATATAAAATCAACAGTTCGGTAAGCTGCTGCCACATAAAATGTTAATCGGGCACCACTAACAATTGAATTTCTCAGCCCATATTTACCGATACCTAAATCAACCACTTTCGGATTCTTTAACGCAAATACAGGCGCGGTTAATACTTTTCTAACCCCAGCATAGCCCGTCAGTTTTATTAACTCAGTACCTTTATGATTAACGTAGACCGTAGCCCTAATACCGAAGTCACCTAATCGAGCAATAATCATCGAGGTGGTGACAACATCCTTTCCGTTTACACCGTAATTAACCATCACTTGCCCGGCACCGGACTGTGTGGTTTCCACCCAAGCAGTTTTGGTGTCTTTCCAACCCCATGATTGGAGTACTTCCAAACTCTCAGAGAGTGTCAGTAGCATCACATCTTGATGGGTTCGTGCCAACATTGCGCGTAAAGCGTCATCTGGTAGAGTACGGGTATTCCGTAACACTGGATAATCCGGCACAAACTCAGAAGGTGGTTTTTCACCCGTGAGATAGGGCGGCGCACTGGCTCTTTTAGCTGACTGGGCATATTGCTGTGGCTCAGTAACTGGCGAATTTGCCGCTGTGCGGGAAGAGGCGGCCTGTGGTTGCCCACCCTGATAAGGGCCATGAGATGCCCAGGTTTGTGACGGAATGAAAAATGCTTTGCACGGACAGGTTGAGCGGCTATATAGCGTGCTGGCGACGTAATGCCCATGCACTATCTCGCCCGGATGCCCGCCACCCACGCTGTAGCTGCCGGGGTGTTTCCCGCACGAAACTTTACTGCCATTCACCGCGACCGGATTATTGGCAAATGTCCTCTCCGCTATCCCCTCATGAACTATCCCGCCACAACTGGTCTTGTCACCTTTAACTATCCAGTATCCTGCTGCCATATCATCCCTTATTCATCCATTTGCCAATATCAATTTGGCAATAAGCTCAAAAAGGTAAGGGATAATGATGAATCAGGCAATTAAAAACTGAAATCATGTTTTATGTGTGACAACTGAAATAAGACATACAGTCAATCACTGCCGGTCAGGGAAATACTGAAAAAGTCGCATCATTGGAAAAGTCTCTTTTATATCCTGCCTTCACGTTTACCGCTATAACCCGGAAACGTCATTTCCGGTACACGGATACTTTTTGAATCCCTGACTGTGAAATTAGTGTAATATGTGCGGTCACGAACCAGCGTGTAGAGGCGTCTGTGTGACGGTCACGACGGCATGCTGTGTTCCAAAATGTATTACAATCAATGAGTTCTGCTTGATTGTGAGCTTAACTTATTGATTACAATATATAACACGACGCCTGTGAAGGCGACATTAGAGGTTGCTCAATGAGCGAGAAGTCAAAAGACCAAAAGTTACCCAACGTAAAGTTATCCAGCCCTAAACCGCAGGATGACAAGGTTGTGGGTGAAAAAACAAAAGTTGTAGGTGAAAAATTACAGAAAATCTTGGCACGGGCCGGTCATGGCTCACGTCGGGAAATCGAAACAATTATTCAACAGGGCCGCGTCAGCGTTGATGGTAAAATATCAAAGTTGGGTGATCGCGTTGAAGTCACACAGGCCACAAAAATTCGCCTGGATGGTCATCTTCTTTCTATTACAGAATCTGAAGAGGCTGTGTGCCGTGTTCTGGCGTATTACAAGCCGGAAGGTGAACTCTGTACTCGTAATGACCCTGAAGGCCGCCCAACGGTATTTGATCGTCTGCCTAAACTGCGCGGTTCGCGTTGGGTTGCGGTAGGGCGTTTGGACGTTAATACCTCCGGTTTATTGCTGTTTACCACTGATGGTGAGCTGGCCAACCGCTTGATGCATCCCAGCCGTGAAGTTGAACGCGAATATGCGGTGCGCGTGTTTGGTCAAATCGATGACGAAAAAATCAAGCAACTTAGCCGTGGTGTTCAATTGGAAGATGGCCCAGCGGCATTCCGCACCATTAGTTTCCAAGGCGGAGAGGGGATTAATCAGTGGTATAACGTCACTTTGACTGAAGGGCGCAACCGCGAAGTTCGCCGCTTGTGGGAAGCTGTCGGTGTACAAGTTAGCCGCCTGATCCGTGTACGTTATGGTGATATCAATCTGCCCAAAGGCCTGCCTCGTGGCGGCTGGACTGAATTGGATTTGAAAGCCACTAACTACCTACGTGAGTTGGTGGAGCTGGACTCTGAAACTGTCAGTAAATTGCCAGTTGAGAAAGACCGTCGTCGGGTTAAAGCGAATCAAATTCGTCGTGCGGTTAAACGCCATACCGAAGTCGCAGGCCGTCAGGTTGCCGGTCGTCAAGGCTCAGCGCGTAAAAGTTCTACCCGCCAAAATGCAGGTAACGCAGCTCCAGCAGCCGCTACCGGGCGTCGTGGGTCTAACAAGCGCGGATAAGTTATCTATGGGAAGGAATCATTTCCTTCCCAATTATTCATTGTAAGCATTGCTTTACCCCTTTCTCAGCTATTCCTTTTTCTTTCCTATAGTATAAGAAACTTACTTCGTTTCTTTCGAAAGCATAAAATACCTATAATAAATGGTTTTACAGCATATACACGCCATCAACCAAGGTTGAATAGCACTGGTCTCAAGATATTCTGTGTGCCTACATTGCTCTTGGGGAATCCCCCATCGAATTCAAAATCTAAGGAGCATTAACATGAAAAAATCTCTGTTAACTACCAGCGCAGCTATTTTATTTGTTGTCGGCACCGGATTTTCCTCTGTGACTTATGCTTGCGGCGGCCCTCATTCTCATTACGGCGATAATTGCGAAAAGACCTGTAGCCCACTTTCAGAGCCATGGAAGTCAATCTGCTACTTTGGCGGTACACAGGATAAAGGTCAGCCATCGAGTCAAGTGGTTCCGGGGATGGGAGGGCTAACTCCGGCTCTTGGGACACTAACTCCACCCAATATCCCTATGATCCCACTAGAGAAATAATGAGAAAAACTAAGCCAGTCAATATGGGTTAGTCAGGTTTGGATATCACTATAAAGCTAAAATGCCGCAGATATTCTGTCTGCGGCATTTGATTGATTTGAATGATTGCTGACAATTACCAGTCAATACCCATTTGAGCTTTAATACCGGCATCAAAAGCATGTTTAACCGGGCGTAATTCACTGACGGTATCAGCCATTTCCAATAGATCTCGATGGCAACCACGGCCAGTAATAATCACTGTTTGATGGGCAGGGCGTTGCTTCAGCGCATCAACGACTTCATCCAGTGATAAGTAATCATAAGCGACCATATAAGTCAGTTCATCCAACACCACTAAATCCAACGTCGGATCCGCTAACATCCGCCGCGCGTGTTGCCAGGCCTCCTGACAAGCTGCGGTATCTGTTTCTCTATTTTGCGTATTCCAGGTAAACCCAGTAGCCATCACCTGAAACTCAACACCATGTTGTTGCAGTAGATTTTTCTCGCCGTTCGGCCATTCACCTTTAATAAACTGTATCACACCCGCTTTCAAACCATGACCAACAGCACGGGTTACGGTACCAAAGGCGGCGGTGGTCTTACCTTTGCCATTGCCGGTAAAAACAATCAAGATGCCGCGGATTTCTTGCGCTGCTGCAACCCGTGACTCAACCTTTTCTTTTATTTTTTGTTGGCGTTGCTGGTGGCGTTCTTCAGACATGAAACATTCCTTTATTCTGCGGGGCCGGGTTTACGGCCGGGTTGTGCATCGAAGCTGATACCGGTCTTTCTGCGGCTATCGTCGCCCATCAGGTAGAGATACAGTGGCATAATCTCCGCCGGTGTTTTTAACTTACTGGCATCTTCATCCGGGAAGGCGTTGGCCCGCATCTGAGTGCGCGTCCCCCCTGGATTAATACAATTAACTCTCAAGTTACCCTGTTTATATTCTTCTGAAAGCACTTGCATCATGCCTTCAGTGGCAAACTTTGACACGGCATAAGCTCCCCATCCTGCTCGGCCCTGACGACCAACACTGGAACTGGTGAAAACCAAAGAGGCACTGGGTGACTTCAGTAGCAATGGCAAAAGTGCTTGAGTGAGCATAAATGTTGCATTGACATTCACTTGCATAACCTCTTGCCAGACGGTGATACTTTGCTCCGCCATCGGGGCTATCTCACCTAATAAACCGGCATTGTGCAATACACCGTCCAGATGCGGAATCTGATGGCTGAGCGCATCCGCCAATTGTTGGCAATCTGACACAGTTGCATGCAGTAAATCCAGCGCCCAAACAGTGGGCAATTGGCCGCCTGCCTCTACAATTTGCTGCTGTACAGCAACCAGTTTGTGTAGGGTTCGGCCGACAAGAATCAAGCGAGCGCCAAAGCGTGCATAAGTTAGAGCCGCTTCGCGACCAATACCATCACCTGCACCCGTGACTAAGATAGTGCGATTATCGAGCAGGTCATGTTTGGGTTGGTAATGCATAATTATTCCTTTTACGGACGGCAGAAATTGGGCTTTTATAGGCCGCGATATCTCTTACATTCTTATATTTAAGCGAAACCAATGCAATTTTTCATTTGCGCAAGACGGCGGCTTAAGGGTTCGCTAGAATGCAGGTATCTCTTTAATTGCAGAAATTGCAGATGAATAAAGGCGGTATTTGTGGAGTTATTTTCTCTGTACGGGTTGTTTCTCGCTAAAGTGGTGACCATCGTGGTCGCGATTGGCGCAGTAGTCTTGTTGGTTGTCAGTCAGGGAATAAGGAAACAAGGGCAACGGGGAGAACTTAATCTGGTTGATTTGGGGGAGCAATATAAGGAAATGCAACGTGAAATGCGGTTGGCCCGCATGAGTCATGTTGAGCAAAAAACCTGGGTCAAAGAATTTAAAAAGCAGCAAAAATCTGATCAAAAACTCAAAAAACAACGCGCCAAATCGGGCGCGGTGGCTGCGGTGAAACCTTGCCTGTATGTCATTGACTTCAAAGGGAGCATTGACGCTCACGAAGTGACTTCATTACGCGAAGAAATTTCTGCGGTGTTAGCCGTGGCGACAGACAAGGATGAAGTGTTGCTCAGGCTGGAAAGCCCAGGTGGCGTGGTACACGGCTATGGCTTGGCGGCATCGCAATTAGAGCGTCTGCGTCACAAAGGCATTCGTCTGACGGTTGCCGTCGATAAAGTTGCCGCCAGTGGCGGATATATGATGGCCTGTGTTGCTGACCGTATCATTAGCGCGCCGTTCGCCATTATTGGCTCTATTGGTGTCGTCGCCCAAATACCCAACTTCCATCGTTTACTCAAAAAGAATGATATTGATGTTGAGCTGCATACTGCCGGTGAATTTAAGCGAACCTTGACATTATTCGGGGAAAATACTGAGCAGGGGCGCGAAAAGTTTCGTGAAGATCTGAATGAAACACACTTGCTCTTTAAGCAGTTCGTCCAGCAACAACGGCCTTCTTTAGATATTGATGCAGTTGCTACTGGTGAACATTGGTTTGGTACCCAAGCCAAAGAAAAAGGGCTGGTTGATGCCATTGGTACCAGCGATGATTTACTGATTGCTGAAATGGATAATCATGAAGTTATTGGTGTGCGTTATTCACGCCGTAAACGCTTAATGGATCGCTTTACCGGTAGCGCCGCAGAAAGTGCTGATCGTCTATTATTACGTTGGTGGCAGCGCGGTGAAAAACCCCTGCTATAAGCGGAGATAAAGCGAATCTGATATGAAAACAACAGGGGGAAAGCCCCTGTTGTTTTTTGCGCAATCGCTAAAAAAGAACGTAATAAAAAGAGAATAATCTGCCATTAGTCGATTAAATGATATTTAGCAGACAACACGTGCGCGAGATGTTTAAACATATTAAATACGGCGGTTGTTTTGGCTGTAGGTAAGCCCTGTTCATCGAGAAAGAACTCCCCGCGAAATACCAAAACAGGCCCTTTTTGTTCAACCTCAGTGGCTTTCATTCCATGCAGGTAATCTTCATGTTGACGAATAATCTCATTAGCTTCTGCCAATAATTTATTACGTTCAATCGGTGTTGTGTTTCCGAACATCATATTTCCTCAATACAATTATATTTCCTCACCACAAGGTGATTTCTCTTACTATTGTACTGCGGGTTAGCGTTTGTCCGCAAACCAACTAAGGTTTATTTGAACTGTTGGCAGGTTTGTCATCACAATTGGATAAATTCAGATTCCGAGCTAATTAGGTTGCGTGTCGCTTTTTATCAGGTACAGTGTGGGATTTTATACTATTAGGTGGAAGGTTTTGTTGACGCCATGGGGCAGAATTCACTGCTGTTACACTGGGCGCAGACAAAGATTTTGACAGATCGTCAACTGAGCTTCGGAAAGCGCTTTTATGGCTCCGATCAAAAAAACAGGTTGATCTCCTGAAAAAGTACCGCAATATAAAAAAGAGATTCAGAATGCCGCGGTACGGCAAGATAAAAACCTTCTTTTAGAAGAAATAATTTAGGTAAAGGTAATTATGGGTAAAGCTCTCGTAATAGTTGAGTCCCCGGCAAAAGCCAAAACTATTAATAAATACTTAGGGAATAACTACGTGGTTAAGTCCAGTGTCGGTCACATTCGTGATTTGCCGACCAGTGGCTCAGCCAGTAAAAAGAGCGCTAACTCAACTGAAGATAAAGCCAAGAAAGCCGACAAGCCCAAAACTAAAGTAAAGAAAGACGAAAAGGTTGCATTAGTTAACCGCATGGGCGTCGATCCTTATCATGGCTGGAAAGCGCAGTATGAAATTTTGCCCGGCAAAGAAAAAGTGGTTGCCGAGCTTAAAGCATTAGCTGAAAACGCCGACCACATCTATCTCGCAACCGACCTTGACCGCGAAGGAGAGGCCATTGCCTGGCATTTGCGGGAAGTGATTGGGGGTGATGATGCGCGCTTCAGCCGTGTGGTGTTTAACGAAATCACAAAAAATGCTATCCAACAGGCGTTTAATCAACCGGGTGAATTGAATATCAACCGGGTGAATGCCCAGCAAGCCCGTCGCTTTATGGACCGGGTTGTGGGTTATATGGTTTCTCCACTGTTGTGGAAAAAGATTGCCCGTGGTCTGTCAGCCGGGCGAGTGCAGTCGGTCGCAGTGCGTTTGGTGGTTGAACGCGAGCGGGATATTAAAGCATTCGTCCCTGAAGAATACTGGGAATTGCATGCCGATTTACTGGCGAAAGGTGAAGTTCCTATTCAAATGGAAGTCACCCATGCTCACAATAAACCCTTTAAACCGGTAAACCGTGAGCAGACCCACGCTGCGCTTAAATTGCTGGAAAACGCGCGCTATAAGGTGTTGGATCGTGAAGATAAACCGACCAGCAGCAAGCCGGGTGCGCCGTTCATTACTTCTACCTTGCAGCAGGCCGCCAGTACCCGCCTGAGCTTTGGTGTGAAGAAAACCATGATGATGGCGCAGCGCTTGTATGAAGCGGGCCATATTACCTATATGCGTACTGACTCCACCAACTTAAGTCAGGATGCTCTGACCATGGTGCGCGGTTATATCGGTGATAACTTTGGCGATAAATATTTGCCATCTGCACCGAATCAATACAGCAGCAAAGAGAATTCACAAGAAGCGCATGAAGCTATTCGTCCTTCTGATGTGAATGTGCTGGCTGAGCAGTTAAAAGATATGGAAGCCGACGCCCAGAAGCTGTATCAGCTGATTTGGCGTCAGTTTGTGGCCTGCCAGATGACACCGGCCAAGTATGACTCTACTACCTTGACGGTACAGGCGGGTGATTTCCAACTGCGCGCCAAAGGCCGAACTTTACGCTTTGATGGTTGGACTAAGGTGATGCCAGCCTTGCGCAAAGGTGATGAAGACAGAACTTTGCCCGTCATTGAAGTAGGTAGTGAACTGGATTTACAAAAACTGATCCCAAGCCAGCACTTCACCAAACCACCGGCGCGTTACAGCGAAGCATCATTGGTAAAAGAGCTGGAAAAACGGGGTATTGGCCGCCCATCTACTTATGCGTCGATTATTTCGACCATTCAAGACCGTGGTTATGTCCGGGTAGAAAACCGCCGTTTCTATGCCGAGAAAATGGGCGAAATCGTGACTGATCGTCTGGAAGAAAACTTCCGCGAGTTGATGAATTACGATTTTACCGCACGTATGGAAAGTGGCCTGGATCAGGTTGCCAATAATCAGGCTGAGTGGAAAGCGGTATTGGATGGCTTCTTTGCCGAATTCAGTGAGCAACTTGAAAAGGCTGAAAAAGATCCTGAAGAGGGCGGTATGCGCCCGAATCAAATGGTGATGACCAGCATTGATTGCCCAACTTGTGGCCGTCAGATGGGGATTCGCACTGCCAGCACGGGGGTGTTCCTCGGGTGCTCTGGTTATGCATTACCGCCGAAAGAGCGCTGCAAAACCACCATCAATCTGGTGCCGGAAGCTGAAGTTCTTAATATTCTGGAAGGTGATGATGCGGAAACCAACGCATTACGCGCCAAACGTCGTTGTCAGAAATGTGGCACCGCCATGGATAGCTATCTGATTGATAACCAGCGTAAATTGCATGTTTGTGGTAATAACCCAGCATGTGATGGTTATGAGATAGAAGAAGGTGAGTTCCGCATTAAAGGCTATGAAGGCCCGATTGTTGAGTGCGAAAAATGTGGTTCTGAAATGCATCTGAAAATGGGGCGTTTTGGTAAGTACATGGGCTGCACCAATGATGAGTGTAAAAATACGCGCAAAATCTTGCGCAGTGGTGAAGTCGCGCCGCCGAAAGAAGATCCGGTACCTTTGCCTGAACTGCCATGCGAAAAGTCAGATGCTTATTTCGTGTTACGTGATGGTGCGGCAGGTGTCTTCCTGGCTGCCAATACTTTCCCTAAATCGCGCGAAACCCGTGCGCCGTTGGTAGAAGAATTGGTTCGCTTTAAAGATCGTTTACCGGAAAAATTGCGTTATCTGGCTGACGCGCCAGTGGCGGATAATGAAGGTAATAAGACCCTGGTTCGCTTTAGCCGCAAGACTAAGCAACAATATGTTTCCTCTGAGAAAGAGGGGAAAGCGACCGGTTGGTCGGCTTTCTATATTGATGGTAAATGGGTTGAAACTAAGAAATAGGTGTTTTGACATCCATCTGAATGCGGCTTAGTGGATACTTTTTTACTGAAAAGCCAAAACTTCTGTGATGTGAAATACTGAGTCGTATATGTAAAAACCAGCCTAAATGGCTGGTTTTTTTATTGGGCTAATCTATTCAAGTGTTTTATAGTCTTGGTTAAACCGTTGAAGTTATAAATTGTTAACGGCTGTCTGTGTTGGGCAAAACGCCGATTATTTTGAGCTAATATTTATCACTAAATCATTAATAGCATGGGTATGCGCGCGAGTTAAAACCGCGGGTTAAGTCGGGAGACAGACGACATAACATGGGTGTATACAGGGGCTGATGAAATGATATAGTAGTTATATAAAATAGTTTTTTATCACCTAATGTTATTATAAGGTCAATACTGACCACTTTGGCATCATGCAGTTATGGGTTTCAGTTGATAACTTCTCGGCATACCGGGTGATACCGATATACCAAACTGTGGGCCTCCCGCAGTGTTTAACCTAGGATGGTATAGATATGAAATTGCAGCAGCTCCGTTATATTGTTGAGGTGGTAAATCATAACCTTAACGTATCATCCACCGCAGAAGGCCTGTACACCTCGCAACCTGGGATCAGTAAGCAGGTTAGAATGTTGGAAGATGAGCTGGGTATCCAGATTTTTGCCCGCAGCGGTAAACATCTCACACAGGTAACCCCCGCAGGGCTGGAAATTATCCGTATTGCCCGTGAAGTCCTTTCAAAAGTTGATGCTATTAAAGCTGTTGCCGGCGAACATACCTATCCTGATAAAGGGTCTTTGTATGTCGCGACCACTCATACTCAAGCGCGCTACGCATTACCTAATGTCATCAAAGGTTTTATTGAGCGCTATCCGCGCGTATCGTTGCATATGCATCAAGGGTCACCGACGCAAATAGCAGAAGCGGTTTCGAAAGGCAGTGCCGACTTTGCTATCGCGACGGAAGCGTTGCATTTATATGACGACCTGATTATGTTGCCGTGTTATCACTGGAACCGTGCGGTGGTAGTTAAGCCCGATCATCCATTAGCCGGTAAAACCCATGTTAGCATTGAAGAGCTGGCCGCCTATCCGATTGTGACCTATACCTTTGGTTTCACTGGGCGCTCTGAACTGGATACTGCATTTAATCGCGCTGGTCTGACACCGCGTATTGTCTTTACTGCGACAGATGCAGATGTGATTAAAACTTACGTGAGATTAGGGCTGGGGGTGGGTGTTATTGCCAGCATGGCCGTTGACCCGATCCAAGACCCTGATCTGGTTACTGTAGATGCGCGAGATATCTTTACCTACAGCACCACCAAGATTGGTTTCCGTCGCAGTACCTTCCTGCGCAGCTATATGTATGATTTTATTCTACGTTTTGCGCCTCATTTAACGCGAGATGTGGTGGATAAAGCCGTTGCGTTGCGCTCGAATGAGGATATTGAGGCGATGTTTAAAGATATTAAACTGCCGACCAAGTGATGTTGTTATCCATTAAAAGAAAGCCCCTGAAAAGGGGCTTTGAGGTTGCTGAGAAACCTCTTTTATAGACAGGTGATTGGCGGGGCGACTGCACCGATGGGCGCTCCAACGGTTTACGCTGTTACGACCCATTCAGCACATTTCCCCGCGTATCAACTTTGTCAACGGCCTGAAGCCCAATAAGGACTTTTTGCATAGTTAACGTTTTTTATTTGCCTGTGCGAGTACAGATCCTGCCAATGTTTTAGCTTTTTCACTGGACTCGGGGTTTGCCAGCACTTGTGCCGCAACATCTTCCATATAAACACCCGTCTGATTATCAGTATTGGTCTGAGAGAGAGCTGAACCCGCCAAACTTTTTTCAAGGGCGGAGGCATTAGGGTCTTTTAGTATTATTGCCGCCTGTGCTGCTACCGACGCTGATGTTTTCTTTTTATTTTTCGACATTAATTGATCTCATTTTGTTTGTAGGCTGTACCTCATGTTGTGTCTTAACAACACAACATATTATTCAAACTGTATAAACAAACAGTATGATGTTCAAATTACACTGCCTTAAAGTTATTTAATGATCTTAGTTGAAAGGGTAATGCGTTATTTCAATAACGGAAGTATTAAGTATAAATTCAAAAGATACTTTAAAAGTAGTTTGATATTTTATTGATATGGAATCTTGGTTTTTATATAAACATAGTCAAGAGGAATAAATGAATAAAATATCTTACCCAATAGAGTGTCTGGGGCTGACTAACACAGTCAGCGCATTAAAGGCTCAAAACTCCCCATGTGAAAAAACTCAATTTCATATTGAAGGGCGTTTGACGGGCTATAGAAATATTAGTGAAGTGTTAGAAAAATTAGTCGATATCGGTTGGTTAGAGGCTGGGAATAAAGAGGAAGATAACCGAAGAGCTACTGTACTGAATTTATTGAGTAAATATTCAATGGCGACAGTTGCTCTTGAACACGCCAAGAGAGGGCATCCTTATTTACATCATGATGATATTTCAATGGAATTTAAGTCAGATAATCATTCTGGGCTTGAAATGAATTATTCAGTATCTTATACCGATGGATTCCAACCTTTATTCACCTTGGGTTGCCAGTTATTTTTAGGTAAAGACTTTGAGCTCGATGAAGAGAAATCGCGCATTTTTTTTAAGTTTGAAAAGGAATGTTCAGGTGAATTAAGGAGTGATGTGAATCGCAATAGTATCATAAAAATGATTTTAGATTGGTTTAAAGAGTTATTCACTCCCAACTCTTATGCTGCTGCGAATACTATGTCACCGCCAGGAAATGAATTTGAAGTATGGGTTCCACCATTTGAAAATTTAACAGATTGCCAGCTTAAAGATGTTATGCTGGAAATGAATTTTGAAACTGAAGATATTTATATTGATGACGAGATGTCTGAAATTGAATATAAATATACTAGTCCAGAAGAAATCTACAAATCAGGAGAAAACGTGGGATATATTAATGGTTTTATTGACGGAGTAAAAACCTCGCGTAAAGCTGATATTTAGACCACCAATCATACTAATCGCCATTGTTGCCAAAATGTTAATGTTTCTTTGTGTTATATTGATTCTAGACCTCATGATTTCAAGGGAATTACCTTGTTGAGATGAATGTTGTTTAGAACACGATAAGAAACAATGGAGGCGCTATGTCGTTAGATCTGCGAAAAACGAGTATGGCCAAGTTGGTCGCCCTCAATCATGAATATCACTATTACAGCCTGCCGCAATTGGCGGCAGTGCTGGGGGATATCGACCGATTACCTAAATCACTGAAAGTGTTGCTAGAAAACTTACTTCGCCATCTGGATGGTGAGCAGGTTCAGGAGGATGATCTCAAAGCCATCGTGGCCTGGCAACAAACTGGGCATGCCGAGAAAGAAATCGCTTACCGGCCTGCTCGAGTATTAATGCAAGACTTTACCGGTGTGCCGGCTGTGGTGGATTTAGCCGCGATGCGAGAGGCGGTGAAACGCCTCGGCGGTAATGTCGCGCAGGTTAACCCATTGTCGCCGGTTGATCTGGTTATCGACCACTCAGTGACCGTCGATGAATTTGGTGATAAAGCCGCGTTTGGTGAAAACGTCCGGTTAGAAATGGAACGTAACCACGAACGCTATACTTTCCTGCGTTGGGGGCAAAAAGCTTTTAGACACTTCCGCGTGGTACCGCCGGGCACCGGGATTTGTCATCAGGTGAATCTGGAGTATCTGGGGCAAACTGTCTGGCATGAAGAGCAGGGCGGCAAGCAGATTGCTTATCCAGATACCTTAGTCGGAACCGACTCCCACACCACCATGATTAACGGCTTGGGGATTCTGGGTTGGGGGGTTGGCGGCATTGAAGCCGAAGCGGCAATGTTAGGGCAGCCGGTATCCATGCTTATTCCCGATGTGGTCGGTTTCAAAATGACCGGCAAAATGCGCGAAGGAATTACCGCCACTGACTTGGTATTGACCGTGACTCAAATGCTGAGAAAACACGGTGTGGTTGGTAAATTTGTTGAGTTTTACGGTGATGGTTTGGCGGATTTGCCGTTAGCGGATCGCGCGACCATTGCTAATATGGCGCCGGAATATGGCGCGACTTGCGGTTTCTTCCCGGTCGATGAAGTCACTCTGGGCTATATGCGCTTAAGTGGCCGTAGCGACGAGCAAATCGCGCTGGTGGAAAGCTACAGCAAAGCGCAAGGATTATGGCGTCACCCGGGGGATGCCCCAATATTTACCAGCCAATTATCATTGGATTTGAGCACGGTGGAATCCAGTCTGGCTGGGCCGAAACGCCCGCAAGACCGAGTCGCATTAGCGAAAGTGCCATTGGCGTTTAACGCGTTTGAAGAGTTGGAAGTTAACAGTAAAAAAGACAAAGTCAGCGGCGTTTCCTTCACTCTGGAGGGCAAAACCCACGAGTTGCAACAGGGCGCGGTGGTCATCGCGGCCATTACCTCATGCACCAATACCTCGAACCCCAGTGTACTGATGGCGGCGGGATTACTCGCCAAGAAAGCCGCAGAAAAGGGGCTTAAAACTCAGCCATGGGTGAAGACCTCCCTGGCTCCTGGCTCCAAAGTGGTGACCGAATACCTGAAAGCGGCGGGTTTAACCTCTTATCTGGATCATTTGGGTTTCAACCTGGTGGGTTACGGCTGCACCACATGTATAGGTAACTCCGGCCCATTGCCAGAACCAATAGAAAATGCCATCAAAGAAGGGGATTTAACCGTCGGGGCGGTGCTTTCTGGCAACCGCAATTTTGAGGGACGCATTCATCCTTTGGTAAAAACCAACTGGTTGGCCTCGACGCCGCTGGTGGTCGCCTATGCTCTGGCGGGGAATATGAATGTCAATTTGACGCAAGATGCGTTGGGCCACGATCCCGAGGGTCATCCGGTCTACTTAAAAGATATTTGGCCGACCGGCCTTGAAATCGCCAAAGCCGTTGAAGAGGTTAAAACCGATATGTTCCGCAAGGAGTATTCTGCGGTGTTTGATGGCGATGAAGAGTGGCAGGCGATTCAAGTTGATAGTACGCCCACCTATGATTGGCAGAGTGATTCTACCTATATTCGTTTGCCGCCTTTCTTCAGTGATATGAAAGCCTTACCAGAACCCGTTCAGGATATCCATAACGCCCGTATTTTGGCAATTTTGGCCGATTCAGTCACTACCGACCACATTTCACCCGCCGGTAATATCAAGCTGGACAGCCCAGCAGGACGTTATTTGCGTGATCGCGGGGTTGAAATTAAAGAATTCAACTCCTACGGCTCGCGCCGGGGTAACCATGAAGTGATGATGCGCGGAACCTTTGCCAATATCCGTATCCGTAATGAAATGGTGCCCGGTGTTGAGGGGGGAATTACTCGCCATATTCCATCGCAAAATCAAATGGCTATCTATGATGCGGCTATGCGTTACCAGCAGGAAAATGTGCCATTAGCGGTGATTGCCGGTAAGGAATATGGCTCAGGTTCAAGCCGCGACTGGGCTGCTAAAGGGCCGCGTTTGCTGGGGATTAGGGTGGTGATTGCGGAGTCTTTCGAACGTATTCACCGCTCTAATTTAATCGGGATGGGCATTCTGCCGCTGGAGTTCCCTGCTGGTGTAGACCGCAAAACATTGGGCCTGACGGGCGATGAATCTATTAGTGTCAGTGGGTTACAAGGCTTAGCTCCGGGGCAAATTGTTCCTGTAACACTCACCTATGCTGACGGGCGGCAACAAAAGATTGATACTCGCTGCCGCATAGATACTGGCAATGAATTGGTTTATTTCGAAAATGGCGGCATTTTGCATTATGTGATCCGCAAAATGCTGTAATAGATTGATGTTTATGTGACGGTGTCACTATTAAATTAAATCATTAAAAAGGGTGGTTGCGAGACCACCCTTATAGCTTGTGTTAGCCAAAAAACGTATATAAGCAGTGAGAATCCAAGGTGATTACTTGGTCAACAAATGGCCCATTTTAGCCGCTTTTGTTGCCATATAGTGTTCATTCTTAGGATTTTGCCCGACAATCAGAGGGACGCGCTCGACGATATTGATCCCCGCTTCGGAGAGAATTTCAACTTTCTTCGGGTTATTGGTCAGCAAGCGCACCGCTTTTATGTCCAATAACTTGTACATATCAGAACACAGTGTGAAATCGCGTTCATCGGCAGCAAAACCCAGTTGATGATTGGCTTCAACAGTGTCGGCCCCCAAATCCTGCAAGGCATAAGCTCGAATCTTATTTAGCAAACCAATATTACGGCCTTCCTGACGATGATAAATCAGCACACCACGGCCTTCTTCGGCAATATGCGCCAATGCAGCTTCTAACTGGAAACCACAATCACAACGCAGGCTAAACAGGGCATCACCTGTCAGACATTCAGAATGAACACGCGAGAGCACCGGCTCATCACCGCTGATATCGCCAAAGATTAATGCCAGATGGTCATGGCCAGTGGCTAATTCTTCAAAACCGACCATCAGAAAATCACCCCAAGGAGTCGGTAATTTAGCTTCTGCTACACGTTTTAGCTGCATCTTATTGTTCATATTATAACTTCATACCCTTAGAAAGGTTGTCGCACACCCTACCGTGAATGCCTGTTTTAACCTTATACCTCGGTATGTTGCGATATAAAGGTTAAATAAAAAATTTTCTGCGATCATTATTAGCTATATTGCCATAACTTTTGATGACCTGCTGTTCAACAAAGCAGCAATAAGGCCAGCATGAATGGCTGTTTGAGATTTATTTCGCTAGTGACAAAAAAATTTTGTATGTTATCAATGGTTAGAGAGACTTATATTATATAGATATATACCCGTTACCTTTCAAAATGCAGGGGTGTTGGCTGTCATCACTCACCCAAGTCATTGAGTTATCTCAACTCCTTGGGTTCATTTTGTTGCCGCCTACCTGCAACTCGAAATCTATTGGGTATAGCATTTATATAAAACGTGCCATCACCACGGGTAATGTGTTGTGGGTTTTGCCAGAAAGAAGGGCAACAGATGTGGAATATAACAAAACGAATTACCGTGGGAGCAGTTATTTTACTGTTGCCAACTTTTGTCATTTGGTTCTCTGGTTGGCAGTGGCAGCCAGGTGGCAGTGAAAGTGCGTTAAAAGCGCTTTTTTGGGTGACAGAGACAGTGACCGCGCCGTGGGGCATCATCACCAGTATTATCCTTAGTGGTTGGTTTTTGTGGTGCCTGCGTTTTCGGCTCAAACCGGCTATCGGGCTATTAGCGCTACTGGGCGTGGTCATTGTGTTGGGGCAGGGTTTGAAATCGCTGATTAAAGAAAATGTGCAGGAGCCGCGGCCCTTTGTGGTGTGGCTTGAAGCTGAATATCATATTGATAACCGCTTTTTCTATTCTTTATCCCGTACCGAGCGCAGCGAGTTGGTTAAGCAGCAATTGCAGGACCAATCCATCATTCCAGCGTGGTTAAGCAGCCACTGGCAATTTGAAACCGGTTTTGCTTTTCCTTCCGGACATACTGTTTTTGCTGCCAGTTGGGCATTATTGGCGGTTGGGCTGTTATGGCCACGTCGACATTACAAAACGGTTATTTTACTGATGCTTTGGGCGCAGGGTGTGATGATGAGCCGCTTGGCCTTAGGGATGCATTGGCCCGGCGATTTGATGGCGGCCACCCTTATCAGCGGTCTATTGGTTGCTATTGTCTGTAGTCTGGTGCAGCGGTGGTTCGGGCCACTTAATATTCCACCGCAAGAACAACAGGAAATAGAAAAGCGCGAGCACGGGGAAAATTAAGCGATTAATGATTTTTCACCGTTCAGGATTCTCAACTAAATTGCTTAAAATAATCTCTATTAAGCATAGGTTCAGCGCTTTATCTTGGTGCAGGGTTTCTTTGCTGGGTATGGAAGTGCTAATTTATTGAGTAAGGACGCCACATTTTTGGCATAATTCATCAGGTTGATTCGGCCTTTAGGAAAAAACGTGAAATATTTGCTGATTTTTTTATTAGTACTCGTGGTTTTTGTGATATCGATCACGTTAGGGGCAAATAACGATCAGGTCGTTACCTTCAATTATTTATTGGCTCAGGGCGAATATCGTGTATCGACCTTATTAGCGGCGCTTTTTGCTGCGGGTCTGGTGTTGGGATGGATTATTTGCGGGCTTTTTTATCTGCGAGTTCGGATTTTACTGGGCCGCGCCGAGCGGAAAATCAAACGTCTTGAATCGCAGCAAGAGCTACCGATTGAACCCAGCGCGACGGCATCTATACCTGCTGTCAGCAAGGAATAATTTTCTATGTTAGAAATGCTGTTTCTGCTGTTACCGGTCGCTGCCGCCTATGGTTGGTATATGGGGCGAAGAAGTGCTCAGCAGGATAGGCAGCAGGATGCTAACCGCCTGTCTCGTGAATATGTGGCCGGGGTTAACTTCCTTCTCTCAAACCAGCAAGACAAAGCGGTTGATCTGTTTCTTGAAATGCTGAAAGAAGACAGTTCAACAGTTGAAGCGCATCTGACGTTAGGCAATCTGTTCCGTTCTCGTGGTGAAGTTGACCGCGCTATCCGCATCCATCAGGCCTTGATGGAAAGCGCTTCCCTGACATTTGAACAGCGCTTGTTGGCGGTCCAGCAGTTGGGGCGCGATTACATGGCGGCGGGGCTATATGACAGAGCGGAAGATATGTTCAACCAATTGGTTGAAGAGAAAGATTTTCGCCTAGGTGCATTACAGCAGTTATTAGTTATCTATCAGGCTACCAGTGATTGGAACAATGCCATTGAAGTGGCAGAAAAGCTGGTCAAGATGGGCAAAGATAATCAGCGGTTGGAAATTGCGCATTTTTATTGTGAGTTAGCGCTGCAAGCCATGGGCAGTGATGACCTTGATAAGGCGATGAGCCTGTTGAAAAAAGCGGCTTCAGCCGATAAACAGTGCGCCAGAGTGTCCATCATGCAAGGCCGGGTCTATTTGGCCAAAGGTGAATACGCAAAAGCCGTCGAGGCGCTGGAGCGCGTGTTAGATCAAGACAAAGAAGTGGTCAGCGAAGCATTGCAGATGCTGAGTGAATGTTATCAGCACTTACAGCAACCCGAAGCATGGGCTAATTTTCTTAAACGCTGTGTTGAAGATAATACCGGCGCGATGGCTGAGTTAATGTTGGCCGAAATTCTTGAGCAGCATGAAGGCCGGGATGTAGCGCAAACCTATATTAATCGCCAGTTACAGCGCCATCCAACCATGCGAGTTTTCTATCGTTTAATGGATTATCACTTGGCCGATGCTGAAGACGGGCGAGCAAAAGAGAGCTTGCTGTTGTTGCGTGATATGGTCGGTGAGCAAATCCGCACCAAACCGCGTTATCGCTGCCACAAATGTGGTTTTACCGCACATTCGCTTTACTGGCATTGTCCATCTTGCCGTGCCTGGGCATCGATTAAGCCCATCAGAGGGCTAGATGGGCAATAAGTGAGATGGCTATAATTTGGATTAGCTATAAGTATCGGGTGAATTGAATCACCCGATGAATAGGTCGTGTATGACAATAATAATGGCTTACTTTTTCTTCTGCGGCGCTTTAACGCCATCTTTCAGCAATTGGCGCAATTTCTTCAATTCTTTCTGACTCAATGGCTGTTCTGACATTTCTTCCACACCTTGATTATCAATCTCGCTGTGATGCAACTTGGCTTCTTTACGGCTGCTTTTGCTACTTTTAACCTCAAGCTCAAAACTTTGTTCTAATCTTTCGCAGACTTCAGTGCTGAGAGAGAATTGCTTTTCTAAGGCGGCGGCTTTGATTTTTTCTTTTAATTCCAGAGGGATTTTAATGGTTAAGGTAGATATTTCGCTCATCATATAACCTTCAACTTAAGGGAAAATACCAAGCTAAGCGAGGAACGCAGAACTGTCTAGGGGATAACACAATTGTCACAAAAAATTCACATTGAAAAAGCAACCAAAGAGCACTTTAGTGTTCTTTGGTTGCTACGACACAGACTTAACTTGAGGGTCGGGGCAACTTAGCGGTAAATGACCGCGGTGCCGTGCAGTTTGTTATTGCCGGTCGCAGAGGTGATCAAATATGAGGTTGCACCGGCTTCATCTGCTTTTTTCGTCAGTGTATTCTCTAATTCAGTCAAAGTACCGGCATTACTGGCTGAGATGGTGCCAATCTGATTCAATCCAGTTGAGGGAGCATGCTGGACTTGTGTTGCAGCAACACTGGCAAAGGATGCGAAAGAAAGGGCCAATGCAGGGATGATATATTTAATATTTTTCATGTAATACTCCAGTTACTTATTTACCATTTAAATAATAAATTATTATTTAAATCATTGGTTAGACAATCATTGTCTGGCGATGGAGTGCATGATACCGCATGGTTGTTTAAATGAAATGCCAAAATACTGAGCTGAGTAATCAAATATATTGATTAAGAATTTACGCTTCTTGAAACTAATTTACTCAACTGCGGGTATGGGGCATCTGTCTGTTTTACCTAAATTGACCTACCCAATCAAAGTCTGACAAACAGACGGTAAACCTCGAACGTCCGATTGCTGTAATTTCTGTGATACACCCTGTAGAATATGGGCGTTACCACTATTTATTGACTAATAATGACTGGTTATTGACTGAAAAATAATGACTGACTGAAAAAGGCTGGAAAATGACGTCTGCAACTAAAACTAATAACAGTGGCTCAATATCTTCCCCGATTGTTGTCGCACTGGATTATGCCAATAAAGACGCGGCGCTAGCCTTTGCTGATCGTGTTAACCCGCGAGATTGCCGGTTAAAGGTGGGCAAAGAGATGTTTACCTTATATGGCCCGCAATTGGTACGTGATCTGCATCAACGCGGCTTTGAAGTGTTTCTTGATTTGAAATTCCACGATATTCCTAACACCACCGCCCGTGCTGTCGCGGCGGCAGCGGAACTCGGCGTGTGGATGGTGAATGTCCATGCTAGCGGCGGGGCGCGTATGATGAGCGCAGCAAAAGAGGCTTTATTGCCCTACGGGCCGCAAGCGCCGTTACTGATTGCCGTGACCGTGCTCACTAGTATGGATGGTGAAGATTTACGTGATATTGGCATTAACATCACCCCAGCGGAACAGGCTGAGCGGTTGGCGAAATTGACGTGGGATTGCGGTTTAGACGGCGTGGTGTGCTCTGCCCATGAAGCGGTGCGGCTAAAACAAGTGTGCGGTGAGGATTTCAAACTGGTCACTCCGGGGATCCGCCCTGAAGGCAGTGATGCGGGTGATCAGCGCCGCATTATGACACCGCCACAAGCCGTGGTAGCCGGGGTGGATTATATGGTGATAGGGCGTCCGATCACCCAATCTCCTGATCCTGAAAAAGCCCTGACTGATATTTTGGCGTCGCTACCTAAGGGGGCACAATGAGTGATGATAATAGCCGCTTAGTGTATTCAACTGACACTGGCCGTATCACCGAACCCGAGGTAAAACCGCAGCGACCTAAGGGCGATGGTATTGTTCGCATCCAGCGCCAAACCAGTGGCCGCAAAGGAAAGGGCGTGTGTCTGATTACCGGTATTGATGGTAGTGATGAACTGCTAGAAAAATTGGCGGCAGAACTGAAGAAAAAGTGCGGTTGTGGCGGTGCGCTGAAAGACGGCGTGATTGAAATTCAAGGAGATAAGCGCGATCTGCTCAAACAATTGCTCGAAGCCAAAGGGATGAAAGTCAAACTGGCGGGTGGGTGAGTAGATATAAGGCGTTTACCACTAAACGCCTTACAAAACTATCACGTCCATATTATCCAAAGTCATTGGTGTTGCAGGTAGGCAGCAAGCAAACGTATCCCGATGAGCTTACACGGGTAAGTGATTCGGGTAAGTGAGAGTAGCTAACACCCCTGCAACGACAAGTACGAAGGATAAAGGTTATTTACCGACCTGATGACCAATAACCCCACCAATAGCAGCACCACCTAACGTCCCTAGTGTACTGCCCGTCAAGACTGCACCGCCAACGGCACCGGCCCCGGCACCAATCGCGGTATTACGGTCACGTTTGGACATGTTAGAACAGGCGGATAGAGATAAAGCCAGAGTGAGTGCCAGCGCGGCAGTAGCAAATCGTTTATTGATTATCATCATAATAATTCTCCAGACAGTGGCTAAATACGGATCGAGCAGGTTATGACCTTCAACGTAAAGGTCTTCAACTTATATGCCCTGAGCTATCCGTATCAGAATGAACTTGCCTAGACTAAGTATAGGCTTTGTATTCATTTTAGCCGAGGTCTTATTCGGTTAGTGTTCAGAATAAAGAACGGCATTTAAGTTTAAATTCAGGATTAATGCTAAAAACTAGGTTTATCACTAATGAAAAATAGTATAAATGTCCGAGAGTTATTTGATAGGTGAATAATCCTAATTTGGCCTAATGTGGGCAGTAATTAAGGATTATCTGAAGCCAAAACTGAATTAACCTCTTGGCACCGCTCAATAAAGCTTCGCTGTATGGGCGTATATCTCTCATACTGCGCTTTCTAGCCGATCCGCACGCAGTTTATAGCTATTTATCCCATACCGATTCTCCCCTGTGGCGCTGAAAATGAGACAAATTCAGTTATTCAGGATATGACCATGCTCAACGAACTGAAGCAGCAGGTACTCGCCGCTAATTTGGCATTACCGCGCCATAATCTGGTCACTTTCACGTGGGGAAATGTCAGTGCCGTCGACCGAAATCGTGGGCTTTTGGTGATTAAACCTTCGGGCGTGGAATATGATGTCATGACGGTTGACGATATGGTGGTCGTGGAGTTGGACAGCGGAAAAGTGGTGGAGGGCAGCAAGAAACCCTCGTCGGATACCGATACTCACCGGGCGCTTTACCTTAATTTCCCACAAATCGGCGGTATTGTTCACACCCATTCACGCCATGCCACCATCTGGGCGCAAGCCGGTTTAGATTTACCCGCCTGGGGCACCACTCATGCGGATTATTTCTATGGCACTATTCCCTGTACCCGTTTGATGACCCCGGAAGAGATTGCTGGTCGTTATGAGTGGGAGACCGGTAATGTCATTGTCGAAACTTTCCAACAACGCGGTATTAAGCCAGAAGATGTGCCCGCCGTTTTAGTGAATTCGCACGGGCCATTTGCCTGGGGAAGCAGTGCTGATAACGCGGTGCACAATGCGGTGGTGTTAGAAGAATTGGCTTATATGGGCATTTTCTCTCGCCAGTTGAACGCGCAATTGGCGGATATGCAGCCGCAATTGTTGGATAAACATTACCTGCGCAAACACGGGAAAAATGCCTATTATGGGCAATAAAAACCGCGTTTGACGGCTGCCCGTGTTTAGTCTTGCACGGGTTTTTCCAACCACAATATGGCGTCACTGATATCGAGCATTTTTGCTTCGATTTGCGTGATGGCGTCATTGATTCCCTGATTGTAAAAATGCGCACCTAACTCACGGCTGATAAATTGCAGTAAAAACTCCGTGTCAAAATCCTCCAACTCAATATTGTGTTCTTGCTCCAGGTAACGCTGAAGTTTGTAGGTCATCCGCTGTGTTTGTTCGCGGGTAAACGTCATCTCTGCCATGAGTATTGCTCCGATTAGGGCGGTTTGATAATGATAACTCAGCCATTACTCGCCCAAAATGTCGACTTGAATTCCTTGCGCCGTCAACTGCTGTTGATAGCACGCGGGCAGGCGATTATCGGTAATCACTCTGCTGATAACTGAGTCAGTGGCCAGCAAATTTTGATGTACCTGACCAAATTTAGAGGCATCCGCCAGGATGATATTTTCGGCACCTTTTGCCAGCACACTGTTAATCACATCGGCGCGTAACATGTCACGGCCGGTGAACCCGCAGTCCATCTGATAGCCATCAATGCCGATAAATGCTTTACTGAAATTCACATGACGCAAACACAGTTGTGTCAATGGGCCGACCATGCTGTCACTTTTCTTCTGATAAATCCCCCCCAATAGAATGACTTCACAGGCGGAGTTTTTTAATTGCCGTGCAATATAACCGCTGACTGTCACCAGCGTGATGGCCGGCCGTTTTGCCAACTGATGGGCCAATAGGGCGTTACTGCTGCCGCTTTCAATAAATATTGTTTCGCCGTCATTGACCAACGAGGCTGCATGATTGGCCAGTTTTTGTTTCATAGAAAAATAGCGCATCATACGAACATCAATATCATCACTTTCAAGGGCAACAGCAGAGCCGTGCACGCGCTTGAGAAAACCCCGTTTCTCCAGCAGATTAAGATCTTGCCGAATAGTCACTTCCGATACCTGGGTCGTTTGCGATAATTCGCTAACGCTAACCCGCTTACGGTCATTCACTTGCTGTAAAATTGTTTGTTGTCTTAGGTTCATAATGAGTCAGCCAAAAATAAACTTTCATTTGAAGTGTAATTCACTTTCGAATGAAAGATGTTTGAGCGAGATCACGTTATTGATTAAGGGTTGCTCTATGATTGCGGCTAACCAGTTTGGCTGCTTTAATCATCACAATCGGAGGTTGTTATGGAGCTTTATCTCGACACAGCAGATGTGGCCGCAGTTAAACGGCTGGCGCGAGTCCTGCCTTTGCAGGGCGTCACCACCAATCCCAGTATTTTGGCTAAAGCGGGCAAACCTATCTGGGAAGTACTCCCTGCACTGCGCGATGCTTTGGGGGGAACAGGTAAACTTTTTGCACAAGTGTTGGCCAGTGACAGCGAGTTGATGGTGTCGGAGGCCGTTTTACTGTCACAGCGGGTTCCCGGTTTGGTTATCAAAGTGCCCGCCACCGCAGAAGGGTTAGCGGCAATCAAAAAGTTGAAAACGATGTCAATCCCGACATTGGGTACGGCGGTTTACGGTGCCGGACAAGGCCTATTATCGGCTTTAGCCGGGGCTGAATATGTTGCCCCTTATGTTAACCGGTTAGATGCCCAGGGCGGCGATGGCATCGCCATGGTGCGCGAATTACAGCAGTTGCTCACCTTACACGCGCCGGGGGCTAAAGTGTTGGCTGCTAGCTTCCGGACGCCACGGCAGGTACTGGATTGCTTACTGGCGGGATGTCAGTCAGTGACTATTCCTGTGGATGTTGCAGAGCAATTTATCAGTACACCGGCGGTTAAAGCCGCAGTTGAACAGTTTGAACATGATTGGCAGGGCGCATTTGGCTCGACAATCTTGAGCTAGAGTTTCATTCACGGACTAATGTTTCATTCACACACTAAAGCATAAAAAAACGCCCTGCTAGAAAATTACAGGGCGTTACGGTGTCACTTGTTAGGGCGGAATAAAACGGCTTTTATCCTAGCAAGGGCATTTCCCCAACTTACCCGCTTCACTCGGGAAACGGGCCTCCAGACAATAACGGTGGAAGTCACGCTCGGTCATGGGCGGTGTCTCGGGATGATGACGGCGCATATGATTGACATAATTGCCATAATCCTGCACTCCCACCATCAAGCGAAAACTTTGTGCCACCCGGCGTGTAATCAGACGTACCCAAGCCCACAACGTGGTCGGGCGAGTTGCTATGGGAACCAGCGGTATGCAGCGTGTAATCTGACGCGGCCCAGCGGATAATGGCCGGTTATGCAACAGATTAGGGTGCTGCCTGCGCAGTGGGATACCTACATTAGCCACGAACAGTCTCCTCACGGAATACAACTTCAGTCTCATGCGTGGTGGGCTTGCTGGATTTCAGCGCGCGCCGAATCACGAAGAAAGATGAAATTAACATCGTCACTGCCACCAGCATAAAGAAGGCGCACAAGGCGGCGTTGATCTGGTTGTTAAACACAATAGTTTCCATGTCCTTAATGCTCTTGGCCGGGGCAATCAATACCCCTTGCTCGACACCCGCCGAGAATTTTTTCGCCTGAGCGAGGAAACCAATACTCGGTTTTTCATGGAAAATCTTCTGCCAGCCTGCCGTCATTGAGGTAATAAACAGCCAAATTGTTGGCAGGATGGTTACCCAAGCATAGCGCTGCTTCTTCATTTTAAACAGGACGACAGTCCCTAAAATCAGCGCCATTGATGCCAGCATTTGGTTACCGATGCCAAACAATGGCCACAGGGTATTGATGCCGCCCAGTGGATCGACCACCCCTTGGTAAACAAAGAAGCCCCAGCAAGCCACGGCCACGGTGGTGCCGGATAAGTTACCCAACCAGGAGCGGTTATTCGCCAGACTCGGCACTACCACCCCCACCAAATCCTGCACCATAAAGCGGCAAGCACGGGTTCCGGCATCAACGGCGGTCAGAATAAACATCGCCTCAAACAGAATGGCGAAGTGATACCAGAATGCCATCATATTGCGGCTATTAAAGACTTCGCTAATGATATGCGCCATCCCGACGGCAAAGGTCGGCGCGCCGCCAGCACGAGACAATATCGAGTTCTCGCCGACATCTTTGGCAACCATAGCCAGAGTTTCAGGAGTGACGACAAATCCCCAGCTGTTGATAGCTAACGCGGCACTTTCTACCGTGGTGCCAATCAGCGCCGCCGGGGAGTTCATCGCAAAATAAACGCCCGGATCAATAACCGATGCACAAATCAGCGCCATAATGGCGACGAATGACTCCATCAGCATCGCGCCATATCCGATAAAGCGAATGTGGCTTTCGCGTTCAATCAGTTTCGGCGTGGTGCCACTGGCAACCAGCGCATGGAAGCCCGAAATCGCGCCACAGGCGATGGTGATAAACAGGAATGGGAACAAGCTGCCGGAGAATACCGGGCCGCTGCCATCAATAAAGCGCGAGACGGCGGGCATTTTCATTTCTGGCATGGCGAACACAATACCCACTGCCAAACCGATAATGACGCCGATTTTCAGGAAGGTCGATAAATAATCTCGCGGTGCCAGCAGCAGCCATACCGGCAGCACGGAGGCAATAAAACCATAAATAACCAGCACCCAAGTTAGGGTAGTGCCGTGTAAGGTGAAGAATGGCCCCCAATAAGGATGAACCGCAATATTCCCACCGTAAATAATTGCCGCCATCATTAACACAAAACCAATTAATGACACTTCGGCAATTTTACCCGGGCGCAGAAAGCGCATATACACGCCCATAAACAGCGCGATTGGGATGGTAGCCGCAATGGTGAACAGACCCCACGGGCTGTCTGCCAAAGCTTTTACCACCACTAAGGCCAGTGCGGACAAGATGATGATCATCACCCCCAATGCGCCTAACATGGTGATAATACCGGCAAAAGCCCCTAATTCTTGTTTTGCCATTTCCCCCAATGAGCGGCCATCGCGGCGGGTGGAGATGAACAGGATCAAGAAGTCCTGCACCGCACCGGCCATCATCACCCCCACCAGAATCCAGATAGTGCCGGGTAAGAAGCCCATTTGTGCGGCTAAAATAGGCCCAACTAGCGGCCCTGCACCAGCAATAGCGGCAAAGTGGTGACCGAAAAGCACCCATTTATTGGTTGGAACATAATCCAGACCATCATTACGCCGCTCAGCGGGGGTTAAACGGCGGTCATCCAGTTCAAAGATATTCTTGGCGATAAACAGGCTGTAAAAACGATAAGCGATGCTGTAACAAGCTACCGATGCAATCACCAACCAGATGGCGTTGACATTCTCGCCTCGGCTCAGTGCCAGCATGGCAAAAGCAAATGCACCAATTAACGCCACGGTCAGCCATATGACGACAGTCTTGACGTTCTTCATGGGGAACAACTCCTTGTTATGTTAGGGGTACCCGTTATATTTCGAGCTACATGTGCGTTGGCTAGGTTCAATCACCCGAATCATTGACCTGGCGTCAACTCATCGGGATTATGAGCCTCAATGAGGCTCACCCTGTGGGCCAGCGCTGGCGCTGTTCAAAATGGTTTACAACCAATTTGTCATTCACTTGCCGCCTTTCTGCAACTCGAATTATTTAGGCTATAGCAATTATCAGCACCTGTTTATGACAAAAGATGCAAACTGCTAGTTAACATAGGAGGTTTAATGTGAAAGAAAAGTAGCGAAAGTGAGAACTGTGATGAGCTAATTGTTTTTTTCTCACCATTGGTATCATTTTCTTACATATTGTGACGGCCACCCGACTGTGCTGATCATGAGGCCAAAGTAATGGGGGCGGGGATGATGAACATAAAAAAGCCGTGGGATGTTGTGCATCACCACGGCTTCTATCCGTCATACTTCAAGCTGCATGTGCGTTGGTTACGCTATCAAACCACTGGGCGGGCAACCACGTTGCGTGTTTCCATTCGCACTTCTGCAATGCGCACTTCAATTTTATCGTTCTGGCTGTAGACCGTTTCACCTTTGATCTGCACGGTGCCAGTTTCCTGGCTGCATACCATTTCATCACGTACCGCGTGAATAAAGGGTGCCGGAATAAAGGCCACTGCGCCGTTATCCAGTAAGCGTACGCGTAGACCACCGCGGGTGACATCAATGATTTCCGCAGGGAAGCGGGTATCTGTGCCAGCCATAGGTTGCAGGTAACGGGCATACAACCAATCCCCGACATCGCGTTCAGCCATGCGATTCAACCGACGGCGTTCAGCTAATTGCACCGTGATTTCATCCTGTGGCTTCTCTGCATGCTGGCCGGTAATAATGGCTTTCAGCAGGCGATGATTGACCATATCGCCGTATTTACGAATTGGCGAGGTCCAGGTGGCGTAAGCTTCAAGCCCCAAACCGAAGTGGGGGCCAGGAACTGTACTGATTTCAGCGAATGTTTGGAAACGACGGATACGGCTGTCGAGGAACTGGGTCGGCAAGGTATCAAGATGACGGCGCAATTCACAGAAACCAGGTAGAGTCAGCAGCGCTTGTGGATCGGCTTCCACCCCATTGGCTTGCAACACATTGGCGGCTTGCTCAACCAGCGCAGGATCAAATCCGGCATGCACGTTATAAATGCCAAAGCCAAGATTATCACGCAGCGCAATAGCGGCGCAGACGTTGGCGGCAATCATGCACTCTTCAACAATGCGGTTAGCAATGCGGCGATGTTCCACAATGATATCCAGCACTTCGCCTTTTTCGCCCAATAGGAAGCGGTAGTCCGGCCGGTCTTTAAACACCAGTGCATGGGCCTGACGCCAATTGCTGCGCGCTTCACAAACACGTTTCAGTAATGTGATTTGTTCTGCAATATCAGCATTTTGCGGCTGCCAGTCACCCTGACCCTCTAACCAGTCAGACACTTCGTCATAGACCAGCTTGGCTTTTGATTCTACCCAAGCGGCTGAGAATTGAATGTCATCACCCAGCGCACCATCAGCGGCAATAGTGACACGGCACACCAATACCGGGCGGCGTTCATTCGGGCGCAGTGAGCAGAGATTGTCGGATAAATCGCGTGGCAGCATCGGGATATTAAAGCCCGGCAGATAGTTGGTAAATGCGCGTTTGCGGGCAATTAAATCCAACTCACTGTTCTCATCGACATAAGCAGTAGGGTCTGCAATGGCAATGGTCAACAACAGAGAACCGTCTCCGTTGTCTTTCACATGCAAGGCGTCATCCATATCTTCGGTGCTGGCGCTATCGATAGTGACAAAATTAAGCGCAGTCAAATCTTCACGTTGCAGATTGGCATCATGCAGAGCTGATTCCACCATCGCTGGCGCTTCACGCTCCAGATTATGGCGCGCTAATGTGACCCACCAAGGCACGAAATGATCTTCACCATCAGTAATAAAAGCAGTCAGATCAGCATTAAAAGCCCGGTCACCTTTTAATGGATGGCGGCGCATTTCGGCTACGGCCCAATCACCGGTTTGGAAATCGTGCGTCAGTTCGCGCACCGGACGACATTGAATGGCATCGCGCAGCAGAGGATGGTCAGGGACGATAGACAGGCGGTCATCTTTTCGTTGCACACGGCCAACAAAGCGCGATAAAAATGGCTCAACCAGGGTTTCCGGCTCAGCAATTTCACGATCTTTATCGGTATGAAGGGTCGCAATAATGCGATCGCCATGCATGACTTTTTTCATCTGTGGCGGCGGAATAAAGTAACTTTTCTGCCCGTCTACCTCAAGAAAGCCAAAGCCTTTCTCAGTACCTTTAACGACGCCTTCGACGCGCGGAGTCTGAGTGTGAAGTTGCTGTTTTAGCTGCGCCAGCAGCGGGTTATCTTGAAACATATCGTCCAGTGAATGGTCTAGTAAGTGGGATTAATCCGGCTGACAGTTTTACGCGAATCAGCCCCATCGGGCAAGCGGCATATCATTTTGTAGAGGAATTCCCTATTAAAGGCAGGGGTATGTATGGTGCCTTTTGTCAGCCGTGATCCACAATAATTGGCCCCGACGAATCAGGGCCGTATTCAAGCAATGCGCAGTGTTTGCGGCTGTTGCCAACGGCGCACGGTCACCGGCACGGATTTTGAGGTGGGTGTGTGGGTCTCATCACCAAAGCTGGACAAGGGCACCAGCGGGTTGGTTTCAGGGTAATAGGCCGCCAGATTCCCGCGCGGAATATCATAGCTCACCAGTTTGAATCCACTGACTTTTCGGGTGATTCCGTCATTCCACAGGGTTTCAATTTCGACTAAATCACCATCTTCCAAGGCCAGCTCGGCCAAATCTTGTGGGTTAATAAACAGCACTTCCCGTTGACCGTACACCCCGCGATAGCGGTCATCGAGGCCATAAATGGTGGTGTTGTATTGGTCATGCGAGCGCAAGGTTTGCAGCACAAAGGGAACGGGCACGCCAGCAATCTGCGGGAACAAACTCTCTGGCAATATGGATGCGCAAAACTCGGCTTTACCACTGGGGGTGGCAAATTGCATGTCGGCAGCGGCACTGCCCAGATAGAAGCCACCCGGTTGCTCGCAACGGGCATTGAAATCATCAAAGCCGGGAGTAGTGGCGGCAATATGGTCGCGAATTAAGTTGTAATCATCGGCTAATGCCAGCCAATTCAGCGCTTTACCTTCAGCGGGTTTTTGAGCAAAAACCGCGTTAGCGATACCGCAAACAATAGCCGTTTCAGCGTATTGAGTCTCCGCCAGCGGTTTACCCACGCCCTCAGAGGCATGCACCATGCTAAATGAATCTTCTACTGTAATAAATTGCGAACCGCTGGCTTGCATATCGCGCTCTGTGCGGCCCAATGTTGGCAGGATCAGGGCTTCAGTGCCGGTAATCAGGTGGCTGCGATTCAGTTTGGTGCTGATATGCACAGTTAGGTCACAACGGCGCAATGCTTGCGCGGTGCGCGCGGTATCCGGAGCAGCGGCGGCTAAATTACCCCCCAGGGCAATCAACACGTTAACTTCACCGCGCAGCATCGCCTCCAGCGCTTCCACAGTATTATGGCCGGCGGCTTGCGGTGGGGTGAAACCAAAATGCTGGCCTAAGCGCGCTAACATCGCGGCAGAGGGTTTTTCATCAATCCCCATGGTACGGTTGCCTTGCACATTACTGTGGCCGCGAACCGGGCATAAACCGGCACCGGGTTTGCCTAACTGACCAAACAACAGTTGCAGGTTGGCTAACTCTCTGACGGTTATCACCGAGTGTTTATGCTGGGTGATACCCATCGCCCACGTCAAAATCACCCGATCTGCATGCTGATAAATATCTGCCGCGTGGCGTATTTGCTCCTCCGTTAGGCCCGATTGCTGGGTAATCTGCGCCCATGAGGTACTATCAACCGCCGCCAGATAATCATCAATTCCTTGGGTGTGCGTAACAATAAAGGTTTCATCGAATAAGCCGGGCAACCCTTGTACCCGTTGATGGCGATGGGTTTCCAGTAGCGCTTTCACCATACCGCGCACTGCCGCCATATCACCGCCAAGGTTTGGCTGAAAATAGGCAGAACTGATCGGCGAGGATTTTGGCGTCAACATTTCAATCGGATTTTGTGGGTCAGCAAAACGTTCTAACCCGCGTTCGCGCAAGGTATTGAAGCTGACAATCCGCGCCCCGCGGTCTTTTGCATGGCGCAAACTGTGTAACATTCTTGGGTGATTAGTGCCCGGATTCTGCCCGAAGACAAAAATGGCATCAGCTAGCTCAAAATCCTGCATACGAATGGTGCCTTTACCCACCCCAATACTCTGTTTCAGCCCAGTGCCACTGGCTTCATGGCACATATTTGAGCAATCTGGGAAGTTATTTGTCCCCAAAATGCGGCCAAATAGCTGATAAAGGTAGGAAGCTTCATTACTGGCGCGGCCTGAGGTATACAGCTCCAATTGATTTGGACTATCCAGCCCATTAATATGCTTAGCAATTAATTCAAGGGCGCTTTCCCAACTGATCGGTTGATAGCGGTCAGTGTCGGGGTTATAGCGCATAGGGTGAGTAATTCGCCCTTGATATTCAAGGAAATAGTCACTTTGTTGGCGCAGCGTCGTAAGGCTATGTTCAGCAAAAAACTCCGGCTCCACCGCCTTGCGAGTGGCTTCCCAACTGACCGCTTTAGCCCCATTCTCACAAAAACTGAAAGTGCTGTGATTGTCATCTCCCCATGCGCAGCCGGGGCAGTCAAAGCCTTTAACCTGATTGACGCGTAACAGGTTACGGATATTTTTCAATGCTTGCTTGCTGTCGAGCACAAAGCGCGTGGTTGCTTCAAGAGAACCCCAGCCACCAGCCGCGCCAGTGTAGGGTTTTATGGTCGATTTAAATTTCATCATGATACGCCGCAGGTGTTTTTATTGTTTCAAGTTGGTAGCTAAATCATTAACAACTTGATGCTATTTTGTCACAAGTCTAGTGGGGCGCGGCTCTGACGTCTAATCGAAACCGGCAATCGCGGCATAGAGGGGGCCTATCACTGGTTGGTTAGCTGGGCGCTATGGCATTACATATGAGGGCATTTATTCAGTATGAGACCCTAACTAAGTCTATAAATAATAAAATTGATTATGCTTAAAATATAGATTTAATTTAAATTATTAATTTGCTAATCAATTTATGAAAGGAAATGAGATTGTTTTATTAAAATCCTATTTAATCAAATAAATTAATCACTTTAATGATATTTTCGTCTTGATTGTTCGCTTCGTTAGATTATTAGACTGATATTTATCTTATAACAGTCTAATCATCTGGTTTAAATGATGGAAATATTATTTAACTGCTCTACTATTGAATAACAGACAGTTTAGCTTGTTTAATATAAGACTAAATATAAATAACCCAAAGTAGCTACTATTATACTTAAACCATGTTGCTGTGTTCGCTGGTTTATCACATCTCATTACAAACACCATGTGATTAAAATTCATGAAGATATAAGTGCGAAATGGCATTTTATATCTTCATGATGGTCATTCTAAAAAACAAATAATAATAACAGTGATGTTCACGTTACTGTTGAAATATAAAGGCGAATTTTACCTGCCTTTACTCGTCTATACCCCTAATGATTTAGGTGAGGATAATACAATGACACAAACCCAACTGGCTATTGATAATGTCTTGGCGAGTGCTGAAAGCACAGTGAAAATTAATGAGTTACCAGAAGTTGTCCTGGACTTTATTACCGGGGAACAAACAGGTGTTGCGCGCTCTGGGGGCATTTTCACCAAAGAGGACTTAATTAACCTTAAGCTTTATGTCAGGAAGGGACTCTCTTTACCCATCAAGCAGGATGAAGTGGAAACTTACCTTGGATATAAAAAAATAGATATTCCTGGTCTTGAACCGACAGATATTAAAGTTTTATTTGATGAGATTCATAATCATGCATTAAATTGGAACGATGTTGAACAAGGCGTATTGCAACAGAGTCTGGACTTGGATGTTGCCGCCAAGAATATCGTCAGCACGGGTGATGAAATTATCAATGTGATAAATCAAATGCCAATAACAGTGCGAGTCAAAACCTTGCTGGGTGATATTACAGATAAACAGTTGGAAAATATCACTTATGAATCTGCTGATCATGAAATAGCCACAGCATTAAAAGATATACTTGATGACATGAAGACAGATATCAATAGACATCAGAAAACAACTGAAAATATTAGGAAAAAGGTATCAAATTATAGAATAACCTTGACTGGCGGTGAACTATCATCGGGAAATAAAGTGAATGGATTGGAGCCGCAGGTCAAAGCAAAATATGACCTGATGGAAAAAAACAACATGAGAAAGTCAATAAAGGAATTAGATGAAAAAATAAAAGAGAAGAAACAGAGAATTGAGCAGTTAAAAAAAGATTACGATAAGTTTGTCGGTCTATCTTTTACCGGGGCCGCCGGGGGCATAATAGGTATTGCTATTACTGGTGGGATCTTTGGTGCCAAAGCCGAAAAAGCCAGGAAAGAAAAGAATGCATTAATCCATGAAGTTTCTGAATTAGAAGCGAAAGTTAGCCATCAAAGAACATTGCAAAGCTCGTTAGAGACACTTTCTCTGTTATTCAGTGATATTGGCATTCGGATGGTGGATGCCGAGTCTGCACTTAACCATCTGGATTTTATGTGGTTATCTGTTCTCAATCAAATCAATGAGTCTCAGACGCAGTTCAGTACGATTAACAATGCATTGCGCCTGACTAGCTTTGTTAATAAATTCCAGCAGGTGATTACACCATGGAAAAGTGTCGCAGACTCGGCCCTCCAGCTGGTGCATATATTTGATGAAGCAATAAACGAATATAAAAAAGTATATGGCTAATCCATTTCACCCTGTTTAATCATTTATTATGAGGATTATCACTATGGCTGAAATAAGCACATTTCCGCACAGTGCCCTGAATTACCCAGACGTTAACATTAAAGCTCTGAACCAAGGGGTTAAAAATATATCACATCTTGCTCAGTTGAAAACGGAAGGCATCGAAGTATTACAGGAAAAAGCGTTACGAGTCAGTTTATATTCACAAAGGTTGGATGTTAATGTGCGCGAGTCACTATCAAGTCTACAGGTTAAATTGAAAAATACGCTGGCACAAACCTATTTTACTACCCTGGAGGAAATCGACGAGGCACTTGGAAGTAATGATATTGATGAAGAAAGTAAATCTGAAATGCGTAAAGAACGCCTTGATTTGATTAAAAGTTTGGGTAATGACATCGCTCAACTGAGGAAACTCTTTATCGAAAAAGCGGAGTTACTCGATAAATCGGCTGCTGATCTTCATAATGTAGTCATTATTGAGGGAACCGATAAAGTCTTGCAAGCTGAACAATTACGCCAGAAACAACTGACAGAGGATGTCGGTATAAAAAAACTGGAAATAAAAGAGATAGAGAAAAAAAGGGATAAAATAATAGAAGCTATGGATGTTATCCGTGAGCATAATCTAATTGATGCATTTAAAGATCTTATTCCGACAGGAGAAAATCTAAGTGAATTAGATCTGGCCAAACCTGAACTGGAGTTGATTAAACAGTCATTAGAAATTACCAAAAAAGTATTGGGGCAGTTTTCTGCGGGTTTAAAATATATAGATTTAACTGAAGCACGGAAAAAACTGGATAACCAAATAGATACAATTTCCACCCGTTTAACAGAGCTAAATCATCAGTTAGAAAAATCAGATAAGTTAGTTTCTGGTATTAACGCTGTCATTAAAATTGATAAAGAGAAAAGTGCTGTTGTTGCTGAAGCTGAAAAACTTAGCCACGCATGGCATATTTTTATTAATGAGATAACGGCATTGCAGGGTACTGCACTGAATGAAATTGGGCTATCTAAGCCACTAATAAAACAACAGAGTTATTTAGAGTCATTAATCAAACAGTTCGTTCAGTTATAACACAATGAGTGCTGTTCTAGAATGGTAATGACTCATTTAAGCCGATGCTCACTTAAATGATATTTTATTTCACTGACACTTTCGAGGTTAACTATGCCTAAATATATGGTTCAATCAATGGATTCTGGCACGTTGGGTAAAGTAAAATATTATCGTAAACAGACGATAGATCATCCTAATCACAAAGAGACAGGGGCATTTACCCAAGCGGCTAAAGATGCTTATGCCAGTAGTAAGAATATTAATGCTAAACAGGTGGAGGTCGGCAGTTTTATGAGTGGTCAGCCTGAACCTAGCAATGCAGTATCAGTGTAGCCGGCAGCCTATTTAAATCACCAGTCCAGCCTATTTTGCTGGGCCTGGTGATTAATGTTCAGGATAGACTTTCTCTTTAAACTCGCATAAGTCTTCAATAATGCATGAGCCACAGCGCGGCTTACGAGCAACACAGGTGTAGCGACCATGCAGAATAAGCCAGTGGTGACAGTCCAGTTTAAATTCAGCCGGAACCACTTTGAGTAACTTGGTTTCAACCTGATCCACATTACTACCGGGGGCAAAACCGGTACGGTTACATACGCGGAATATATGGGTATCAACCGCAATGGTAGGCCAGCCAAAGGCGGTATTCAGCACCACATTGGCTGTTTTGCGGCCCACACCTGGCAACGCTTCAAGTGCAGCGCGATCCTCTGGCACTTCGCCTTGATGTTTTTCCAGCAATATCCGACAGGTTTTAATCACATTTTCGGCTTTGGTATTAAATAGACCAATAGTTTTAATATATGATTTGAGGCCATCAACACCCAGATCCAGCATAGCCTGTGGAGTGTTAGCTACCGGATAGAGCTTGGCAGTGGCTTTATTGACACTGACATCAGTTGCTTGCGCCGATAAAAGTACCGAAATCAATAACTCAAAGGGCGTGCTATAGACTAACTCGGTCGTGGGGTGTGGGTCGTTATCCCGCAGGCGAGTCAAAATAGCGACGCGTTTTTCTTTATTCATAAGACTTTCTCTACCACGATATCCCGAGCCTGTGGCGCAGCCGCTAATGCTTTGGCTTTGCGCGCTTTCATTTTTTCATCAATCACATATTTACCGGCTAACAGTAAACCTAAGCCGATAAAAGCGCCCGGTGGCAACATGGCTAACAGGAACGGGCTGTCCAGATGCAAGACGTCAATGCGCAACACTTTTGCCCAGCTTCCGAGCAGCATATCTGCGCCATCAAACAAGGTGCCGTTACCCAAAATTTCACGTAGTGAACCCAAGACAAATAAGGCGCAAGTTGCTCCCAGCCCCATCGCGAGGCCATCCAGTGCAGATAATCCCACTGGATTTTTAGCGGCATAGGCTTCCGCCCGGCCAATCACAATGCAGTTGGTTACAATCAATGGGATGAATATTCCAAGAGACTGATATAAGTCAAAGGCATAGGCGTTAATCAGCATTTGGACGGTACTGACCACTGACGCAATAATCATGACGTAAATAGGAATGCGGATTTCATTCGGCACCCAGCGGCGTAACGCCGATACTGCTGTGTTGGTGCACACTAATACCAGCGTGGTGGCCAACCCTAAGCCCAGTGCGTTGGTTGCCGTTGATGAGACGGCCAGCAGGGGGCAGAGGCCCAGCAGTTGCACTAATGCCGAGTTATTTTTCCATAGCCCTTGGGCGAAGAGGTCTTTTGCTTCACTCATTGATTTTCTCCACAGGCGGGCAAACTATCAAGTTTTGCTGGCAGAGTTTCTAAAAATAGCGCGGTATTTTTCACCGCCTGAACCACTGCTCTGGGGGTAATGGTCGCACCGGTAAACTGATCAAAATCACCCCCGTCTTTTTTCACCGCCCAGCGCTTATCTTGTTCACTTTCTACCTGTTGACCACTGAAATGACTTATCCAATCAGAAATGCGGATATCAATTTTATCACCCAGACCGGGGGTTTCGTGATGTTCGACTACTCGGCTGCCTAGTACGTTACCGCGAAAATCTGCCCCAACCAATAATTGAATAGCACCGGAATAGCCATCTGGTGCGGTAGTTTCAATGGCGGCGGCGACCGGCTGACCCTCTTTGCGTGCCAGATAAAGGCGGTGAGGGGCCATATTACCTAATGCAGGATTTGTGACAACGTAACATTCAGCTTGCATGTCATTGTCATAATACTCAGCGGGAACAACCTGATCCAGCAAGGCTTTTTGCTGTAGCGCCGCCTGATGGACAATGGTGGTTTCGGTCAGGGCATTAACTACTGCCGTCAAGCCAGTGGCACCGGCAGCAAACAGTGCCAGAGTGATGCCGTGACGCCTCATGGTGTTTAGCATAACGGCTCCTTATTTGTGCCCACGCTGATGACCATAAACGCGTGGCTGGGTATAGTGGTCAATCAGCGGAACAGTGATGTTAGCCAGCAGCACAGCAAATGCTACGCCATCAGGATAACCGCCGTAAACACGAATGAGCCACACCAGAATACCAATTAATGCGCCGAAAATCAGTCGCCCACGGGGCGTGGTTGATGCGCTGACGGGATCGGTGGCAATAAAGAAAGCCCCTAGCATGGTGGCACCGGAAAACAAATGCAGCATCGGCGGGGCAAAACTTTGTGGCGCAATCATCCAACTGAGGGCGGCACAAGCGGCTAAAGCCACCAAGAAACTCACCGGAATATGCCAGTGAATCGCTTTACGCCACAGCAGTAACAGCCCACCCGCCAAGAAACCGAGGTTAACCCATTGCCAACCGACGCCCGCTAGCCCCCCAGCAAAAATAGGGTGTTGCAGAATTTGCTCGGTCGGTTGCGAACGCAGGGCGGTTTTAAAGCTGTCGAGCGGGGTGGCCTGACTGACCCCATCATAGCCAATCTGCAATTGATGAATATCCGCGCCGTTCTGGGTAAAACCCGTGAATATAGTTAACAGACTGTCATAGAAACCAACCGGGGTTCCCTGCAAGGGTAGCGGAGGGAGCCAACTGGTCATTTGCACCGGGAATGAAATCAGTAGAACGACATAGCCGACCATGGCGGGGTTAAAGGGATTTTGCCCCAAGCCCCCATACAACTGCTTGGCAATGACAATGGCGAATAACGTCCCTAATACAATCATCCACCAAGGGGCCAGCGGGGGCAGGCTTATCCCCAATAGCAAGCCGGTGAGCAGGGCAGAATTATCCTGCAACCGCATCAAGACGGGCTGTTGACGTAATTGCAAAACAGCGCCTTCGGCTAACACGGCGGTCACCATGGCCAACGCCATCTGAATCAGGCTGCCATAACCAAAGAAATAGGTCTGGGCGACAATCCCCGGAATACAAGCCAAAATAACCAGCAGCATAATACTGCGGGTGCTACGTTGATTATGTGTAAAAGGGGAACTGGCTATCTGCAACCCTTTGTTATGGGTCGGTGTTACAGGCCTGAATTTCATGAAATTGCAACCATATGTCGAATACTTAACAGAGTTCTCAAACGCAGGCGTTGGTACACTCAGTCGTCAGGAGGATAATACAAGTGCCGCATTCTACCCTATTCGGGCAAAGTGTAATACGCTTTAATCATAGGGTTATTATTCATTATATGCAGAAATATTAAGGGGATTCGTGCATTTAATAAACGGCTAATCTTAAGAATTCACTTGCAATTTATATCCGACTAGTAACAAATCCCCCTCGGGAATACTGTTTTTTCTATGAGAATAATTAGGTTTTAGTAACAGAAAAGGAGCCTAACAACTTGATTATAATAGCGACTATTATGGGTGTTTTATTTGTAATTAATTGTAAGTTAAAGACTTATTAACAATTGAAATTAGGGTTGAGAAAAGCGTTGGCATAATGATAAATTAATGTAGTATGCAGGGTAATTATATATTTAAAGAACAATGAAATGATTAATGAAGACATATTGTTTATAGATGAATTAATTGAATGGATTGAAATTAATTTAGAAAAACGCCCCACATTGGATGATGTGGCAAAAATTTCCGGATATTCAAAATGGCATCTGCAACGAAAATTTAAAAGTGTTGTGGGGTTACAATTAGCGTCCTATATACGTGGGCGGGTACTGACTCGTGCGGCGGTTGCCTTGCGTATCTCGCGTCGGCCCATCATTGAAATCTCTGATGAGTTGGGTTTTGACTCACAACAGACGTTTACTCGTACTTTTAAGAAGCGTTTTGGTGTTACTCCCAATAGTTTTCGCCAGATGGAGCAGTGGGATGTGCAAGGGATGCTTCCCCGTTTTAATTTCTATGAGAATTATACGCCAGAAATCAAGCGGATATCTTTACCTCCACAAGAGCTAGTGGGCTTTACCCGACGGCTGGATTTTGATGAACACAATCATTGCAGTGGTCAGCATTCGTCTTGTATGGCCATGAAAGATGAAATTTTGCTCGATTTTTTCAAGGAAGTAAATTTTTCTTGCCAGCGGATCTATTCACTGTTGTCCGCTAAGCCGTCTCAGCAAGGACAGAAAAGTATGTATTACTCGACTGCCATTGATAAAGAGAAACGGCATGAAATTCAGGGACATCGCGAGGTTGATGCGCTGTCTATCCCGGCGGGAGAGTTTTTATCTATTTCCCATCAAGGTAATGCTAAAGAATGTATAAAGTTTTCAATATATCTGTTTAATGAAGTGCTGCCTAAGTTGCGTGATGAGTTCGGCGGCGGTATCGAAATGGAGGTTATTGAGGTGGATAGCTGCCATGCAGAATCTAAATTGCGCGATATTACAGCCGCTTATACTTACCTGATGTCAGTGAACTGACACCCTATTGCAGGGCGTCAGTTCAGTCGTTAATCCGGATTAACAGCTTGGGCGACTTTTTTGGCTTTTACTCGGGCAATGGCTGCGGCGACAGCCGCTTTGCGCGGGTCTTCCTCCACCGCTTTGCGCGGGTCTTCCTCCACCGCTGCGCTTTCACTTTTCACCGGTTCTGACTCAAGCTGTGCTTGGGCGGCTTTTTTGGCTTTTACTCGGGCAATGGCTGCGGCGACAGCCGCTTTGCGCGGGTCTTCCTCCACCGCTGCGCTTTCATTTTCCACCGGTTCTGATTCAAGCTGTGCTTGGGCGGCTTTTTTGGCTTTTACTCGGGCGATCGCCGCAGCAACTGCCGCCTGACGTGGATCAGTGGCGTTAGTTTCTTCCTCGACGGCAGCCCGTTCTTTCTCTGCCTGACGCGCTCTGACTTGGGCTTTACGAGCTTCACGGGCAGCAATAACCGCACTGTTATCCGGTGTTTGTCCAAGGGGCACAGTGATAGCTGAATCTGTCTTATTAGACTCACGCGCTAAACGGCTGACGGCTGCGTCAACAGTCTGCTGATCAACATCGGTCAGCTTGACGGCAGCTTGTTTGTGACGCAATTCTCGCGCCAGTTTTTCCCGCTCAAGACGTGCTTGTTTGGCCTCAAACCGCGCTTTTGCTTCGGCAGCGCGCGCGGCTTCTTGATCAAGGGCGCGTATTTCGGCTTTTTCCTGACGGTAATATTGCACCAGCGGAATATTACTTGGGCAAACATAAGCACAGGCACCGCATTCAATACAATCAAATAGATTATGATTGCGAGCTTTCTCATGCTCTTCGCCACGGCTAAACCAATAGAGTTGCTGAGGTAATAAGCCCGCCGGACAGGCATCTACACATAAACCACAGCGGATACAGGATTGCTCCGGCTCGGATAACCCCATCTCAGCTTCAGCGGGAGCCAAAATACAGTTACTAATTTTAACAATCGGCACATCTAAGCTGGGAAGGGTAAAGCCCATTAAGGGGCCGCCCATAATGACTATGGGCTGTTGCTGCGGCATAAAGCCCGCCAGTTTCAACAAATGCAAGACGGGGGTGCCGATCCTGGCCCAGAAATTTCCCGGTTGTGATAATGCATCGCCGGTTAATGTCACTACGCGCTCGATTAATGGTTCGTCGTCAATAATCGCCCGCTTGATAGCTACCACGGTACCGACGTTTTGCATCAATACCCCAATGGATGACGAATGTTTACCGAAAGGCACTTCTTTGCCGGTCAGGATTTTGGTGAGTTGCTTGGCCCCACCTGACGGATATTTAGTGGGGACCACGCGTAGCTGCATTTCATCCTGACCGCGTAGCGCCTGTTGCAGGGCGGCGATAGCTTCGGGTTTATTATCTTCAATGCCAATCAACACCTGCTGAGGTTGCAGCAAGTAGATTAAAATCTGAATCCCCAAGACCACTTCAGTAGCATGGTCTTGCATCAAACGGTCATCAGCGGTGATATAAGGCTCGCACTCAGCTGCGTTGATAATGAGTGTGGTAACGTTGTTCAAACCGCCTTGTAACTTACTGGCGGTGGGGAAACCAGCGCCACCTAAACCGGCAATACCCGCCTGGTGGATCCTCTCCAATAGCACATTTCTATCGCGCTGATGGTAATCCCCCCACGGCTGTTGCTCGCGCCAGCGGTCTTCACCGTCTGGGGTAATATGCACACAGAGTTCCGCCAAACCCGATGGGTGGGCGGTGGTGTGTGGGGCGATGGCGGTAATAACACCGGAAGTTGGCGCGTGTACCGGCACCGTGCGGCCACGACCTATCGTCAGTGGTTGCCCTTTTAACACCTGTTCGCCGGTTCTGACACGCAGTTCACCTTCAGGCCCGAGATGCTGCTGCAAAGGAATAATCATTTGATCCGGCAACGTCGCGATACGCATCGGAACTTGGCTGGATTGCAGCTTCATTTCCGGCGGATGGATACCGCCGTCGAAATCCCAAATTTTGTCGTGTTGATGGACAAAAGTTTGCCGGGCAGAAAACAGCTTAAACATGTTGCTCCACATCTATCATTTTCACCGGAATCATCTGCGAGGCAGCTAATTGGCTAGGAAGATTCTTCACTGGGATGGTGCTTAAATCCCACTTCCAGTTGGCGGTGGTGGTAGCTACCGGGATCATTTCAATGCAGTCGGTCGGACATGGAGCGACGCAGAGGTCGCATCCGGTGCAGAGATCTGACAACACGGTATGCATAGCGCGGGTCGCACCGACAATGGCATCAACTGGGCAGGCCTGAATGCATTTAGTGCAACCGATGCAATTTTCTTCATCGATAAATGCGACTTTGCGTTGTGGGTGGGCGGCAGTTTCGTCACCATCCAGCGGTTGTGGCTCAACGGCCAGTAACTCGGCCAATTTGAGCATCACTTGCTCGCCGCCTGGTGCGCATTTATTTATTTTTTCACCACCAGCCGAAACCGCTTCGGCATAAGGGCGACAGCCGGGATAGCCGCATTGACCACACTGGCTCTGCGGTAAAATAGCATCAACTTGTTCGACGACTGGGTCTTGTTCAACCTGAAAACGACGGGCAGCAAAACCCAGCACTACGCCAGAAATCAACGCCAATGTACTTAATGCCCCAATGGCAATCCATAGCGACATCATTAGAACTTCACCAACCCGGTAAAGCCCATAAAGGCCAATGACATCAGCCCGGCGGTTATCAGCGCAATGGATGAACCGCGGAAAGGCGCGGGAACATCAGCAACGGCCAGCCGTTCACGGATCGCGGCGAATAACACCATAACCAGAGAGAAACCGGCGGCAGCACTGAAGCCATAAACCGCCGATTGCATAAAATTGTGGGATTGATTGACATTAAGCAAAGCCACACCTAACACCGCACAGTTAGTGGTGATAAGCGGCAAAAAAATCCCCAGTAAGCGATAAAGCGTCGGGCTGGTTTTGCGCACCACCAACTCAGTAAATTGCACCACCACCGCGATAACTAAAATAAAGGCCAGCGTCCGTAAATAGACCAAACCAAGAGGTAGCAAAATAAAGCTGTTAACCATCCAGGCGCAAACCGAGGCCAAAGTCAGTACAAAAGTGGTCGCCAGCCCCATACCAATGGCGGTCTCCAGTTTTTTGGAGACGCCCATGAAAGGGCACAGGCCAAGAAATTTGACCAGAACGAAGTTGTTTACCAAAACAGTACCGACAAACAGGAGCAGGTATTCAGTCATTGCGGAGCCTAAAAAGTCATTGCGGAGCCTAAAAAAGCAAAGCCGCCTATTATCCAAAATTGGCGGCCAAAGGACAACAGATGAAGTACAAGGTTATTACGATTTAAGAGGGAAAAGGTATGAAATCGCCTTAATGTTCGATAAACGTATGCTTCACCCGCTGAGAACGTTTGATATAGGGCACAAAAACAGCGGCCGCCAGCAGGGGCCAACCCAAGCTGCGCAAGGCGATATCATCACTGACTGGCGAGAAAGCAAATGCCTTTAACGCTAATAATACGGTGAGTAATAACCACAAAATAAGCCATTTGGGCAAACGCTTTGAACGGCTACAAAACAGCCAGATGACCCATAAAGTATAAAGCCACATCACTAGTGTGGTAACCACAGAGAAATACCATTGCAGGGTAAATGCCTGTGAGTTAGTCACCAAGTATTCTCTGGATTCTGGCGTAAATATCGCCATAGCATAGAGCGCCAACATTAAACTGGCGCTGAGCAATGTCACAATCAGATAGGCCAGTGGAGCCAATAACCAGCCGCCAATACGTTGATATTCTTGCTGTTGAGACATAATAAACCTTATTTATTCATTAAAAGGGATAACCCATCATTAGGGTAATCCCTTATCTGCATCATACTAGCTTAACCCGCGAATACACCCCTCGTCATCTATATCAATATGATAATACGCGGGCTGAGTTCCCAGTCCTGGCATTGTCATGATATCCCCCGCATAAATGCGGACAAATCCGGCACCGGCTGACACCGCACAGGCGGTGATGGGCAACACAAAATCCCGTGGAACATTCTTCAAACGGGCATCGGCGCTGATAGAAAGTGGCGTTTTGGCCATACACAGGGGTAAATGAGCAAAACCTGCCGCCGTGATGGCCGCAAGTTGCTGGCGTGCTTGCGGGGTAAAGGTGATGTCGCGGGCACCATAACTTTGGGCCAAAACCGCTATTTTTTGCTCCAGTGAGGCGCTATCAGGATAAGGCAGAACAGGCTCAGGGGCATGAGCACAGGCATTGATAACTTGCTGCGCCAGAGCGGTCGTCCCGAGGCCGCCTTTGGCAAACGCTTCACTGATTTCGCAGGCAACTGCGCCGGAGGATAGCGCATAGTCGCTCAAAAACGCCAGTTCTTCGGCACTGTCATCAGGGAAGCGATTGACCGCCACCACCACCGGTAAACCATAGCTTTTAGCATGCTGAATATGCCATTTTAGATTGGCGCAACCTTGGCTCAATAACGGGATATTGATATTGAGAATGTCAGCGGGTAGGGGTTGGCCCGGTTTGATGTCAAAAACACCGCTATTAGCTTTCAGGCTACGCAATGTGGCGACCAAGACGACACAGGACGGGGCAATGCCGGATTGGCGATACTTAATATTAAAGAATTTCTCCATGCCCATATCCGAGCCAAAACCGGCTTCAGTCACCACATACTCAGCTAACTGCAATCCCAGACGGTCGGCCAGCACTGAGGAGTTCCCATGTGCAATATTGGCAAATGGCCCCGCGTGGATCAGCACCGGTGTTTGCTCACTGGTTTGCATCAGAGTTGGGTGGATAGTTTCTTTCATCAGCGCGGTCATGGCACCGGCCACGCCCAAATCATCGGCAGTAATAGGGTGCCCGGCGGTGCTGTGGGCTAAAATAATCCGGCCAATACGTTGGCGCATATCATGCAAACTTTCGGACAGCGCTAAAATCGCCATCAGTTCTGATGCGGCAGTAATTTCCACATGGTCGGGCCGTTCCACTCCGTGAGTCCCACCGCCCATGCCCACTCGGATGTGCCGCAGCGCCCGATCATTATGATCAACCACCCGTGGCCAGAGAATTTGTTGGACATCAATATTGAGTAGTGGCATCCCGGTTTGTTGACTAAAAGCCTGCCCTAGACGCTGTTCATGATATAACCGCGCATCCAGCGCCGCCGCCGCCAGATTATGCGCGGCACTGATGGCATGGATATCCCCCGTCAAATGCAGGTTCAGTTTCTCCATGGGCAAGACTTGGGCCGCTCCGCCGCCTGCTGCGCCGCCTTTAACACCAAAAACCGGGCCAAGGCTAGGTTGACGGATACAAGCGACCCCCCGATGACCTAACTGGTTGATTCCCTGACTTAATCCAATCGTCGTGACGGTTTTACCTTCTCCCAGCGGTGTAGGAGTAATGCTGGAAACCAGAATCAGTTTACCCTGTGGGCCACCGGGGCGTAATGCGCTGATATCGACTTTCGCCATATGATGCCCATACGGGATTAAATCCTCTGCGGTCAAGCCTAATTGTTGAGCAATATGCTGGATAGGGCGCAAATGGGCATCAGGATTGGCATCAGATAGCGGGGCGAGATCATTGGCGGTCGTCGGTAGTTTGGGTGTCATGGTGAGGAATTTCCTGTAACTCGAATTATTTAGGCTATAAATCACCGCAAAATTATCACATAAAGCGACCCGGAATTGGCGATACAAATCAATTAATGTGAGGGATAAGTGGCTATACAGCACGATAGGCTAGGTGGTATCACCAGAGACACCATAATCTTGATTGATATTCTAGATATTTAATTTTGTGAGATTTTGAGATGAGCTTCATTTTTTAAAATAAAATGAAAGAAGTTTTTAATTGAAACTCATTATAAAGCCTTATTGCATGAAAACTGTATATCTACGTGGTCCTATAATTCCATCATTATATTCTATGACGATGGGCAGTCATCTGCCTTTAACAATAAAATAACAGGCAATGTAATTTATGGGAAATCACATTCACTCTTCTTTAGTCTGTGCGGCGCGGTTACTTCGTTTAGCGGGGGTTAATGCCGAGCCCGTGGAGATATTCAGTCGAAATGCGGCTATCGATAGCGCCATGATAGTTACATTTACGTCATTAAAACGGTATTTATCACAATTATCACGCGCGACAGCCACCCGTTTTAAGGTCAAAAAAAAACCGTTAAAGACAATCAAAGCAGGGCAATTACCACTGGCATTTCGTGATACTCAAGGCCGTTTTATCTTATTGGCTGGATTAAATGATAATCAGGCATTATTGCAATACCCTGACAGCAATAAACCTAAAGTGATAACTTATCAACAACTTAGTGAATTATGGGGCGGAGTGGTACTCTGTTGCCACTCTTCGCGTTTTGGTGTTCGTTGGTTTATTCCGGTTTTATTGCATCACCGTAAATCGCTGATTCAAGTATTAGTATTATCAATATTATTGCAGTTCTTAGCATTGATATCACCGCTTTTCTTTCAGGTCATCATGGATAAGGTTTTGGTCCATAATGCACTGACGACACTCGATGTATTAATTATTGTATTGCTGGTGGTTGGGATATATGAAGTTTCATTGAATTTCCTGCGTGAATATATTTTTAGTCATACTACCACTCGAGTGGATATTTTATTGGGTGGAAAACTATTTAACCACTTAATTAAATTGCCATTAAGTTATTTTAAGCAGCGCCATGTGGGGAATATTGTCGCCAGAGTGCGGGAATTAGATAATATTCGTGAATTTATTACCGGCACCGCCCTGACTTTATGCGTCGATGTTGTTTTTACTTTCGTATTATTTATTGTTATGTGGTGTATTTCACCGCTCCTGACCGCCATTATTCTGGGCACATTGCCTTTTTATCTGTTATTGGCGGCACTGACTACGCGGCCATTGCAAAAAAAAGTCGAAATGCTGTGCGGCTGTGCAGCACAAAATGGCGCGTTTTTAACCGAAACTGTTTCGGGGGTCGAAACGGTAAAAAGTTTGGCGCTAGAGCCGCAAATGCAGCAGCGCTGGGAAATACAAACGCGGGATTTTGCCCAAGCCAATTTCCAAGTGCAAAATCTGCAAAACTTCAGCAGTCAATGTGCTCAATTACTGCAAAAGCTGGCAGGGGCACTGGTTATCGTCATTGGTGCCTATCAAGTGATGTCTGTACAGCTCAGTATCGGGCAATTAATTGCCTTTAACATGCTGGCCACTCAGGCATTAATGCCGATGAGTAAATTGGTTGATTTATGGCAACAGAGCATACGAGCCCAAGTTGGACTAATGCTGATATCCGATATATTGAGCTTGCCGGTCGAACACGCTACCGGTGCCGCACCGCCTAACCGCCAAATAAACGGAGATATCACACTGGCAAATGTGACTTTTCGTTATCGCCCTGATCTTGAACCCGTGCTGAATAATTTCTCATTGTCACTGCGTGCGGGCGAGCATATCGGGCTGGTCGGCCCATCAGGCTCGGGTAAAAGTACCGTCGCGCGGTTATTACAGCGCCTTTATATAGCTGAACAGGGAGTTATTAATATTGATGGCTGCCCGATAAGTAATTTCCCTCCTGAATACTTACGCCGTCAAATCGGTGTGGTGATGCAGGAAAATTACCTGTTTAACCGCACAGTGCGTGAAAACATTGCCTATTCTCGGCCAACCGCTTCGCTCAGTGAGGTCGTCGATGCCGCCTGTTTGGCCGGTGCCGACGCCTTTATTCTGGCCTTGCCGCTAGGGTATGACACTGTGTTGTCAGAGGGCGGAACCTCTCTTTCTGGTGGGCAACGTCAACGTATTGCTATTGCCCGCACGTTGCTGGCGAACCCCCGCGTGTTGATTTTTGATGAAGCAACCAGTGCTCTGGATGATGAGTCACAGGCCGAAGTACAGAAAAACATGGCCCAAATTATCGCCAATCGCACGGTTATCACCATTGCTCACCGTCTTTCGACGGTACGGCACTGCCATCGTATCGCCGTCATAACTCAAGGCCGGGTGTCTGAGCTGGCAAATCACGACCAACTGCTGGCCCAAAAAGGCGTTTATGCCCAACTTTGGCAGCAGCAAGCCGTCTTTTCCCTTGGGGGGGCGACATGAAACTGAAGCAATCTCTGGCGACGTTACCGATTTTTAAAGCGCTAAAAAAACGCTGGCAAAGCCATTTTTCAGCCGCACGAACCCGTGATGAATATGACTTTCTCCCGGCTTATCTGGATATTGTTGAGCGCCCGGTAGCACCATTGGCACGGCGTACCGCTTGGTTTTTGACATTGACATTGTTATTGGTATTAATCTGGTCGATTGTTGGGGAGCTTGATATTCATGCCTCCGCCAATGGCAAGGTGATTGTTTCCGAGCATTCCAAGGTTATCCAACCGTTCGAACCGGGGGTGGTAGCAGCAATTAAGGTGCGTGATGGCGACCGGGTGGAAGCGGGCCAAGTGTTAATAGAACTTAACCCTATTGGTATTGATGCCGAGGTTAGCAATATTAACCAACAATTAATGCATCGTTCGCTGGAAGCTGCGCGAATGACGGCGCTACTGACCGATGATCCGCTCACGTCCTTCATCTATCCCCCTAATAGTCCTGATAATTTAGTGGCGGCAGCTAACGCGCTGTTAGCGAAAGAAAATGACGAGGTGAATGCCGAACTGATCCGCCAAAGCAGTGAACAGGCGGTTAATCAAGCTTATATTCAGGCGGGAGGAGCAAATATTGTGCACCAGCAAGCTTTGATGAAAAATATTTATCAAAGGTTACAGGCATTGCGAACACTGGCGAAATCCAAATCCATTGCTGAGGTTGAGGTATTAATACAAGAAAGAGAATGGCTGAATGCCAAGGCGGAAGCCAGTCGCTTACAGAATGAACAAGCTGTTTTGCAGGCTAAAAAACACCATCTAAAGCAAACCCAATTGCACTATTTAGCGGAGAAAAAGCGAAGTTATCAGGAGCAATTGAATAAGGCCCACGAAGTCATCAATCAATTGCAGCAAGAGCGGGTGAAATTGGTTGAAAAACAGCGGCAACAAACCTTACGCGCGCCGGTGGCTGGCGTGATACAGCAGTCCACGGTGCATACGCTTGGCGGTGTGGTTACCAGCGCTCAACCCCTGATGGTGTTGGTGCCGGAAAATTATCAGCTAGAGCTGGATGTGATGATCCTCAATAAAGATATCGGTTTTGTTCACCCCGGCCAAGCGGTAGAGGCCAAAATCGACAGTTTTCCCTATACCCGGTTCGGCACGCTTTCGGGTGAAGTCAAACATATCTCCCGTGATGCTATGGAAGATCAACAGCAAGGTTTAGTGTTTCCGGCCCGTGTCCGGCTCAATAGCGATACGCTAACCGTTGAGGGCAAACCGGTGCGGTTATCTGCCGGTATGGCTGTCAGCGTCGAGATTAAAACTGGCCGCCGACGCGTTATTGATTACTTACTCAGCCCCTTGCAGCAATATCAATCAGAAGCCATGAGGGAGCGTTGATATGATAAATTCAACCGTGACTCAGGCCATTCAGCCATTAGATGCACTGGCCCGCGCTGCGGCGTGTTTTGATCTGGCCGTCGAGGTATCGCACTTAGCCCACAAGGTCGGATTAGCGCCTCAAGATATCGATAATATTGCCGTCTGCCGCTGTGCGAGTTGGATTGGTTTACGGGCCAGAATCGTCAATCAGCCCTTGTCGCGGTTAGGCCATTTGGCGCTGCCTATTTTATTCAATAATGGCGCGCAGTGGTATGTGCTGCTGGCCCTTAATGCACAAGGAGCCCGCATTTATTCTTCTGCCGAGGGCCAGCAGAAACAGATAAGCCAGCAGGCACTCGCCAGTTTGTGGTGTGGTGAGGCGATATTATTGGCGAAAGCCGAACCACAGGGGCAAAAACAAACACCTTTTGGGTTTGGCTGGTTTAGGCCGGTCATCACTAAATATCGCCATCAGTTGCGTAATATCATCTTGGTGTCACTGCTATTGCAGAGCATTTTGCTGGTGACGCCGATGCTATTTGAAACTGTTATCGATAAAGTTTTGGTGAGCCGAGGGATGGGGAGCTTGATGGTGCTGGGGATTGCCATGGTTGCGCTGGCCATTGTGGAGCCGTGCTATACCTTTTTGCGCGGCTGGTTGTTCTCACATTTATCCAGCCGAGTGGGCACTGAACTGAATACCGGGCTTTATCGCCATTTAATGGGGCTGCCACTGGGTTACTTTGCTTCGCAACAAACCGGACAAACCATTGCTAAAGTGCGGGAAATGGAGCAAATACGCCACTTTCTGACAGGTTCTGCTCTTACTATGTTGCTGGATTTAGTCTTTGTCAGCACCTTTATTGTGGTGATGTTTTGCTACAGTGTCCAACTGACATGGATAGTATTGTGTTCTCTGATTTGCTATTTGGTGTTCTGGTGGGCTGCCGGTGGGATGCTACGTCAGCGGGTGGAACGCCAATATGAAGCCAGTGCACAGAATTCGGCGTTTCTAACCGAAGCCATCAGCGGGTTGGAAACCATCAAAACATCAGCCACTGAGCCTCAGTTTAATCGGCGCTGGCGGCACTCATTGGCCGGTTATGTGCGAGCCTCATTTGCCTGTGCCAGAGCGGCCAATGTTGCTGAGCAAGGTATCGCGCTCATCAATAAAGTGACGGCGGCGATTTTGCTGTGGAGTGGCGTGACGCTGGTATTGGCTGGGGAACTCAGCCCAGGGCAGTTTATCGCGTTTATACTGTTCTCGGGCTATGTCACTCAGCCTATCTTACGTTTGGCGCAGATATGGCAAGATTTCCAGCATACGCAAGTGGCGCTAAAACGCATTGGCACCATTTTGGATTCCCCCACCGAGCCGGGCAGCGCTGGGCTGCTATCTAAAGATCATAGGCTAGGGAGTTTGGCTTTTAAACAGGTGCGTTTTCGTTATCGGGCAGATACTGCTGAAGTGATACAAAACCTAAATTTAGAGATTGCAGGGGGGGAATTTATCGGCATTACCGGGCCATCCGGCTGTGGAAAATCGACATTAACCAAGCTACTCCAACGATTATACACTCCGCAACACGGGCAAATTCTGGTCGATGGGCAGGATTTGGCTATTACTGATGCCACCACATTACGTTGCCTGATGAGTGTGGTGTTACAAGAAAGCATACTGTTCTCTGGTTCGATACGCGACAATATATGCCAGTGTCACCCAACGGCGGATGATACACAGGTTGAGCATATTGCCCGGCTGGCTGGTGCACATGATTTTATTACGGCATTGCCACAGGGCTATCAAACGCAAGTGGGTGAGCGGGGCACACTGTTATCAGGTGGGCAACGGCAGCGAATCGCCTTGGCAAGGGCATTGATGGCAAACCCCAAAATACTGATTCTTGATGAAGCCACTAGTGCATTGGATTATGAGTCAGAGGCCGCGATCATGCGCCAGTTACCCGAAATCACCCGCAATCGTACTGTCATTTGCATCGCGCATCGGCTAAATACGTTGCGCCAATGTCATCGTATTTTTGTATTAAAAGAGGGGCAAATATTGGAGCAAGGTAGCCATCAAGAGTTACTGAATCAGTCCGGTACTTATGCACGTTTGTGGCGATTGCAGACCGAGTAAGTGTACGGATGCTGTAAACACTCCATAGAAATTAAATATTCGCTAAACAGAGATTAGACAAGCCGTGTAATCAGAAACTACTGTATATATAATCAGCTTATTGGATGTTATGGAACTTGTCGTTTCAAAAGGAGAGTTATGATTACTCGGCTTGCTATCTCTGGCTACCGTTCTTTACGTGATGTGGTGCTGGAATTGGGGCAGTTGAATGTGATTACCGGTGCTAACGGCAGCGGAAAATCTAGCCTCTATCGTGCGCTACGATTGCTGTCAGATATTGGCCAAGGGCAGGTTATCCAGTCACTGGCGGCAGAGGGGGGGTTACAATCTACTCTCTGGGCTGGGCCGGAGTCATTCTCTCGGGCAATGAAACAAGGAGAACAGCCGATTCAAGGCGTGGTTCGTAATAATCCTGTTAGCCTAAAACTCGGGTTTTCAGGGGCAGATTACGGCTATGCCATCGACTTAGGGCTTCCTGTTGCTCGCGGTGGCTTTGCTGTCAGTAATGCTGGGGTTGAAGGCTCCTTTTTTACTCGTGACCCTGAAATTAAGGTTGAAAGCTTATGGTGTGGCGATGCTCTACACCACAGTAATATTTTTGCTGAACGTCGTGGCCCGAGAGTTAAAATTCGTGATGACAACGGTGTTTGGCGCGAGGCATATCATGGGCTGGCAGCCTATGACAGCATGATGACGCACAGTACCGACCCCCGTGATGCCCCGGAGATTTTGGTCATGCGTGAGCGAATGCGGGCATGGCGTTTTTATGACAACCTGCGTACAGATCGCCATGCACCGGCACGTCAGGCACAAATTGGAACTTACACACCGGTACTTGCTAGCGACGGATCTGATTTGGCCGCAGCGCTGCAAACTATCAGAGAGATAGGGGATATCGAGGCGCTAAACCATACCATTGCCGATGCATTTCCCGGCACCACTCTGAACATCCAATCGAACTTTGAGCTGTTGCTGGCACAGCACGGCTTGTTAAGGCCCCTTAAAGTGGCCGAGCTATCTGATGGCACATTGCGTTATTTATTGCTGGTGGCGGCATTGCTCTCTCCACGTCCGCCAGAAATGATGATTCTCAATGAACCAGAAATTAGCTTACATGTTGATTTACTCAAACCTTTAGCCCGCCTGATTGCTCAGGCAGCACAACACACCCAGGTGATTGTTGTTTCCCATGCCGCAGAATTGGTGGCCGCGCTTGAGCAGGAAAAGAACTGCCGCAATATATTGTTACATAAAGAACTAAGTGAAACGACGGTACAACAAGAAACTAACCCAGATTGGCAATGGCCATCACGTTAGAGATATATAGTTAAAAAAATAAGTTTAAAAAATAATGAGTTAAAAATATAAGGGGCGGTTAGGCCCCAGAGTTACCGATAAAGTTTGCCGATCAATAAACGCTAAATGCGCAGTGGTTAACTTAACGATTTAGATGGTAATAGACTTCATTCCAGCGAATTTCATTTTTGAAGGCTGGCAAAGTGGTGTCGTTATCAATAAGCAGGAACTCAATGCCATGCATTTCGGCATACAAGCGCAACTCATCTACGCCGATAGCTTGCGAGAACACAGTATGGTGCGCGCCACCGGCGATAATCCAAGCTTCGGCGGCTGTTGCTAGTGAAGGCTGAGCTTGCCAAATAGCACGGGCTACCGGCAGTTTGGGCAACGGATGGGGTTGCTCAATGGTGTCGACTACATTAACCAATAAACGGAAGCGGTTACCCATATCGATCAAACTGGCATTCAGTGCCGTGCTAGCGGGAGTCGAGAAGATCAACCGAGCGGGATCAGCTTTACCACCAATACCTAAATATTGTACATCTAACAGCGGTTTTTCTTCTTTGGCGATCGACGGGCAGACTTCCAGCATATGGGAGCCAACCACTAAATCATTACCCGGCTGGAAGTTATAAGTGTAATCCTCCATAAAGGACGTACCACCTCGCTGGCCAGTTCCCATCACTTTCATAATGCGCAATAACGCGGCGGTTTTCCAATCGCCTTCGGCACCAAAACCATAGCCTTGTTGCATCAGGCGTTGAACAGCCAGACCCGGTAACTGCTTCAATCCATAAAGATTTTCAAAGTTAGTGGTAAAAGCTTTAAAGCTACCTTGTTCCAGAAAACGCTTCATACCTAACTCAATACGAGCAGCATCTAGTATATTTTCGCGTTTATTGCCATTCAATTTCACGGCGTCTGTCAGCCGGTAAGTCGCTTCATATTCTTCAACCAAGGTATCAATATCACCTTTGCTGACGGCATCTACCACTGTAACCAAATCACCAATACCATAGGCATTAACCGAATAGCCAAACTGAATTTGTGCCGCGACCTTATCTCCTTCGGTAACCGCCACTTCGCGCATATTATCGCCAAAACGGGCGACTTTCAGTTGTTGGCTTTCCTGTTTAGCTGCCGCGACGCGCATCCACTGGCTGATACGCTGATGTGCTGCTTTATCTTGCCAGTGGCAGGCGATAACACTGTGTTGCTGGCGCATCCGTGCACCGATAAAACCAAACTCCCGGCCACCATGGGCGGTTTGGTTCAAGTTCATAAAGTCCATATCCATGGTTTCCCATGGGATTTGAGCATTAAACTGAGTGTGGAATTGTAGCAACGGCTTACTTAGAATACTCAGTCCACCAATCCACATTTTGGCGGGAGAAAAAGTATGTAGCCAGACCATAACACCGACACAGGTGGTATTGTAGTTGGCTTCACGACACAAAGTAGTGATTTCATCTGGCGTAGTTACCAGCGGTTTCAGCACCAGTTTTATCGGTAAACCGGCTTCATTATTCAGGCTGTTAACGACATGATGGGCATTATCCATAACTTGTTGCAGGGTTTTAGGGCCATACAAATTTTGGCTACCGACCACAAACCATACTTCTGATTGCTTGAATACGTCCATCGAATACTCCATTTAATCAATTTTCATACAGCATACAGTGATAAATCGTCCTGATCATCAAGGTCATAGTGTCGTTTTGGTGACGGGTATGTAGTGTGGCTCGGCCGACAAACACCATTGCTGATAGCGTTGATAAAGCTGCTGATAGCGGGCCACTTGGGTCTCATTGGGTGTCAGGGTGCGCTCAATTTTGCACGCCATATGGCGCTGTGCGGTTGGGACATCAGCAAAAACACCCGCGGCAACAGCCGCAAAAATAGCCGCACCCAATGCACAGCATTGATCCGATGCCACAATTTGGAGCGGCCTATTCATGACATCAGCACAAACCTGCATGATAACCGGCGATTTACGTGCAATACCGCCTAAGGCCAGTATGTTTTCAACCGGAATATCCTGCTGTTCGAAGCATTCCATTATCGCGCGAGCACCAAATGCAGTAGCAGCGATAAAACCGCCAAACAGTGTGGGGGCATCAGTCCCCAAGTTCAGATCAGTGATAACCCCTTTTAGCCGCTGATTAGCATTTGGGGTGCGGCGACCATTAAACCAATCCAACACCACTGGCAGGTTCTCCAATGAAGGGTTTTTAGCCCATTCTGTCGTCAGTGAGGCCAGTAAAGTAGATTCAATCAATTTTAACTGTGGCTGTAATTCTGGCTGTGCCAGCGCGGCTTGATGCAATGGCCAGCTTAATAACCGGCTGAACCAGGCATACATATCGCCGAATGCAGACTGGCCCGCTTCCATACCTATCCAACCGGGCACTACGCTACCTTCCACTTGACCACAAATCCCTGCAATTGCCCGCTCACCGACTAACTTTTTGTCGGCAATCAAAATATCGCAAGTGGAAGTTCCAATGACTTTCACCAAAGTATAAGGTTGAGCACCTGCACCGACGGCACCCATATGGCAATCGAATGCACCACCAGAAATAACCACAGTCGTGGGTAATCCTAAGCGCTCGGCCCATTCAGCCGTAATCTTGCCCACCGGGCGTTCAGCCGTGTAGGTATCGGTGAACATTGGATAATCGAGATGGTCGACTAAACGGCTATCGAGTGCGGCCAAAAATTCGCGAGGGGGTAATCCTCCCCAAGATGGATGCCACAAACTTTTATGCCCGGCGCCGCACCGCCCCCGCTGAATATCCTTAGGGGCAGTGGTGCCAGAGAGTAGTGCTGGGATCCAGTCGCACAGCTCAACCCATGACACTGCCGCGTCACGGACGGCTTGATCCGCACGCGTAACATGCAGAATTTTTGCCCAAAACCACTCAGATGAATACACACCGCCGATATAACGCGCATAATCATCAAATTCACCACTGCTGCATAAACGGTTGATTTCCTCGGCTTCTTCTATAGCCGTGTGGTCTTTCCATAACACAAACATAGCATTGGGATTTTTAGCAAAATCAGGGCGTAACGCCAATACCTGACCGTGTTCATCAATCGGTGCAGGAGTTGAGCCGGTCGTATCCACGCCAATGCCGATAATATGCTGACGTTGCTCTGCTGATAGACGGCTAACTAACTGAAAAATAGCCTGTTCCATAGCTTCGATATAATCGAGAGGATGATGACGGAACTGGTTTTGTGCCGCGTTGCTGTAAAGCCCTTTTTGCCAGCGAGGATAGTAAACAACCTCAGTATCAATCTCGGTGCCATGTTGACAATCCACCGCCAATACCCGGACAGAATCGCTGCCAAAATCCAACCCGAGCGCGATAGGGCTGTCTATCGATATAACTTCGCCTGTCATGGTGGTTGCTCCTAACTCATTGCTGAAAAAAGATTCATTGGCAATTGCCCATTGATTGCTAACAAAGATAGGAGTGAGTGGCAGGCAAAGGTGAGGAGCCAATCGCTGGAAGTATGCACTTTTCTGCTTCGTATAGTGTTTTTGTGATGCCAGTCAACAACAAGCAGCCGTCGGGCTAATTTTGTTCGTCTGGCCGCCCGGTATCACCAAAGTTCCATGCTGCATTCGGAATCATTATGGAACCAGGTTCGAGGAATTTTTGCGGAACATAATGGTTATATCCCTTTTTATGGCAGAATTTTTTAAAATCGTAGAATGAATAACAATGCGCTTTAAGGTAAATTTTTCTCCGATAACTTTCGACCTGTTGCTCAGAGTGTGCCAGCTTCTGGGCGATAGTTTTATTACTTGCGTTTTGAAGTACATAAAACACGACATCAAACTCTTCATCAGTAAAAAAATCATCTGGCTTTTCAACTAAGAATGTAAGAGGTAACGCTTGATTAACATATTGCTCAGCGGTGAGTAAATCCAGTTTTTTTCCATGGAAAATAACACCCAGGCATTCTTTTTCTCTATTTAAAAGTGGGAATTTATCAAATATATAAGGTTGAAGTTTTTGTTCGCGGCCAAAGCAATGTATCTCAATTGAAGAAACTCGTTTTTTAGTTATCGCCGCTAGCTGCTCTTGTGCTCTGAATTGGGATGAAAACTTTGCAAAAGAGGGGGAGGGCAGTTCACTCTGTGACAAACCTTTAATACGAAATTTTGGTGGCAAATTTAATAGTTTAAGGAATGGAGTGTTAGCATATAAATAGCGTGAATCAAGGTCTTTGAAACCCCAGTCTTCATTACTGCTCTCCCACAAAAAAATGAATTGCGGCGGAACTTCGTCAGGAAGGTGAAAGTATTTGTTATTTTTCACATATAATTTCCATATTGAATGTTGAGTAAGATTATATTATAAAATGAAATTGATTAGCCATTGTGGATTAAGCGGAACTTGCTTTTTAATCCTTGTTGAGTTATTTATCTTATAACAAAACCTCCATTTAAGACAATGGTTCACGGAATAACCATAAACATATTTTCATTAATAAAGTCGAGTTCATTTTTATAAATGAGGCCAAATTAATTCACATTAACAAAACTAATTTTAGGTAGAGGGAATCACCGGTAACCGGTGGAGTCGCACTTGGCTGACGCTGTTACTCGGTATTGTAGGGACTCTCCTATCAATAGCAGGGATTTTAGATAAGTTTACTGATTTTCTCACGCTACTCGGTGTTGTCTTTCCGCCAATATCAGGTGTCATGCTGGTGGACTACTATGTGTTACGCAGCAGCCGCCAATTGCTTGACGCCACTCGCCAGGCACAGACATTGCCTGAATCAACGTCATTAATTGGCTGGAAGGCTATTGCGGCTTGTATCGTGGGCACTATCGGCAGTATGAATATTGAACTTGGTATTCCGTCATTCAATTCATTAATCATTGCCAGTGTTATTTATTGGATAATGGGTAGCATAAAGAAAAAATAATATTTTAAATGATAATGTTGCGGCATCTTACCATAGAAAATTGATCCTTTTAAAAGGAGCTAATAATGATAGATAAAATTAATCGCCCAAAAATAATGGGTTCTAAAGGCCTTAATGAAGAGACTTTTGGTTCGCTCGTATCATTTATGGAGAATAATGAAGAGCCTTGGGGCGTAAAAGATTGCGAATCGCGCTTTATGTATGTCAATAAAGCCACCCTTAAACTTAGCCAATTACCGCTTAATTTTGATATTGAAGGCCGATTAGACAGCGAGTGTCCTGCCCAGTGGGCAGAATTTGCGTCAGATTTACAAAAACAAGACCGGGAGGTTGAAACAGATAAGCAACGTGTGGTGATGATTCAGACCTGTTTATGGGGGCAAGAGCATACGCTTTGCGAAAAACTCCCTCTTTTTGATAATGAAAAAAAATGTATCGGCACTATTTATCATGTAACAAAGTTCAATTTTATTTCTTTATATGACTTATTTAATCAGGAGATTCCTCCTGTATTGGTAATGAAACCACCTACAAATGATTTTAATCAAAAAGAACTTGAAGTGATTTTTTTCTTATTACAATCCCTTAACGCTAAAGAGATAGCGCAAAAACTCAATCTTTCTTACCGCACAATAGAAAATAAATTGCAATTGATATACGGCAAGGCAAAAGTAAACTCGCTAAGCACCTTTAAAGAATACTGCAAAGCAGAAGGTTTGAATCGTTATATTCCTGAACGGTTTATTAAATCGGGTTGTACATTTATTTAGATCTTATGAAAAGGTGCCTAATGGAAGGGCATAAAAAAGTGAGAAGCAATACCACGGCCAATCCATAAGGCTGACACCAGAAACTGTGGGCTAAATAGACAGTATCAGTGGATGGGTGACAGAATAATCCATAAAAAACCACTCTGGCTCACAATTTTGTCATCACTATCGGGCAGCGCAAAAATTGGTCCGATAAACTGAGAGAAGCGCATAAAATCAGAAAGAGACGGCAAGGAGACTCAATGTATCATCGAATGGCTCAGGAACCGCAACCTAACCCCTTGCTGCCAGGTTATACCTTTAATGCTTATCTGGTGGCAGGATTAACGCCTATTCTGGCCGATGGGCCGCTCGATTTTTTTATCGACCGACCCGGCGGTATGAAAGGTTACATTCTGAACCTGACGATTAAGGGGCAGGGCCAAATTTTTGACGGAGAAAACACGTTTTACAGTAATCCCGGTGACTTGCTGTTATTTCCGCCTAAGGTTGCTCATAATTATGGCCGCTCACCTAGCAGTGATTGTTGGTATCATCGTTGGGTCTATTTCCGGCCTCGGGCCTATTGGGCTGATTGGCTAGAGTGGCACAGTAAAGCCCATGAAGTAGGGCGTTTATCCTTACCGAATAATACCAACAATAATTTACTGCTGGAGTTTGATCGGCTGTTTGCCAATATAGAAGAAACCCAAAAGTCTGGGCGGCGTTTTGGCGAAGAGCTAGGGATGAACTTACTGGAGCGGCTGTTATTGCGTTCAATGGAAGAAGACCCCCTCAGCCCGCAACGCATTATGGACCCACGCGTTATCGAAGCATGTCAATTTATCACTGGCAATCTGGCTGGTGAGTTGCGCATTGATGAAGTGGCGCGGCATGTGTGTTTGTCGCCGTCACGGCTGGCACATCTGTTTCGCGATCAGGTGGGTATCAATATCTTGCGTTGGCGCGAAGACCAACGGGTTATCCGAGCTAAATTATTGCTGCAAACCACGCAAGAACCTATTGCCGCCATTGGCCGTGTCGTGGGCTATGATGACCAGCTGTATTTCTCCCGGGTCTTCCGTAAGCGTGTTGGCGTCAGCCCCAGTGATTTCAGGCGTCGTAGCATTGAAACCAACTACCCACAACGTAGCTTGCGCGCCCCTGAATGGCGTAATGATTCAGCGGAAATGACGCGGATTTAACCCGCCAGTCATGTTCAGCAAGAAATTACCTCTTGTCGCGGCAATCATCATGGTGTCAAATCTATTGCTCGAGTGATATCAAATAGCGGGCATGCCCGTCATACTCCAAGCTGCATCTGTGTTGGCTGCTTTCGTTCCCCCAGTCACTTACTTGAGTAAGCTCCTGGGGATTTACTCAATTGCCGCCTTCCTGCAACTTGCATTATTTAGGGCATATATCGGGCAAGAGGAAATACATGATGGCCGAAAAAATAAAAGTGGGTTTACTGGGTTATGGCTACGCCAGTAAAACGTTTCATGCGCCGCTAATTATGGGGACTCCGGGGCTGGAACTGGCGGGCGTTTCTAGTAGTGATGCCAGTAAAGTTCATGCTGACTGGCCGTCGATGACTGTTGTTTCTGACCCGCAAGCGTTATTTGATGACCCTGCCATTGATCTCATCGTCATTCCAACCCCTAATGATACCCACTTTCCTTTGGCTCAAAAGGCGCTGGCAGCGGGTAAGCATGTGGTGGTTGATAAGCCGTTTACTGTGACACTGTCACAAGCAAATGCTCTGAAGCAACAAGCTGATGACGCCGGTCTTTTGTTGTCTGTGTTCCACAATCGCCGCTGGGACAGTGATTTCCTGACATTAAAAACCTTACTGGCGGAAGGCTCGCTGGGCAAAGTGGTCTATTTTGAATCTCACTTTGACCGCTATCGCCCGGAGATCCGCCAGCGTTGGCGTGAACAAGCCGGTGCTGGCAGTGGCATTTGGTACGATTTGGGGCCACATTTATTGGATCAAGCGCTGCAATTGTTTGGTTTGCCAGACCAGCTGAATGTTGATTTAGGGATGTTGCGCCCAGGAGCGCAATCCGTTGACTATTTCCATGCCATTCTCAGCTATCCGGGGCAACGCGTGGTCTTGCACGGCACGGTGGTCGCGGCCGCAGAAACCGCGCGTTATATCGTCCACGGTATGCAGGGCAGCTATATTAAATTTGGTTTAGACCCACAGGAAGACCGGCTGAAGGCGGGCGAGCGTTTACCACAGGCTGACTGGGGCTATGATATGCGCGATGGTATCGTGACACTGTCACATGACGGTGTACTGGCCGAGAAACCTCTGCTGACATTACCGGGTAATTATCCTGCTTACTATGCCGGGATCCGCGATGCCATTTGGGGTACAGCAGCCAATCCGGTGCCAGCTTCTGAGGCGATTAAGGTGATGGAGTTGATTGAGCTGGGTATCGCTTCTGATCAACAGAAAAGAGCGCTGCCGGTTGTCACTGCAAACTGAGTTATGCTTCCTAAATAGGATTATTTTATAAAAAACCATACCCAAAGATATTGGAGTTGCGGCTAACACCACGGCAGCTTCAAGAGCGAGGGGGTATAGAAGGAATACTAAGGCATGTCCTGGCTACAACGCTTACGGATAGATAAATTTTTATTGGTATTGATACTGGTCGTTATCATTGCTTCAATCTTCCCCTGTGAGGGCGAAGTTAAGGTGTGGTTCGAGCACTTGACGACGGCGGCTATCGCATTATTGTTCTTTATGCACGGGGCCAAACTTTCCCGCGCCGCGATAGTCTCCGGTATGGGGCATTGGAAGCTGCACTTGGTGGTATTTCTCAGTACCTTTGCTCTGTTCCCGTTACTGGGATTGGGCATGAATGTATTGGTTCCGGGGGTATTAACACCAACATTGTATTTGGGTTTCCTTTATCTGTGTGCATTACCAGCGACAGTTCAATCCGCCATCGCCTATACCTCGGTGGCGGGCGGGAATGTGGCGGCCGCCATATGTAGCGCATCGGCCTCCAGTATCCTCGGCGTGTTTTTATCACCGATTCTGGTGGGCATGCTGATGCAAACACAAGGGGGCGATACTGATACTTTGCATGCTATCGGTTCTATCGTCATGCAATTGATGGTGCCATTTATTGTCGGCCATTTATCCCGTCCACTGATTGCCAAATGGGTTGAACGTCATAAAAAGCTGGTTAATATTACTGACCGGTCATCAATTTTATTGGTGGTTTATGTGGCTTTCAGTGAGGCAGTGGTTGAGGGGATTTGGCACCAAATCGACGGCTGGTCTTTGTTGGCAATATTAGTTTGTTCAATGGTGTTACTGACATTAGTATTGGTTATCAATACGCTGGCTGCACGTTGGCTGGGTTTCAACACGGCCGATGAGATTACCATTGTGTTCTGCGGCTCGAAGAAAAGCCTGGCAAATGGGATCCCGATGGCTAATGTACTGTTTCCTGCCTCGGTGGTGGGGGTTATGGTATTGCCGCTGATGATATTCCATCAGGTTCAATTGATGGTTTGTGCGGTATTGGCACAACATTACGCCAAACGGGTTGCTAAAGAAAATGCGGCCAAAGAGCTGGCGAGCGCCCAACCGCTTTTGGCTGAGAATACTGAAACCAAGTCATAGCGAGTTATCAATAAGAAACGCCCGTATTTCATTGAAACACGGGCGTTTTTGTTAGTATTCTTTCAGTCACTTAAGCGCGGATTTTATCGCGCAGCGCCTGTTTTTCTTGTTCGCTAATAAAGGCCATTGTCAGCCCATTTTCCTGAGCCTGACGAATTTCTTGTGGTGTTAGGCCCGCAGCTGGCGCGGCAACATGATATTCATTAGCAATTTCAATGCCTTGCACTGCAGGGTCATCGGTGTTTATTGATGCTAACACCCCATGGCGTAAGAAGATGGCCAAGGGGTGAGCCGCCAGTGAGGCAACCGTGCTGGTCTGAATATTGGAAGTCAGACAGGACTCAATGCCAATGCTGTGCTCAGCTAAATAATCCATCAGCTTAATATCTTCCACGGCCTTAACACCGTGACCGATACGTTCTGCGCCTAACTCACGGATAGCTTGCCAGATACTTTCAGGGCCTGCAGCTTCACCGGCATGGACAGTAATCCGCAAACCGGCATCCCGTGCGCGATTAAAATGGCTGCGGAATAGGCCGCCAGGGAAACCCAGCTCATCACCCGCCAGATCCAGCGCAGTAATACCGTCACGATGCGCCAGTAAACCATCAAGTTCTTGCAAACAGGCTTGCTCACCAAAAGTGCGGCTAAGGATCCCGATGAGACGAATATCAATATCAAAATCACGGCAACCCGATTGGATGCCATCAATAACAGCTTCGACCACACCGGCGACGGGTAACTGGTGTTTCATCGCCATATAAAATGGGGAGAAACGCAGCTCGGCATAATGCAATCCTGCATTGGCGGCATCTTCGACGTTTTCATACGCCACACGGCGGCAGGCATCAAGAGAACCCAACACCGCGACACCCCAATCCAGTTTTTGCAGGAAGCTAACCAAATCAGGTTCAGTCTGAGTGATTTGAACATGTGGACGCAGGGTTTCTAATTCATCAGCAGGTAACGACAGATTAAACTGGCGGCCCAAATCCAAAATAGTTTGCGCACGAATATTGCCGTCAAGATGGCGATGAATGTCAGTCAAGGGAAGGCGGAGGTCAATCATAGGTGCACTCACTCTTTTAAATGGATTTTGTCGGTAAAGTGCAGAACATTATAAAAACAAACCAGTGAAAATAGCTAACTTGTTGCATGAAAAGGTGACTTAAATCTCACTTTGGCACCTTTTAGAGATAAAAAGGTGCCGATAAAAACCGAGCGGAAATGCTATTTCCCCTGTAAAAACTGGATGCCGCTAATCAATTTATCCATCCCAGCTTCAACTTTGCTGCGCGAACAACCGACATTGAGACGTAGGAAGCCGCGACCCTCTTCGCCGTAGGTGAAACCAGGCATAATGGCGACTTTTTCTTTTTCAATCAGCACGTTCTGTAATTGATGATCGTCAATATTTAATGGGCGTAAGTCAATCCACGCTAAGTAAGTTGCCTGTGGTGGCTGCCAGTTTAAAGCAGGCAATGCTTCATGCAACCGCTGCGCAACATAAGCTAAATTGGCTTGCAGATAACGGCGTAATTCATCCAACCAAGGTTCTGCCTGCCGGTAAGCGGCGATATGCGCGACGATCGCCAGTACCGCCGGAGAAGAGAGGCCATCGCGGCCTTTTAGCATTTGGTTGTAGCTATCACGGGTTTCAGTGTCACTGATAAAACCGTAAGCACCGGTTAACGCGGGGATATTAAATGTCTTAGAGCCGGAGGTCAGTAAAGCCCACGGGGTTTGCCCCACCTGACTCCAGGGGGTATGTACTTGATTATCCCAAGTCATGTCCATGTGGATTTCATCACTGATAACCTTGACCTGATGGCGCTCACACAGCTCCGCCATGAGTGTAAGTTCTTCCGCTGTCCAGACTTTCCCTGTGGGGTTATGCGGGCTGCACAGCAACAATATTTTAGTTTGCGGGCGGGCTAGTAATGCTTCCAAATACGCCATATCACATTGCCACTGATTATCAATTTTTTGCAGTGGGCAACTGAGTAATTGGCGTTGATTGCCGAGGATCACTTTATAAAAAGCATCATAAGCGGGAGTGTGGGTGACGACAAAATCACCGGGCGCTGACCAGCAGCGGATCAACTGGGCCACCATATAGATAACCGACGGGCCATAGACCGCCATTGAGGTATCAATCGAGCAATGAAAACGCTGTTGATACCAATGACGAATTGCCCCGAGAAAATCTTCATGTTGCCAGCGGCTATACCCCAGCACACCGTGCCCGATGCGCTGATTAAGTGCTTGTAAAATAACTGGCGCTGTGGGGAAGTCCATATCCGAGATAGTGAATGGCAGCAAGTCCGCAGCACCAAAACGGTCAGCAATATAGTCCCATTGGGTACACCAAGTACCGTGACGATCGACAGGGGTGGAGAAATCAAACATCAGCATCTCGCTTATCAAATATACCCTTCGCCCTTGACGCCGCAGGGGGTTAGCTGCACTCACTTACCCGAATCACTGATTTGTGTAAGCTCATCGGGATGAGTTTGCTGGCTGCCTACCTGCGACTCCAATGACTTTGGGTATAGTTTCTATGTAATTAATATTGAGGCAACGCTATTTAGCGAATTACCATCCTAAGATGTTGCGAATTGTTCACCGCCTATCAGTGAGTCTAATTCATCTTTCACTGATTGCACTTGTGGGCCAATAACAACTTGAAGGTTATGGTCATTGAGCTGAATCACACCAATAGCGCGGTTAGCTTTCAGCGCCTCTTTATCTACCAAATTCATATCTTTAACTGACATCCGCAAGCGGGTGATGCAATTATCCAATGAGACAATGTTATCAGCGCCACCCAGAGCAGCCAAAATAGCAGGGGAGTTATAGCCAGACTTCCCGGTGATCGCACCACTGGCGGCTTTTTCTGCATGACTGCTGGCGGCGGTCTCATTCTCACGGCCCGGTGTTTTGATATTGAAGTGCTGAATAGCAAAACGGAAAATGCAGTAGTAAGCGACAAACCAAATCCCAGCAACCACTGGCACCCAATACCATTTGGTTGCCGTGCCGTGCAAGATGCCAAATACCACGAAATCAATGAGATTGCCGTCTGTATTTCCGATGGTCACACCCAACAACGCCATGACAGTAAAGCCCAGCCCGGTCAGAATGGCGTGGATCAGATACAGGAATGGGGCCACAAACAGGAACAGGAATTCGATCGGTTCTGTGGTGCCGCCGATGACACACGCAACTACCCCTGAAATCAGCAACCCTTTAATTTTATGACGATTTTCAAGTTTTGCACAGTGATACATCGCCAGTGCAGCGCCCGGTAAACCGCCCAAGAAAGCGGGCATTTTGCCTTGCGACAAGAAGCGCGTGGCACTTTCAGAGAAACCGGTGGTGGTTGGACAAGATAATTGCGCCTGGAAGATGGTTAAAGCCCCGCTAACACTGTGGCCACATACATCCATGGTGCCACCCGCTTCGGTGAAGCGAATCAGTGCAACTAAGATATGGTGTAAGCCGAAAGGTAGTAATAAGCGCTCACCGCTGCCGAAGATCATTGGCCCGAACATACCCGCGCCGTTAATCAATCGGCCCAACCCATTAATACCTGCTGCGAACCAAGGCCAGATCAATGGGACCAACAAGCCGACTAACCCAAGTACCACGGTGGTGACAATCGGCACAAAACGGGTGCCACCAAAGAAAGCTAATGCATCAGGCAAGCGAATGGTATTGAAGCGCTCATGCAGTAAGTAAACAATGATCCCCACGATCACCGCACCCAAAATACCGGTATCAATGGACTGAATACCTAAAATATTCTGGATGTTATGGGTTTTCAATACCAATGGGTCTGTGGTGGGTAACACACCGCTGGTGGTGAGGTAAAAGTTGGTGGCCAGATTCAGTACAGCGAAACCGACGAAGCCAGAGAAAGCCGCAACGCCTTTGTTTTCGCGAGCCATCCCTAATGGAATTGCAATGGCGAACATCACGGGCAAGAAGCTAAAGGCAAATGAACCAACCTTACTCATCCAGGTAAACAATAGCTGGAAAGCAGGGTGACCAATAAACGGTAAGAGAGTGATGACATCTTTACTACTAAGCGAACTGCCGATACCCAGCATGATCCCGCAGAAGGAGAGCAAGGCGACCGGTAACATGAAGGTTTTCCCTAAACTCTGGAAAAACTCCCACAGCGTAATTTTTTGTTTTTTTGCCGCTGACATAGTGGCTCCTGTACTGATACACCTGATGTTAAAAAACGTCGTTTAGACAATATTGATAGATAACGATTGATTGATGGATAACGGCGACTATTTCGTCTCCCTGTCTGGAGGTAAAACAAGATAAAACGTTTAACCCAGATAATATGAGTGATATGTCACAATTACTGATCCTATTTTTGTATACCCTCGCATTTGAAGCTGCAGGGTTGTTAGCTGCGCTCATTACTCGGCCCGTCCATGGGTCTCGCCTCTGCGAGGCCGCTGCAAGCAGCGTTCAAATCGGTTCCAGACTGATTTGTCACCCGAATCACTTACTGGTCGTTGACCCTAAAGTCAATAGATTCATCGGGATTTGCTTGCTGGCCGCCTACCTGCAACTCCAAATTCTTTGGGTATGCCGGGGTCATCATCAGATTAAACGTTTAACTTGGCTTATTTATCAGCAGTTATGACAACAAAAAAAATAACCATCATCGATGTGGCTAAATTGGCGGGTGTGTCCGTGGCAACCGTCTCGTTAGCAATCAGCGGCAAAGGACGTATCTCCCCGGCAACTGCCGACCGGGTCAATCAGGCCATTGAACAATTAGGCTATGTGCGTAACCGTCAGGCGGCACAATTACGCGGCGGGGCATCTGGCGTAATTGGCTTGATTGTGCGCGATATCAGTGACCCCTTTTATGCAGAAATGACCGCAGGGCTGAGTGAGGCGATTGAGGCGGAGGGCAAGCTGTTGTTCCTGACGCAAAGTGGCCGTGAAGGAAAAGGGTTATTGCGGTGTTTTGATACGCTGATTGATCAAGGTGTCGATGGATTGGTACTGGGCGGTGGTGCTAAACGCGAGATGGGGCTACAAGAAAAGGCCGCAGAGCATGATATTCCGCTGATTTGTGCTGCTCGTTCAAATGTATTGGACGGGGTGGATGTGGTACGGCCCGATAATATGCAAGCGGCTAAAATGGCAACAGAATTCCTTATTGGTCGTGGTCATCGGCAAATTGCCTATCTTGGGGGACATTCGCACTCATTGACCAGGGCCGAGCGGATAGGGGGATTTTGTGCCACGCTAGTGCAATATGGGCTACCGTTTCGTTCGGAATGGGTGGTTGAATGTGATGGTCAGCAGCAAGCCGCGGCGGATGCTGCTGAAGGGTTATTACGTCATCACCCTAATGTCAGTGCCATCGTTTGCCATCAAGCATCCGTAGCGCTAGGGGCATACTTTGGTATTTTGCGCACCGGCCGGACGATTGGCAGCGCTGGAGTCGATGCTTATCTCGATCAGCAAGTTGCATTAATTGGTTTTGGTGATGTCCCTGAAGCAGAACTCACTGAACCGCCACTAACCTTCATCACCAGCTCCGCCCGAGAGATTGGCTACAGTGCCGGGCAGAGGTTACTTCAGCGTATCGCCGGTGTCGATTTACAACTACAAAACGTCATATTACCGCCGGTATTGATTCGCCGCGGTTCGGCTTGATTTGGGTTGATATTACTCTTTTTCTTGAGGGGTATTCTGATTAGCCCCACGCACTTTCCACGGCATCCGTTGATGCCAGGGTTGTGGAACCGGCTGCACAATGGCACTGAGTGCTCGTGCATAGTCCATCACTAATCCCGGTGTCCAGGCCATCATCAATGCCCGTTTACGAACTTGGGCTGCTATCCACAATTCAGGCATGAAAAACACTCTAAAGGTCGTTAACCAGTTTTTGCTACGTGGCGACAGTACACCATCAAGCGCGGCTTCCAGCGCATAGGCGACACTGCTTGAGCAATTGCGGTAAGTCAGGTTATAAGACTCTTCTCTGCGATAACTTTGCCAAAAATTAGACAGGGCTTCAATATTATAATCCCTGAAGCTAATCCTCCGGTCGGAATCGCACCAGTTTGCTGATTCCACAGCATAGCTTGGTTGGAACATCCCTTTGACATCGTTGTCGCGAGTTGCCTTGAGCAAGCGGAAAAACTCTGAAGGGGAGCGATCAAGATCTTCAGCGGGATATAAGCTGATGTAGACATCCGGAGGGGCTTCAAGTGCCGCATGGCCTGTTGAGATTACCCCGGTTTCATCTACTGCCGCAATATAACGGTTAATGACAGGACGTGGTACTGGGCGATTGTTTGCGGAGCCTTCCGGTGTCCAGATATGAACAATGAGAGCGGGGAGTAACGAAAGATCAGTATTCTCAGCTATGATCGCCTCCGTTTTTTCCTGATTTTCTTTAGCACTTTCATATATCAATATATCTGTAGGTTGCATCAATTGGAATACGGATGTTGCACGCTTCATCTGGCTGGTACGCCGGGCCATTTTTAGGCAACTGTACCCGCTGTCGATCATCAAAAAACCGAGGAAAAATGAGATGGTAGCTTGGGAGTGAATAAACAGGAAGAATGCAAAAATAATCTGTACCAGACCATAGAATGCCGCCGTTCGCCAGTGCGGGAAACGTACAACCCAGGCTGAAACGCCAACAAACAAACCGATGATAAAATAAGCAAACCCAAAAATGATCGAGAGCAGCAGATTACTGTAGGTTTGATTAAGGATAATGATCACGGCGCTGAAGAAAAATATCCCGCCTTTAAAATACAGGACTGCTTTTTGGGACCCGACCCCACTTGAGGCCACACTTAATGTTATTAGGCTTTCTAATATAAGAAAAAAACCGAAAGTTTTTAGCGGGAAATAAAGCTGGCCATCAAGCCCGTCGATAAAAATAAGGCTTCCAGCAATCCCCCATAGAAAGCCGATGAACCACAGGTATTTTGACTTTGTTCGAACGAAATCTGCGCCAAAAAGTAATAATGCGATCTGGATCATCTTGACTATCCTGTCTCAGTTGGCTTTAAAAAGAGGCACAGAGTTCGTAATATGCCAATTTCCAATGATCATGCGTGGCTCATGGTGGTTGAACAAAATACTTTCACTGTCAGTGATGGTTACCCAATTGCCTTTTTGGTCATTAAATCGGAAGTCGAGTCGGGGTAAGTTCTGTTGCTCGCCGCAGCTTCCCCAATGCTCTAGCACTTTATTTCTGTCATCAGGGTGAATCTGCTCAATTAATTTATTCATCGTGGACATAATAGCGGAGTCAATGTTGGCCAACTCGCCAGAAAGGTGGCCCCACTCAATCTCACCGGTGTTTAGATTGAGTTGGTAAACGGCATGTTGTACCCCATCGGTTTCGTCAAAATGAGGCATACTTCGCGTAAGAACACGCAGGAAAACCATGAGCAGCGCCGTTGCTGTCAGATAGCATTGGACTAAAAGCAAAGGCTCCCCGTGGTGCAACCCATTGATGAAAAATGGCCCATAGCCTTTCCCAGTGAAGTAAATGACAATAGTCGCCAATGTCAGTAGGGCAATAGAGCCGCCATGATTTCCCCATAAGATAGATAACATGACAGCCAGGATGATCGGCAGACAGGCAAAGGTGAAAATGAGCATATCGTTATGGAGGTGTAATATATTGCTACTAAATTCTTTTAGTGAATTATTGAAGATTAATAAAGTCAATAAACACAGCATAAGCCAGATGATAGAACCTAAAAGCTTATTCTTGACCGGCGAAATTTGGGTACGAAATCGAGTGTTGAAGAACCCCATGATGACCGTGGTAGCGAAGAATATCCCGGTAACATCAGCAACAAACCCGATCCAGAAAATCTCCTGAAATGTCCCTTTATTAAACAGAACAAAACCGATTGAGACAAACAGTGCATCTAACAGGCTGACAATAATGGTAGAAAAGGTCCACATGAGAACGACATGCAGATCATCTCTTGGACGGGAATAGTGGCGTACTATCCAGGCGATAAGCATGGTTGATGGCATGGAGAGAAACGCATAACATATTGATAATATATAGTTTTCTTGTAGGGAGTTATCAAGAGCAAGATTGATAATAACAAAACAGCCCAGTAACACAGGCCATTGACGCCAACGTGCACATAAAAAAGCCGCCGTGGCGACCCCAGCTGGAAACCAGACAATCGAAATATGTGAGGCTGGATCGTCAAATTTTAGAGAAATTACGCCAGAAAGGTAATAAATCAACGTCCAGATCACTATGGGGATAACTTTTTGCGTAAGGTTTGACGACGGTTTCATCGTTATCTTTCTCTGTTTGTCATGATATACACAATTATGCTGTCAGCAAAAAAGCAGCAGCAATGTAGCAATGTGTTGAACGGAGCCTGTCTATAATTCTGTGTAACTGCCAGCGTATTAGCGTATTGGTCATTTTCAGAAGCGATTGACATATTACAGCGATAACTCAGGGGCAGTTAAATCATTTCTTTCCTGTCATATATACGTTCGATTAAGCGATATTCTGATTTTGAAATCACAATTTGTCAAAAATAGTCACATGACCCGTTATTTAAATTATGGCACGTAAGAGGATTATTTTAATGATAATTATTGCGGCAGGGGTTCGCTTGTGTATGAAAATTCTTTATCCAGCCAGTCGGTCAAATTGACCAAAACCTTATTATCCGCGAAAACCTAACCTTGATGGATAAAAAAACGGGGCCATCAGGCCCCGTTCGCAATTTCAATTTTATGACTGAATTCTATTACTGAGAATCGTTCAACAACTTATTGTGCTGGAACTGCGGGTGCAGGTTCTACTGGCATACCTTCAGACTCGGGGCCGGTATCTTCTTCAGCAGGTGCACCACCGAACATACCAAACAGGCCAACGAATTCTTGCAGCGACATTTTCTGACCATTCAAATCAACCTGGTTATCGGCAAAATGGAAACTGCTGCTGATAACATCATCTTTGGTGGTGGTCAGTTTAAACATCTGGCCCATAGCAGCAATGCCTTGAACCTGTTGTTGTGCCATTTTTTGGGCTTCTTCTGGGCTGTAGCCCTGTAGACGCGCGGTTTGGGTTGTCAGTTCGGTTGCCATTGCCATCGGAATGGTCAACGTCGCGTCGATTTTTTTCACTGACTGCGCGAGAAGCGGTTCATCAGTTGCTTTCGCTTGTGTTGGATCAGTCAGAGCAACATTCAGAGTAAAGGTGCTTTCCCCTTTGGCATTTTTCCAGCTCAGTGGTGCAATGCTAATTGTCGGATTACCTTTCAGCAGAGCAGGGAGGTTAGCCAGTAATATTTCGGCCATTTGTTGCTGATAAGCTTCCGGATCCAGATTTTCACCCGCCTGAACAGCTTTCAAGGCTTGTTGATTATAGGCGCTGGAGAATAGTTTCAAGCTTTGACCGTCCAGATGGTCGAAACTGAAGGCCAATTTACCGGCACCAAAGTCATTATCCTGAATTTTTAGCGCGTCTAATGTATAGGTCAACTTACCGTTCAAATCTTTATCGGTTTCGCCTAATTGAGTATTCAGGTTAAAACCAACCAGTGTCGCGGTGTCTTTGCCATCGATATTTAAACCGATCTGCTTGATGCTCAGTTGTTGGTCACCAATGCTGAGATCAAACTTGCCTACATTGGTGTCACTTTTAATGACCAAACCTTGCAGACTAAATTGCTCAAGTTGATCCCAATGATTTTTGCTCGCAAAAACAAGACTGTCACTAGAACCACTCATTTTCACCTTGCGCAGATCTCGCGACACATCAGCATCAATTTTAGCACCAGCGAATTTCATGCTGGTGGTGTTTTGCTGATAATCAATCGGAATGAAAGTAATGGCAGAAGAGGTATCGCCGCTGTATGAAATGCGGGAGTCTGCAGTAAAGGGCGATTGGCCTTTGGTGACTTCAAACAGTTTTTTCAATGCTGGCGTATTGGCAAGCTCGGTGTGTACCGAGGCCATGCTTGGGATCAGATTGAATTTTTTTAACTGCGCTAATGGGAATGGGCCGTGATCGATAGTTTCGATAAATGCCACTTCGTCGCCATCTTTTAAGGCTTTTTCGCCGGAAACAGTGCTATCAGATTGTAAAATATAGCGAACTTGGCTACTGAACAGACCGCGCTGATAATCTTTATAGGCGAATTTTACGCCAGCTTGAGGTAGCAAAGTTCTGATCTGGTCGTTTGCGTTGTTAACCAATTCGCCCATTCGTTGTTCAATCAATTTGCCGGTATACCATGAGGCCCCAGTCCATGCAGCGCCAAGTACCACAATGACGCTGACAGCCACTAACGATTTTTTCATTGTTCTGTTCATCCTTTTCTAATACACCAAATTCACTATGTTGAACGCGGTAATGAGTGACTAATTAAATAACACCGTAAGAAAACAACATATCCCAAACTAATATAGGCCTAGATTAAACATTCACAAATATTATTGCGACGATAAAGACTTATTGCGATGGTGAAATTTAACCACCGCAGCATCAAAAGACCAGCAATAGACAACAAAATGAGTGAGTTCGTTCACCCTCCGTTGTAAACACGGGCAATTGACCCCACTCCGAGGACACTCACTGGCGATTCATTCGCCGGAACAAAACAAGATTCTCCCGGTTGCAGCGTAATGACTTGCTGTTGTTTCTTCAATATCGCTTGGCCTTGAACGCAAAATACGATCGCGGCACTGTTCTGCGCCAACATTTGCGGCTCTGGCGTTAAGGTATGCAGCGAAAAGGCAAAATCCTCAACCGGGATTGGGAACACTAATTCGTGACCGTGCTGTTGCGGTGTTGTCAGCAGAGTAGACGCGGGTTTCGGGATAAATTGCAGATTAGCCATTAACTCGGGAATATCAATAAATTTAGGTGTCAGCCCGGCGCGTAATACATTATCCGAGTTCGCCATCACCTCCAGCGCCACACCGTCCAGATAGGCATGCGGTGTTTCGGCATACAGGAACATGGCTTCACCGGGTTGCAGTGTCACCACATTTAACAACAAGGGCGAGAACAAACCACTGTCATCAGGGTAGAAACGCGAAATACTGCGGATAGTATCCCATGGCTCACCTAATTGGTTATTCAAGGCCGCTTTCAAAATTCCCAGCGCGCGAGTTTTCTCTTCGCCAGCCATACTCAGCAAATGGGCAAATAATGTTGCTAAATGTTCAGTGTCAGGTTCGCGGAGAAACGCGGCGATATCCGGATGAGCGGCGGCTATCGGCTGGAGTAATTTTTCGATGTCATCCAACATGCGGAAACCATTCATGGCCTGGAAAGGAGTCAGGGCATAAACCAACTCTGGCTTATGGTTGGCATCTTTATAATTGCGTTCGGCATCATCCAGTGGAATACCAGCTTGATTCTCTTTAGCAAAGCCAATTTCAGCCGCAGCCTTACTTGGGTGTACCTGAATGGATAATGGCTGAGCAGCACACAGCACTTTGAACAGGAAAGGTAATTCGCCGAAACGTTGGAAAACATCATGGCCTAGATTGGCATCTGGATCTTGCTCAATAACTTCACGCAATGAATGCCATTGCCCTTTGGCATCAGCCACTTCAGAACTGCTTTTGGGATGAGCACCCATCCATAATTCAGCCATGGGCTGATTTTGCGGGTTCGCCATGCCGTAAAGTTTAGTCAGTGCATCAGTGCTGCCCCAGGCGTAGTTTTGTACTGCATTCTTCATTTTTTGCATGTTGATTATCTGCCATCGAGTTTGGCGAAACTTATCGCCCGGATAAAAACATTATCCTGATAAAAAATTGCCCCTTAGTAAACAATGGGGATGTAGGGGTTGCAAGTGGTAATGCAATTCACCACGGCGCTGAAACGACTAAAATGGTGAAAATGCGAATCACTCGCATAAATAAGGTGATAAATATGCCATGCTATACCCGTCAGACCTCAACTTTTTGTTCTATATGCTAAGGAGACAGTGATGGTGACCACCCGCAGTGAAAACGATTCAATGGGGCC